>NZ_JAJMLX010000111.1 GCF_020991325.1 Bordetella petrii | reverse complement strand
CCCGGTGGATACGGCCCGACCGCACGGACAGGGCCTTGGCTGGCTGGCCGGCGTACGCCCCGCCGGGTTGCGCGGCCAGCTTGCAGGCGGCCCGCACGGCGTTGCGGGTGGCCTCCAGCGCGGCGGGAATGAAGGACGTGGTGGCGGCGGAACCGCCCGAGAGGGGGCCGGGCGGCAACCGCGTGTCGCCCAGGCTGACCTGGATGCGGTCCAGCGCGATGCCGGTTTCCGCGCTGACCAGTTGCGCCAGGACGGTGTAGGTACCCGTGCCGATATCCTGGGTGGCGCACGCCAGGCGGGCCGAGCCGTCGGCGTGCAGGGTCACCGTCAAGTCGGTAGGCATGCGCAGGGCCAGCCACGAACAGGCCGCCACGCCCCAGCCCAGGATTTCTTCGCCGTGCCGCATGGACCCCACCTGGGGCTGGCGCCGCTGCCAGCCGAAGCGTTCGGCGCCCTTCTGCAAGCATTCGCGCAAATGCCGGGACGAAAATGGCAGCCCGCTGCCTTCGTCGCGCTCGGGTTCATTGCGCAGTCGCAGTTCGACGGGGTCCATGTCCAGCCGGACGGCCAGTTCGTCCATGGCGGATTCCAGCGCATACATGCCCGGCACCGCGCCGGGGCCGCGCATGGACGTGGGCGCGCCCACGTGGCGCCGCGCCAGGCCCCAGCACACCAGCAGGTTGGGCGTGCTGTACATGCGCGGGGTGGCTTCGCCGCAGCGTTCGCGATACTTGTCCAGCATGGACGCCTGGCTCAGGTAGTGATGCTGCAGTGACACCAGTCTGCCTTCGCGCGTGGCGCCCAGGCGCAGGCGCTGGCGCGTGCGGGGCCGGTGGCCGGTGCCGTGGAAGGTCATGGCGCGGTTGAGGACAAGCTTCACGGGCCGGCCCAGCATGCGGGCGGCCAGCGGCGCCAACAGGGAATGCGCCCAGGGCCACAGCTTGCCGCCGAAGCCCGAGCCCAGGTACTGCGAAATGACCCGCACATTTTCTTTGGACGTGCCCAGCATCTGCGCGGCCACGTCGCGATGGTTGACCACGCCCTGCGAGGTTTCGTAAAGGGTATAGGCCTGTCCGTCGTAATCGGCCACGCAGGCATGCAGTTCCATGGAATTGTGCGTTTCGACGGGCGTGGTGTAGGTGGCGTCCAGGCGCACGTCGGCGCTGCCATAGGCCGCTGGCGCATCGCCACGCTGGCTTTCGGTATTGGGCGTGTCCTCGGCGCCGGGAGGCGACACATCCGGCGCCTGCGCGTCGTAGCTGACGCGCACCGCGTTGGCGGCGGCCTGCGCCTGTTCTTGTGTATCGGCCACCACCAGCGCGACGAACTGGCCGTAGTAGTGGATAAGGTCGTCCTCCAGCGGCGGGCGGGCTTCGTCGATAGAGCCGCTGGCGTTGCGGTACAGCGGCGGCCGGTTGCCGCGATGCAGGACCAGGTGCACGCCGGGCATGGACTGGGCGGCTTCGGTATCCAGGCTCGCGATGCGCCCGTGGGCAATGGTGGCGCACACGGGCACCGCGTACAGCAAGCCGGGCAGCATGAAATCGGCCGCGTAGCGTGCGGCGCCGGTCACCTTGACGGGCCCATCGATGCGGACGGCCGGCAGGCCGATGGCTTCGGGGTGTATCAGCTTGGCCATGATGCGTTTTCCTTACTGCGGCGGCAGCGTGATGGACAAGGCATGCACCAGGCAGCGCCGCGCCAGTTCGATCTTGAAGCCGTTCTGGCTGTATGCCGTGGCACCCTGCAATGCCGCGCGCGCCGCCTGCTCATACAGCGGCGTGCTGGGCGCCTGGCCGGCCAGGGCCTGCTCGGCCTGCGGGCAGGGCCATGGCCGGGTGGCCACTCCGCCCAATGCGATGCGGGCCGACGCGATGCGCCCTTCCCTGGCCTGCAGCACCACCGCGGCGGATGCCAGCGCGAATTCATACGAGGCGCGATCGCGCAGCTTGACATAGCTGGACCGCGCGCCGTCCGGCGCGGGCGGCAGCGTGACGTGGGTGATCAACTCGCCGTGGTGCAGGGCCGTTTCGCGTTCGGGAGTTTGCCCGGGTTCCAGGTGAAAGCGTGCCAGTGCGATGCTGCGCGGGCCAGCCGGGCCTTGCACGTGCACGGTGGCGTCCAGCGCCATCAAGGCAATATTCATGTCCGATGGATGGCTGGCTATGCAGTGCGGGCTGGTACCCAGCACCGCCAGGTTGCGGTTGTGCCCGTCGATGGCATCGCAGCCGCTGCCAGGCTGGCGCTTGTTGCAGCGCGCGGCGCGGTCGCGGAAGTACACGCAGCGCGTGCGCTGCAACAGGTTGCCGCCGGTGGTGGCCATGTTGCGCAACTGGGCCGAAGCGCCCGCCAGCAAGGCCTGCGACAGTACCGGGTACTGGCTTGCAACCTGGGCGTGGCGGGCCAGGTCGGCGTTGCGAACCAGGGCGCCGATGCGCAGGCCGCCGTCAGGCAATGTTTCTATCTGGTCCAGCCCCAGGCCGGTGATGTCGACCACGTGCGCGGGCGTTTCCACGTCCAGCTTCATCAGGTCTACCAGCGTGGTGCCGCCCGCCAGGAAGCGCACCGGCTGGCCGGCCCGGGCATCGGTGGGAATGGCCAGGCGCACGGCCTCGTCGATGCTGGCTGCGCGCGTGTAGTGAAAGCTGTGCATGCCGCTCACCTTTTTCCGCGCACGTCCTGGATGGCGGCGACGATGTTGGCATAGGCGCCGCACCGGCAGATATTGCCGCTCATCAATTCGCGCACCTCGGCGTCGCTGTCGCCGCAAGGCTCGTGCATCAAGGCGGCGGCCGACATGATCTGCCCGGCCGTGCAGTAGCCGCACTGGTAGCCGTCGTGCCGCACGAAAGCGTCTTGCAGCGGATGCATGGCCTGCGCATTGCCCAGGCCCTCGATGGTGGTGATGCCGGCACCCCCGGCGGACACGGCCAGCACCAGGCAGGCGTTGACCCGCCTGCCGTCCAGGTGCACCGTACAGGCGCCGCACTGGCCATGGTCGCAGCCTTTCTTGGTGCCGGTCAGGTGCAGGGTTTCTCGCAAGGTATCCAGCAAGGTGGCGCGCGGATCCAGCAGCAGCGCATGGCTGGCGCCATTGACGCGCAGCGTGGTGGGCACGCCGCCGCCAGTGTGCGCGGCCGTACACGGCGTATCGCCGGATGGGTAGGACATGGTGGGCTCCTGCCTGCAGGTGAATGGCGGCACGGCTGGCAGCAAGCTGCATGCCTGCCTGGACTGATTATGCCTGCCCCGGGGGCGGCACGCGCAGGCGCGTGCTCCAGTGCAGGAATTCTTTCCACAGGCCCGGTTCGACGGGAATACCCTCGCGCAGGCGCAGCGCCTGGGCCGCCTGCTCGGGGTCGCCCGGCACGCACGGCTGCCCGGGCTGGGTAGCCAGCTCGTCGGCCATTTGCGCCGCCAGGGCGGCCAGCGCGGGCCCGCCCGCGAAACGCGCGGGGTCGATCACGATGAAGAATGCGCCCAACCGGCGCGGCTGGTGCAACTGCTGGTACATGGGCGAAATATGCGGCCCAAAGGGGTTGCCCTGCAACGGCCCGCACAGCAGTTCGATCATCAGGGCCAGGCCGTAGCCCTTGTAGCCCTGCTGCAAGCCACCCAGGGGGCGCAGCGCGCGCACCGCGTGCGGGTCGGTAGCGTCGTGGCCTGCCTCGTCCAGCGCCACGCCGGCCGGTAGGGCATGGTTTTCGCGGCGGGCGTTCATGACGCGGTTCCAGGGAATGGCGGTGGTGGCCATGTCCAGGCAGATGGGCGGCCCGTTTTGGCGCGGCACGGCAATGGAAACCGGATTGGTGCCCAGGAAAGGCGCGTGGCCTCCGAACGGCGCGGCAATGGCGTCGGAATGCGTGAACGCCATACCCAGCAACCCGGCCTCGGCGGCCGCGCGGCTGTACAGCCCCACGGCGCCGCAATGCGAGGAATCGCTGACGCCGACCGCGGCGATGCCGGTTTCGCGCGCCATGTCCATGGCCAGGCGGTTGGCGCGATGCGCCACCACGATGCCCAGCCCCTGCCCTGCGTGCACCTGCGCCGTGCCGGGGCCGCTGCGCACAATGCGCACGTCGGGCCGCGCCAGGACGGACCCATGCGCCAGGCGGTTCAGGTAATGCGGCAGTCGCGCGATGCCGTGCGAATCCACGCCCCACAGGCTGGTCTGTACCAGGCTGTCGGCCAGGCAAGCGGCATCCGCGGCGGGCACATCCATGGCCATCAGGCAGGCGCGGCCCCATTCGCGCAGCGCGGGCGCGGGACATTGCCGCAGCGCCTGCGTCATACGGCCTCCCGCAAGGCGGCGCGCACACCCTGGACGCGCAAGACGGCAGCATGGTGCGCCACGGCATGGGTAAACGCGTCATGCCCGGCCAGATCGCCGAACACGGGAATGTAGCCCACCAGCGCCTGGGTACGCCGCAGATCCGCCCCCTCGCCCTGGCCCTGGTCCGCGCGCGCCAGCAGCGCGCGCAGTTCATCGGCCAGGGGGTCGTCGATGGAATACGCCGCGCCCTGCTCATCCCTGCCGCGCAGGTAATGCATCCAGCCCGCCACCGCCAGGGCCAGGCGCTGGTAGCCCTGGCCCGCGCGCAGGCGGTCGCGCACGGTGCCCAGCAGGCGCTGCGGCAGCTTCTGCGAACCGTCCATGGCGATCTGCTGGGTGCGATGCGGCAGCGCCGGGTTCGCAAAGCGCGCCAGCAGGCGGGCGCGCCAGGCATCCAGGTCCACACCCGGAACCGCCGGCAGAGTGGGGGCGATTTCCTCGCGCATCAGCGCGTCCACATACGCGCGCAGCGCCGGATCGGCCATGGCCTGGCTGACGGTGGGCAGCCCGGCGGATGCGCCCAGATAGGCCAGCGCCGAATGCGGGCCGTTCACCATGCGCAGTTTCAGCTGTTCGAAGGGCGCCGCGCTGCGCACAAAGCGCGCGCCGCCTGGTTGGTCCCAGGCGGGCCGGCCGGCGGCGAAGTTGTCTTCAATGACCCATTCCAGGAAGGGTTCGCCCATCA
Organism: Bordetella petrii; assembly: GCF_020991325.1. Lineage (GTDB taxonomy): Bacteria > Pseudomonadota > Gammaproteobacteria > Burkholderiales > Burkholderiaceae_B > Bordetella_A > Bordetella_A petrii_E. The sequence continues at coordinate 8,843 of NZ_JAJMLX010000111.1, read as the reverse complement.
CCGGCCAGGCGTCTTCACAGCCCAGGCGTTGCGCGATGCGCTGGCGATCGGCATCGGTGGTGCGCGGCACGATGCGGTCGACCATGGAATTGGGAAACGCGCAGTGCCGCTCGATCCAGCCATGCAGGCCGGCATCGACCGCCGCGGCGAACTCCAGCACCAGGCCGCGCAGCGTGTCGCCATTGGACGGGAGATTGTCGCAGCACAGCAGTGTCAGCGGCCCCCGCCCCGCGTCGCGGCGGCGCGCCAGGCCGTGCACCAGCATGCCGATGGCGCCGCGCGGCGCGTGCGGATGTGCCAAATCATGCACGGTGTCGGGCGCATCGCGCCGCAGCCGGCCGGTGGCGGGCTCGTGGCCGTAGCCCTTTTCGGTAATGGTCAGGCTGACGATACGCGTATCGGGGTGGGCAATATGTTCCAGCACCGCGCCGGGATCTTCGGCCGCGGCCAGCACGCGCAGCACGGCGCCCACCACGCTCAGCGATTCGCGCGCGGCCCCCGAGGCATCCGCATCGCGCAGCGACAGGGTATACAGACCGTCCTGCGGGGCCAGCGCGTCGCGCGTGGCGGGGTTGCGCAACGACACGCCCACGATGCCCCAGCGCAAATCGCCGCTGGCGGCCATGGCCATATCGGTAACGGCCGCCTGATGGGCGCGATGGAACGCGCCGATGCCCAGGTGCACGATGCCGGCGCGCAGCCGGGAACGATCGTAGCCGGGACGCCCGACGCCGGCGGGCAGGCCGGCCAGGCTGGCGGCGGTCAGGCGTCCAGGCATGGTTCTACCAGTGCCACAGCGTGCCGTCGTGGGCCAGCCGGTTCACCGGCAGGTAGGCGCGCTGGTAAGGGTACTTGGCGGCCAATGCTTCGTCGATGTCCACGCCATGGCCGGGCGCGTCTCCCGGATACAGCATGCCGTCGTCGAAGCGGTAGGCATGCGGGAACACGGCATCGGTTTCGTCGCTGTGGCGCATGTATTCCTGGATGCCGAAGTTGGGCACCCACAGGTCGAAGTGCAGCGCCGCGCCCATGCACACGGGCGACAGGTCGGTGGCGCCATGGCAGCCGGTACGCACCTGGTATAGCGCGGCCAGGTCCGCGATGCGCCGCAGCTGGGTAATGCCGCCGGCATGAACGACGGTGGCGCGTATGTAATCGATAAGCTGGTTCTGGATGAGGTCTTTGCAGTCCCACACGGTGTTGAAGATTTCACCCACGGCCAGCGGCGTGACCGTGTGCTGGCGGATCAGGCGAAAGGCTTCCTGGTTCTCGGCGGGCGTGGCGTCCTCGATCCAGAACAGGCGGTACGGCTCCAGCGCCTTGCCCAGCCGTCCGGCTTCGATGGGCGTCAGGCGATGGTGCACGTCGTGCAGCAGGTGCGTGTCCCAGCCCACCGCGTCGCGCACGCGCTCGAACAGTTTGGGAGCGTGGTCCAGGTATTTTTCGGTGGACCAGTCGTGCTCGGAGGGCAGGTCGGCGTCGGCCGGTTCATAGAACATGCGGCCGCGGCCCACCCCGTACACGGCGTTCAGGCCCGGCACGCCGCTTTGCGCGCGGATGGCGCGGTAGCCCATGTCGCGATAGCGCAGCACTTCGTCGACGGTTTCGTCGATATCGCGGCCGTTGGCATGGCCGTACGCCATGACACCGCTGCGGCTTTTGCCGCCCAGCAGCTGGTATAGCGGCATGCCCGCGGCCTTGGCCTTGATGTCCCACAGCGCGGTATCGACCGCGGCGATGGCCGCCATGGTGACCGGCCCGCGCCGCCAGTAGGCGCCGCGATACAGATACTGCCAGATGTCCTCGATCTGGTGGGCGTCGCGCCCGACCAGGCAGGGCGCCACGTGGTCGGCCAGATAGCTGGCCACGGCCAGTTCGCGGCCGTTGAGGGTGGCATCGCCGATGCCGGTCAGCCCCTGGTCGGTTTCGATTTTCAAAGTGACGAAATTGCGGCCCGGGCTGCAGACGATGACGCGTGCGTTGCTGATCTTCATGAAGAACCTGTGTGGGTGAGCCAGGCGCCGCGGCCCCGCGCCGCGCGCCGGAAATGCGCTACATCACTGCCCCCAGCTGCCAGGGCACGAATTCGTTCTGTCCATAACCATGGATCTCGCTCTTGCTGCGGCGGCCCGACGCGGTGTCCAGCATCAGCCGGAAAATGCGTTCGCCCATGGCCTGTACATCACTGCGGCCGTCGACCACCTCGCCGCAATTGATGTCGATGTCGTCGGCCTGGCGTTGCCACAATTCGGTATTGGTGGCCAGCTTCAGCGACGGCGCCGGCGCGCAGCCGTAGGCCGAGCCGCGCCCGGTGGTGAAGCAGATCAGGTTGGCGCCGCCCGCCACCTGGCCGGTGGCCGACACCGGGTCGTAGCCAGGGGTGTCCATGAACACCAGGCCGCGCGCCGTAACGGGTTCGGCGTACTCGTACACGTCGACCAGGTTGGTGGTGCCGCTCTTGGCAATCGCGCCCAGGGATTTTTCCAGGATGGTGGTCAGCCCGCCGGCCTTGTTGCCGGCCGAGGGGTTGTTGTCCATCTCGGCGTCATTGCGCGCGCAATAGTCTTCCCACCAGCGCAGGCGCGCCAGCAGCTTGGCGGCCACGCCTGGCGTGGCGGCCCGGCGCGTCAGCAGGTGTTCGCCGCCATAGATCTCGGGCGTTTCCGACAGTATCGCGCCACCGCCATGGCGCACCAGCAAGTCCACCGCCGCGCCCAGCGCCGGGTTGGCGCTGATGCCGGAATAACCGTCGGACCCGCCGCACTGCAGGCCCACGGTCAGGTGGCTGGCGGCCACGGGCTGGCGCTGCGCGCGGTTGGCCTCGTCCAGCATCTGCTCGACCAGCTCGATGCCGCGCGCCACGGCGCGGCGAGTGCCGCCGGTGCCCTGGATGCTGAAGGTATGCAGGCGGCTGCTTTCGTGCAGGCCTTCCTGTTCCATCAGGCCGCCTATCTGGTTGGTTTCGCAGCCCAGGCCCACCATCATCAGCGCGCCGAAATTGGCGTGCCGCGCGTAGCCTCCCAGCGTGCGGCGCAGCACCTTCAGCGGATCGCCATCGCTGCCGGTGGCGCAGCCGGCGCCATGCGTCAACGCCACCACGCCGTCCACGTTGGGATAGGCCGCCAGCGTCTGCGGGCGGATATCGCGCCGGAAATGATCGGCGATGGCGCGGGCCACCGTGGCCGAACAGTTCACCGAGGTCAGCACGCCTATGTAGTTGCGCGTGGCCACGCGCCCGTCGGGCCGCACGATGCCATCGAACGTGGCGGGCTCGGCCGCGTAATCGGTGGCGTGGGCGTCCTGCCCCACCGCATAGTCGCGCTCGAAATCCGAGAAAGCCAGGTTGTGCGTGTGCACGTGCTGGCCTGCCGCGATGTCCTGCCGCGCAATGCCGATGACCTGGTTGTAGCGGCGCACGGGCTGGCCCTCCGCAATGGCGCGCACCGCCACCTTGTGGCCGGGCGGCACCAGCCCTGCCACGGTAATGCCTTCGGCCGGCAGCGGCGTGCCGCCCACCAGTTGGCGGCGCGCGATGACCACATTGTCGGCGGGGTGGATGCGGATGACGGGGTTGTCTTGGGCGGCGTCCATGGGCATGGTTCCTGCGGGCACGTGTGAACAGGCCCTAGCCGTCTATCAGTTCCGGATTCCAGGCATGCACGCGCTGCTGCTGTTCGCCCAGCCCGGCGATGCCCAGCCGCATGGTGTCGCCCGGCTTCAGGTAGATGGCGCCGGGTTTCTGGCCCATGCCCACGCCCGGCGGCGTGCCGGTGCTGATCAGGTCGCCGGGGTTCAGCGTCATGTAGCGGCTGACATAGCTGACCAGCTCGGCCACGCCGAACACCATGGTGCGCGTGCTGCCGTTCTGCATACGCTTGCCGTTGACGTCCAGCCACATGTCCAGCGCCTGGGGATCGGGCACTTCGTCGGCCGTGACCAGCCAGGGCCCGACCGGGCCGAAGGTATCGCAGCCCTTGCCCTTGTCCCAGGTGCCGCCGCGTTCCAGCTGGTATTCGCGTTCGGACAGGTCATTGACCACGCAGTAGCCGGCCACGTGCGCCAGGGCATCGGCCTGCGGCACGTAGCGCGCGCGCCGGCCGATGACCACGCCCAGCTCGACTTCCCAGTCGCTCTTGGCCGAATCCTGCGGCAGCACGACGGGGTCGTTGCAGCCGGCCAGGGCGCTGGTGGCCTTCATGAAGACCACCGGTTCCTTCGGCACGGGCAGGCCGGATTCGGCGGCGTGGTCGGCGTAGTTCAGCCCTATGCACACGAACTTGCCCATGCCCGCCCACGGCGGCGCCAGGCGTCCGGGCTGCTGCACCACCGGCAGGCTGGCCGGGTCCAGCGCGCGCAGGCGGGCCAGGCCGGCCTCGGAAAGCGTATCGGGACCGATGTCGGCGATGACACCGGACAGGTCCCGCACCTGGCCTTGCGCATCGATCAGGGCGGGTTGCTCGGCGCCTTTGGCGCCATGGCGCAGCAGTTTCATGGAATGGTTTGTCCTTGTCGGTTACTGGATGTGGGTGCGAAGCCGGTCAGTTGGACCAGCCCCCGTCAATGATCTGCGCGGTACCCGTGGTAAAGGCCGATTCGTCGCTGGCCAGGTACAGCGCCAGGGCGGCGATTTCCTCGGCGCGGCCGATGCGGCCCATGGGCTGGCGGGCCACGAAAGCGGATTCGACGGCGGATTCCGCCTGCCCGCTGGCGCGCGCCTGTTCGGCAATGCGCTGGCGCAGCGACGGCGATTCGACCGTGCCCGGGCAGATGGCATTGCAGCGTATGCCCTGCCCCACGAAATCGGCCGCCACCGATTTGGTCAGCCCGATGACCGCGGCCTTGGTGGTGCCGTACACGAAGCGGTTGGGCGCGCCCTTCACGCTGGACGCCACCGAGGCCATGTTGACGATAGAGCCGCTGCCGCGCGCGATCATCCCGGGCAGGAAGCCGCGGATCAGCCGGTACATGGCGCGCACGTTCAAGTCGAAGGAAAAATCCCAGGCCCTGTCGTCGCACTCGAGTATGGTGCCGGCGTGCACGAAGCCCGCGCCGTTGAACAGGATATCCACCGGCCCGGCATCGGCCACGGCCCGCTCCACGGCCTGGGCGTCGGTCACGTCCAGCACCCGCGCGGAACAGCCGTGCAGGTCGCCCAGGGCATGGGGGTTGAGGTCGGCCGCCACGACCCTGGCGCCTTCGCGCGCAAAGGCCAGCGCGGTAGCGCGGCCGATGCCCTGGCCGGCGGCCGTCACGAACGCCGTCTTTCCTTCCAGCCTACCTGGCATGCCGCGGTTCTCCGGTGGTTGCGCCGGCCGCCTGGCCGGCATGCGCGTGTGTCTGCATGTTCAGCGTCCTCCCATCAGGTCGGGCAGCCACATGCTGACGCTAGGCACATAGGTAATGACGATCAGCGCCAGGAACAGCGGCACCAGCCAGGGCAGGATGGCCATGGTGGTGCGTTCGACCGACAGTTTCGAGACCCGCGCCAGCACGAACAACACCATGCCCAGTGGGGGATGCAGCAGCCCTATCATCAGGTTCAGCGTCATGACCAGGCCGAAGTGGATGGGGTCGATACCCAGCTTCAGCACCAGCGGCAGCAGAATCGGCACCAGGATGGTGATGGCCGCGATGGTGTCGATGAAGCAGCCCACCACCAGGATCAGCACATTGGCCAGCAGCAGGAACACCCACTTGTTCTGCGTGACCGCCAGGATGGCGTCGGTGAGCGCCTGGGCGGCCTGCGTGGTGGTCAGCAGCCAGGCAAACACCGATGCCGCCGTCACGATGAACAATACTGACGCGGTGGTCTCGATGGTGTCGAAAGTGGCTTTGGCCAGGGTGCGCAGCGTCATGCTGCGGTAGCGCACCAAGCCCAGGAACAGCGCCCAGATCACCGCGGCCACGGCCGCCTCGGTGGGCGTGAACCAGCCCATGGTCATGCCGCCGATCAGGATGACCGGAGCCATCAGGGCCATGACGGCCGAAAAGTCGAAATACCAGTCGGCCGCCACCAAGGCGCCAAAGGCGACCAGGGTAGCCACGTTGGCCGACACCCCGAACAGCGTCATCAGCCAGATGGTGAACGGAAAGGCCAGCACCACCGCCACTTCCAGCGACGCATTGCCCAGCCGCTTCCAGTCGAAGGCCACATCGCCGCCCCAGTTGTTCTTGCGGGCGAAGTAGGCCACGGTAAGCATCATCATCAGCGTCAGCACGGCGCCCGGAATTACCCCCGCCAGGAACAGCGACCCGATGGACACATTGGCCATCATGCCATAAATGACGAAGGGCAGCGAGGGCGGCAGAATGGGCCCCAGCGTGGCCGAGGCGGCCGTGACGCCCACGGCGAACTCGGTGGGATAGCCGTGGTCTTTCATGGCCTTGATCTCGATGGTGCCCAGGCCGGCGGCATCGGCGATGGCCGTGCCCGACATGCCGGCGAACACCACCGAACCCACGATATTCACCTGGCCCAGGCCACCGCGCATCCAGCCCACCAGCGCCACCGCGAAGTTGTAGATGCGGCCGGTGATACCCGCGATGTTCATCAGGTTGCCTGCCAGGATGAAGAACGGCACGGCCAGCAGCGGGAAAGACTCGACGCCGGCGATCATGCGCTGCGCCACCACCACGTCGGGCACGCTGCCCGACACCAACAGGAACAGCAGCGAGGCGCCCACCATGGCCACGGCCACCGGCACGCCGAAGATCATCAGCAGCAGAAAGGTTCCGATCAGAATTCCCATATGGGCTCCTTGGGCGCGGACGCCGTCAGTCCAGGCTTGAATAAGCCGCGGGGTTTTCCAGGCTGGAATACCCCTGGCGCCAGTTCTGCACACTGACCTGCACCGACCGCACGAACATCATCACGAAACCGGCCAATGCCAGCCAGTACACATAGGCCTTGTCCCAGAAGATCGTCGTCATGGGCTCTACGCCCACCAGCTGGATATAGCGGTACACCAGCCATACGGCATAACCGAAGAACACCGTACGCAAGATGTCGATCAGGGTGGCCAGCACGCGGGCCAGCCCCTTGGGCAGGTAGCGGTACAGGAAGTCGACCTGGATGTGGCGGCAAATGCGCACGCACATGGCCGAACCCATGAATACCACGCCGATCAGCGCATACACGGCCAGCTCTTCTGTCCAGGCGAACGAGTCGTTCAGCACATAGCGCGTGAAGAACTGCAGGAACACCAATGCTCCCATCACCCAGAACAGCACCAGGCAGAACCAGTCCTCGAAGGCATAGCCGGACAGGTCCACCTTCTTGTGCTCGTCGGCCTCTTCGAAACTGTGGACGATGGATTCCACCGAGGCCGGCGGCTGGGCGGCGGCGCGGCCTGCATCGCCGCCATACTGGGCCATGGCCGGCGTGCCGGCCCCGGATTCTATATGCATGCTTCCCCCTGCTGGTATTGGGCCACCGGAGCCGCGCGCGGCGGCCCCGCCAGCGGGTTCACTTGACGGCCTGGATCTGTTCCCAGTCGGACTTCTCGTAGCCGTACTGCTCGAAAGGCACCTTTTCCAGCACGGTGTCGCGGTACGCCGCCGTGTCCACTTCCACGACGTTCAGCCCTTTCTTGCGGAACACTTCCACCAGTTCCTTTTCGCGCTGGGCCACCTGCTTCGACGCCGTGTCGGCCGCCTGCTGGGCCACTTCGGCGAAGATCTTGCGGTCTTCTTCAGACAGGCTTTTCCACAGCTTGCCCGAGATCACCGTGTTCAGGTGATCGACGATGTGGCCGGTCAGGATGATGTTCTTCTGCACCTCGTAGAACTTCTTGGCCTCGATGGTGGTCAGCGGGTTTTCCTGCGCCTCGACAGTGCCGTTCTGCAGGGCCAGGTAAACCTCGGCGAACGCGATGGGCGAGGTGTTGGCGCCGCAGGCGCGCGGCATGGCCAGGTAGGCCGGCACGTCGGGCACGCGCATCTTCAGCCCCTTCATTTCCGGGCAGGTCTTGAACGGGCGGTTGGACGTGGAATGGCGGGTGCCGTAGTAGGTGGTGGCAACGATATGGTTGCCGCTTTTTTCCTCGTAGCCCTGGGTCAGCGTCTTGTAGATATCGCTCTTGGTATAGGCCAGCAGGTGCTCGGGGTTGCGAAAGGTATAGGGATAATAAGTAACGCCAATGCGGGGGAAACTCTTGGCCGCGAAACTGGATCCGGAAATGATCATGTCCACGGTGCCCAGCGCCAGGCCCTGGTTGATGTCGTTTTCCTTGCCTAGCTGCGAAGCCGGGTAGACATCGATGTGATAGCGGCCGTTGGTGCGCTTCTCGATTTCCTTGGCAGCCCATACCGAACTGGTGTGGAACGGTTCTGAGGCCTCGTAGACGTGGGCCCATTTCAGCGTAGTCTGCGACAGCGCACTGCCTGATGCGGCCAGGAACAGGGCGGCCAACAGCGCCTTGACAGCATTGCCTTGCTTCATCGTTGTCTCCTCTCTTGAGGTTTAGCGGATAGCGGCGTGTTTCTTTTTTGCTGCCGCCTTTGGTGGGTCATCAATCACATACAAGCTGCACCTTGGTACTGCGCTGGCGGTCGGCCGCCAGTTCGAAGGCCTCGGCCGCGCGGTCCAGCGGAAACTGCGCGCTCATCAAGGGCCGCACGTCGACCCGGCGCGTGCGCAGGAACGAAACGGCCCAGTCGAATTCGATACCGGCACGGAACGCCCCGACGTAGTCCAGCTCGCGCGCCATGATGTTGTTGGCCGGAAAGGCCATGCCTTCAGCGGGCAGCGTGCCCACCTGCACGATGCGGCCGCCCCGGCGCGTGGCGGCCAGGCAGGTTTCCAGCGCGGCGGGACTGCCGGCGGCCTCGATGGCGACGTCGGC
>NZ_JAJMLX010000110.1 GCF_020991325.1 Bordetella petrii | reverse complement strand
GATATCCACGTAATACGCCACTCATTCAGGCCGAATGACGTTGCCGCGCTCCGTGGACCTGAAGACCTGACCGAGGAACGAGTCTTGGCGTACACCCGGGAGCAGGACATTTCGCCTCGTCGCTTCCCGGCAGCCCCTCCTCGCTTTTGGGTGATACTCATAGCCGACGGCAAGAACCGCTCTCGCCTCTGGGGAACCTTCGAAAATCGTGGAGAATTGGCGACTGAACGCAGTGGATCGTGCCGGTATTTCGACCTCCATTCAACGGATTTCCTTGCACCCCTCAAGGATCGGCTCGTAATTGACTGGGACAATCCCCGCAGCTGGCACCGTGGCGCCAGCTCCGCCAGCGCAGCGCGGATGCAGGTAGTCGAGATCGCTGACCGGGACAAGGTTCCTTTTCCTGGCTTCGACGGTGTGCTGCTTAGCTACCCCCAACTGCAGGACCTGGTGGATGACCCACGCTACGGGGACTGGCGCGCAGCACTTTCCGAGGTCCAGGGGATTTACCTGATTACTGACTCCAGCAACGGGAAGCAATATGTCGGCAAAGCCGACGGCTCAGAGCGGATCCTAGGCCGATGGACGAGCTACGCCCGCGATGGCGGGGCCGGCCTGGACGGCCGCGGGCCAGTCCAGCAGCAACGCGGTCATGGCCGGGTTCCCGCGGCCAGGCCGTGGATGAAGACGTCCAGCGTGGCGTTGAGTTCGTGGCGCAGCGGTTTCGCCGGTTCGCTCAGCCAGCGCGTCAGCGCGGCCAGGTACAAGAACTGGAACATGTGCGCCAGTTGCGCGGCCGGCAGGTCGCTGCGCAGTTCGCCAGCCTGTTGGCCGGCCTGTATCAGGGGTTCGATGATCTGGTCCAGCCCGCTGCGCGGGACAGTTTGCGGATTGCCTGGCTGGGTATGCGCCAGGCGGTAGCGCAAGTAATGCGCCAGGTAGGCACGGTTCGATTCGGCCCAATGGCAGCTGGCCTGCAGCAAGCATGCCATGCGCGCGGCGAAACCCGCTTGGCCGCGCATGGTGTCGCGCAGGCCGGGGGCGTGCGTGGCCAGGTCGCGGTGCACGCGGTGCGCCAGCAGGGCTTCCTTCACCGGGAAGTGGTTGTACAGCGTGCCCTTGGCCACGTCCGCCTCGGCAGCGATCTGTTCCATGGTGACCCCTTCGAACCCCAGGGTCTCGAACAGGCGATAGGCCGTATCCGCCAGATGGTCGAGCGTTTGCTGGCGCTTGCGTTCGCGGCGGCCAGGGTCGGGCATGCCCGGATCGGAAAGGGTCATGAGAACAATACAATTTTTATACGTAGATCAAAATTATACGACGTATAAAAATTTTGAGAAGCCGAGCCAGACCTTGTCATACTCAAGCGCGATATTGCAATTTCTATTGCCAATGTTGACGTTATCTGACACAGGCTGTACGTTAGGCGGCACGCTGCATGCAAGCCGATCGTTGAAAGGAAGCACCGATGGCAAGCTTTCACTGCAAGCTCCCCAGGCCGCCACCCTAGCGCCCGAGCGCGTTGTTGACTTTTCAAACGCCAGGGGAGCCATGCCGTGAGCTATTTCGTCGATCGCCTCAAGTACTTCACCCGCGCCAAAGACTCGTTCGCCGACGGCCACGGCAGTGTCGTGAAGGAAGACCGCAGCTGGGAAAAGGCCTACCGCGACCGCTGGCAGCACGACAAGATCGTGCGGTCCACCCATGGCGTGAACTGCACCGGGTCCTGTTCGTGGAAAATCTACGTCAAGGGCGGCATCGTCACCTGGGAAACCCAGCAGACCGACTACCCCCGCACCCGCGCCGGCATGCCCAACCATGAACCGCGCGGCTGTTCGCGCGGGGCATCGTATTCCTGGTACCTGTACAGCGCCAACCGCATCAAGTACCCCATGCTGCGCGGCCGCCTGGCGCGGCTGTGGCGCGAGGCCCGCAAGACCATGGAGCCGCTGGCCGCCTGGGAACATATCTGCACCACGCCCGGCCTGGCCGACGACTACAAGCGCGTGCGCGGCATGGGCGGCTTCGTGCGGGCCAATTGGGACGAGGTCAACGAACTGGTGGCGGCGGCCAACGTGTACACGGTCAAGCGCTACGGGCCCGACCGCGTGGTGGGTTTTTCGCCGATTCCGGCGATGTCCATGGTGTCGTTCGCCGCGGGCAGCCGGTACCTGTCGCTGCTGGGCGGCACCATACTCAGTTTCTACGACTGGTATTGCGACCTGCCGCCGTCCAGCCCGCAGACCTGGGGCGAGCAGACCGACGTGGCCGAGTCGGCCGACTGGTACAACTCCAGTTTCATCATCATGTGGGGCTCGAACGTGCCGCAGACGCGCACGCCCGATGCCCACTTCATGGTCGAGGCGCGTTACCGCGGCGCCAAGATCGTGTCCATTTTTCCGGATTACGCCGAAGGCGCGAAGTTCGGCGATGTATGGCTGCACCCCAAGCAGGGCACCGACGCCGCCCTGGCCCTGGCCATGGGCCATGTGATCCTCAAGGAGTTCCACCTGGAGGGCAAGAGCGACTATTTCCGCGAGTACTGTAGGCAGTACTCCGATATGCCGTTCCTGGTGCGCCTGGAACGGCAGGGCGACCGCTATGTGCCGGAACGCATGCTGCGGGCCGCGGATTTTCCGGATGCGCTGGGCGAAGCCAACAATCCGGCCTGGAAGACGGTGGCCTTTGACGAAACCAGCGGCCGCATGGTGGTGCCGGGCGGGTCGATAGGATTCCGCTGGAACCAGCAAGACGGCGGGGACCAGGGCAAGTGGAACCTGGACGCCAAGGACGCGCAGGGCAACCCGGTGAAGCTGCGCCTGTCGCTGGTGGGCGGCCACGATGACGTGGTGCCGGTCTCGTTCCCGTACTTCGGCGGACGCCAGCACGACTATTTCCAGGGCACCGACCACGGCGACGTGCTGGAACGCAACATGGCGGTGCGCCGCCTGCAGACCGCCGAAGGCGAAGTGCTGGCGGTGACGGTGTACGACCTGCTGATGGCCAACTACGGCCTGGACCGCGGGCTGGGCGGCGCCAACGTGGCGGCTTCGTACGACGACGACGTGCCCTACACGCCGGCCTGGCAAGAACGCATCACCGGCGTCAAGCGCGATGACGTGATCACCGTGGCGCGCCAGTTCGCGGAAAATGCCGACAAGACCCAGGGCAAGTCCATGGTGATACTGGGGGCCGGGTTGAACCACTGGTACCACATGGACATGTCGTACCGCGGCATCATCAACCTGGTGGTCATGTGCGGTTGCGTGGGCCAGTCGGGTGGCGGCTGGTGCCATTATGTGGGGCAGGAAAAGCTGCGGCCTCAAACCGGCTGGAGCACGCTGGCCTTCGGCCTGGACTGGTGCCGTCCGCCGCGCCACATGAACGGCACGTCGTTCTTCTATGCCCACACCGACCAGTGGCGCTACGAAAAACTGAAGGTGGGCGAAATCCTGTCGCCCTTGGCTGATCCGGCCCAGTTCCAGGGTTCGCTGATCGACTTCAATGTGCGCGCCGAGCGCATGGGCTGGCTGCCGTCGGCGCCGCAGTTGCAGACCAATCCGCTGCAGGTAGTGCGCGACGCGCGCCAGGCAGGCCAGGAGCCCACCGACTACGTGGTGCAGGCCCTGCGCGACGGCCGCCTGAAAATGTCTTGTGAAGACCCGGACCATCCCGACAACTTCCCACGCAACATGTTCGTGTGGCGCTCGAACCTGCTGGGTTCGTCGGGCAAGGGGCACGAATACTTCCTTAAGCACCTGCTGGGCACCGAACATGGCGTGCAGGGCAAAGACCTGGGCCAGGCCGGCGAGGAAAAACCGCAGGACGTCGTCTGGCACGACGAGGCGCCGCGCGGCAAGCTGGATTTGCTGGTGACACTGGATTTCCGCATGTCCACCACCTGCGTGTATTCCGACGTGGTGCTTCCCACCGCGACCTGGTACGAAAAGAACGACCTGAACACCTCGGACATGCATCCGTTCATCCACCCCCTGTCGGCGGCGGTGGACCCGGTGTGGGAATCGCGCAGCGACTGGGAAATCTACAAGGGCATCGCACGCGCGTTCTCGGCGATCGCCGCAACCGAACTGCCCGCCACGCAAGACCTGGTACTGACGCCGCTGCAGCACGACAGCCCCGCCGAACTGGGCGACCCGCACGCCGTGCGCGACTGGAAGCTGGGCCAGGCCGATATGCTGCCCGGCAAGACCATGCCGTCCATGGCGGTGGTGGAACGCAATTATCCCGAGCTGTACAAGCAGTTCACGTCGCTGGGGCCGCTGACGCGCAAGCTGGGGGTGGGCGGCAAGGGCATCAACTGGGCGGCGGGCGGCGAATGCGACCTGCTGGGCCAGTTGAACTACCAGGTGGAAGAGGCCGGCGTCAGCCAGGGCCTGCCGCGCCTGGATACGGATATCGACGCGGCCGAGACCATCCTGGCGCTGGCTCCTGAAACCAATGGCGAGGTCGCGGTGAAGGCCTGGGAAGCCTTGTCCAAGGTGACGGGGCGCGACCATGTCCACCTGGCGATGCCGCGCGAGCACGAGAAGATCCGCTACCGCGACTTGCAGGCGCAGCCGCGCAAGATCATCTCGTCGCCGACCTGGTCGGGCCTGGAATCGGACCACGTCAGCTATACCGCGGGCTACACCAATGTGCACGAACTGATCCCGTGGCGCACGCTGACAGGGCGCCAGCAGCTGTACCAGGACCACACCTGGATGCGGGCCTTTGGCGAAGCGCTGTGCGTATACCGGCCGCCGGTGGACACCAAGTCGATCAGCCCCATGCTGGAAGAACGCTACAGCAATGGCAACCCGCAGGTGGTGCTGAACTTCATCACGCCGCACCAGAAGTGGGGCATTCATTCCACCTACACCGACAACCTGATCATGCTGACGCTGTCGCGCGGCGGGCCGATATTGTGGATATCGGAAAAGGACGCGGCCAAGGCCGGCCTGGTCGATAACGACTGGATCGAGGCCTACAACGTCAATGGGGCGCTGGTGGCGCGGGTGGTGGTAAGCCAGCGCGTGCCCGAGGGCATGACGATGATGTACCACGCCCAGGAAAAAATCGTGAACATGCCCGGCTCGGAAATCACGGGCGCGCGCGGCGGCATCCATAACTCGGTGACGCGCGCAGTGCTCAAGCCCACCCACATGATAGGGGGCTACGCCCAGCTTTCGTACGGCTTGAACTACTACGGCACCGTGGGATCGAACCGCGACGAGTTCGTGGTGGTGCGCAAGATGAAGCAGATCGACTGGCTGGAAAAGCCGCGCGCCGCGCAGCCCGACAGCACCCACGCCTGAGCACCGGAGAAAACGATGAAAGTACGCGCGCAAATCGCCATGGTGCTGAACCTGGACAAGTGTATCGGCTGCCATACCTGTTCGGTCACCTGCAAGAATGTCTGGACCTCGCGTGGCGGCATGGAATACGCCTGGTTCAACAACGTCGAGACCAAGCCTGGCATCGGCTATCCCAAGGACTGGGAAAACCAGAAACGCTGGAACGGCGGCTGGAAACGCACGGCGTCGGGCAAGATCGAGCCCCGCCAGGGCGGCAAGCTGCGGCTGCTGGCCAATATCTTCGCCAACCCGAATCTGCCCGAAATCGACGACTATTACGAGCCGTTCACCTTCGACTACGAGCACCTGCACAACGCACCGGAACTGCAGGCCGCGCCCACCGCCCGGCCTCGTTCGCTGATTACCGGCCAGCGCATGGAAAAGATCGAATGGGGTCCCAATTGGGAAGAGATCCTGGGCGGCGAGTTTTCCAAGCGCTCGGAAGACTACAACTTCGAAGACGTGCAGAAGGACATCTACGGGCAGTTCGAGAACACCTTCATGATGTACCTGCCCCGCCTGTGCGAGCACTGCCTGAACCCCAGCTGCGTGGCCAGCTGTCCGTCGGGGTCGATCTACAAGCGCGAGGAAGACGGCATTGTGCTGATCGACCAGGACAAGTGCCGCGGCTGGCGCATGTGCGTGTCGGGCTGCCCGTACAAGAAGATCTACTACAACTGGCAGAGCGGCAAGGCCGAGAAGTGCATCTTCTGTTATCCGCGCATCGAGGCCGGCCAGCCCACGGTGTGCTCGGAAACCTGCGTGGGCCGCATCCGCTACCTGGGCGTGCTGCTGTACGACGCCGACCGCATCGAGCAGGCCGCCGCGGTGCAGGACGAGAAGCAACTGTACGAGGCCCAGCTCGAGGTATTCCTGGACCCGAACGACCCGGCGGTGATCGCCCAGGCGCTGGCCGACGGCGTGCCGCAAGGCTGGCTGGACGCGGCGCGCCAGTCGCCCACCTACAAGATGGCGGTGGAATGGCGCATTGCCTTCCCGCTGCACCCGGAATACCGTACCCTGCCCATGGTGTGGTACGTGCCGCCGCTGTCGCCCATCCAGGCGGCCGCCAATAGCGGGCATATCGGCGCCTTCGGCGAAATTCCGGACGTGAAGTCGCTGCGCATTCCGCTGCGCTACCTGGCCAATATGCTGACGGCCGGCGACGAGGCGCCGGTGGCGCTGGCGCTGGAACGCCTGCTGGCCATGCGGGCCTTCATGCGGGCCCGCACCGTCGACGGCGAAGAGCGCGCCGACATCCTGGGCCAGGTTGGGTTGAGCACGGCCCAGGTGGAAGACATGTACCGCTACCTGGCCATCGCCAACTATGAAGACCGCTTCGTTATTCCCACCTCGCATCGCGAGTATGCCGAGGATGCCTTCGATATGCGCGGCGGCTGCGGGTTTTCGTTCGGCAACGGCTGTTCGGGCGGGGTGTCGGAAGGCAGCCTGTTCGGCAGCAAACCGCGCGGCAACGCGCAGGAAGTGGTGTTCATGGAAGTGCAGCGCGACAAGATCCATGGTTGAGGGGGCGGCAATGACGATACAGCCCCTGGAACCCCCCGCCGTTTCCGTCTACAGCGTGCTGTCGGCGTTGCTGGCCTACCCCGACGATGCGCTGCTGGGCGCCTTGCCGGAATTGCAGGCCGCGCTGGACGCGCCGCAGCGTGCCCAGCTGGCGCCGGTGTTCGCCGCGCTGGGCGGCGGGCAGGACCTGATCGACCTGCAGGAACAGTACGTGGCCACCTTCGACCGGCGCCCGGCCCATTCCCTGCATTTGTTCGAGCACATACATGGCGAATCGCGCGACCGCGGGCAGGCCATGGTGGATCTGCGCGAGGAATATCTGCGCCACGGCCTGCTGCTGGACACCAGCGAACTGCCCGATTACGTGCCGCTGTTCCTGGAGTTTTTGGGGCAGATTCCGCCCGCCGACTCGGCGGCCCTGCTGGGCGATGCCATCCACGTGCTGGCCCGCATCGGCGACAAGCTGGCCCAGAGCGGCAGCGCCTATGCCTGCGTGTTCACGGTGCTGCGGGCGCAGACCGATACGGTGCCGCAGCCCTTGCCCGAGCCTCCCGAGGGCGATATGGAAGAAGCCATGGTGACCTTCGGCCCCGAGGCGGACGGCACCGAACCGGTGATGCGGGCCCGCGGCCAGACGGCGCAGCCCGTGCGTTTCTACGAAGCCGATCCGCGGCAAACCGCCGCGGCTCCGGGCGGCGGTCAAAGGTAAGGAGAGCGGCATGCCAGATCATCTGCATTACTTCTTCTTCGGTTTGTACCCGTACATTGCCCTGGCGGTGTTCCTGTTCGGCAGCCTGGCCCGCTTCGAGCGCGAGCAGTACACCTGGAAAAGCGATTCCAGCCAGTTGCTCAAGCGCGGCGCGCTGCGCTGGGGCAGCAACCTGTTCCATTTCGGCATCATCTCGCTGTTTTTCACCCACTTGGTGGGCTTGCTGACGCCGCCGGCGGTTTACCACGCCATGGGCGTCAGCACCGAGGCCAAGCAGGCGATGGCAGTCATTGTCGGGGCGGTGCTGGGCCTGATCTGCATGGCGGGGCTGCTGATCCTGATTTACCGCCGCATATCCGAACCGCGCCTGTATGCCACGTCGCGGTTCTCGGACTGGCTGACCCTGTTCTGGATCCTGATCGTGCTGTCGCTGGGGCTGCTGTCCATCCTGACGTCGGCCAAACACGAAGACGGCGCGCTGATGCTGCTGCTGGGCGAATGGGCGCAGCGCATCGTCACCTTCCGGTCGGGCGCGGCGGACATCATGATGGGCGTGCCCTGGGTATTCCAGTGGCATATGGTGCTGGGCATGACGCTGTTCCTGATTTTTCCGTTCACGCGGCTGGTGCACGTATGGAGCGGCTTTGCCTCGGTGGGTTACCTGGGCCGCGCCTGGCAACTGGTGCGTTCGCGCTGAACGGGAGACAAGATGATTTCAGTCAACGGCACCGCTATTGGCGAAGACCTGCTGCAGGCCGAGATGGCCAACCATCAGGGTGAACCGGATCCCCGCCAGAGCGCCGGACGGGAACTGGTATTGCGCGAACTGCTGCTGCAGCGCGCCCATGCCCTGGGCATGGCTCAAGACGACCCGGCCGCCTCCGTCAGCGCGGTGCTGGCGGCCGAGGTCCAGACACCCGAGGCCGACGAAGCCGCCTGCCGGCGCTATTACGAACAGCACCCCCAGCAGTTTGTCAGCGGGGCGCTGGTCGAGGTGTGGCACATTCTGTTCCAGCTGACCCCGCGCGTGGACCCGCGGCGCCTGCGCGCGCGGGCCGGCGAGGTGCTGCAAGAGGCGCACCGCGCGCCTGCCGACGCGTTCGGCGATTTCGCCCGCCAGTATTCCAATTGCCTGTCCGCCCAGGAAGGCGGCCGGCTGGGCGATATCGGCCGGGGTGAAACCCTGCCCGAGTTCGAGCAGGAAGTATTCGCCATGCCTGCCCACACCTTGCTGGACCGCCTGGTGCAGACACGCCATGGCTTTCACATCGTGCGCACCGGCCGCAAGGTGGAAGGCACGCTCATGGCGTTCGATGCGGTGCAGGCGCGCATCGCTTCCTGGCTGGCCCAGGCTTCCGAACGCCGGGCCACGCACCAGTACCTGCAGTGGCTGGCGGGGCAGGCGCGTATCGAAGGCCTGGATATGCCCGGCGCGGATTCACCCTTGCTGCAGTAAGCCTGAACCTTCCGTTGAACAGGAGAGCGCGATGAGCAACCGGCCCAGGGCCTATGCGGTGCTGTACAGCAGCACCTTTGCCTTCATGGTGTGCTTCGTGGTGTGGATGATGTTCGGGGTGCTGGGCATCCGCATCCGCGAGGAACTTGGGCTGAATGCCTTCCAGTTCGGCTTGCTGACTTCGACGCCGGTGCTGACGGGCGCCATCTTCCGCCTGCCGCTGGGAATCTGGACGGATCGCTTTGGCGGGCGCATCGTGATGACGATGCTGCTGGCGGGCTGCGCCATTCCGGTGTACTTCGTGAGCTATGCGCAGGAACTGTGGCAGTTCCTGCTGATTGGCCTGTTCCTGGGCCTGGTGGGCGCATCGTTCGCCGTGGGCACGCCGTATGTGGCGCGCTTTTTTTCGGCGGAACGCAAGGGCTTCGCCATGGGCTTTTTTGGCGCGGGCACCGTGGGCGCCGCCGTCAACCTGTTCGTTACTCCCATTCTGCTGGAAACCTACGGCTGGCGGATGGTGCCGAAGATCTACGCGGTGGCCTTGCTGGCCACCGCGGTGATGTTCTGGCTGGTGGCGGCACCCGACCCCGGCGCGGGCAAGGGCGGCGGCAAACTGCGGGATCAGTTCAAGATACTGAAGAACCCGCGCGTGTGGCGCTATTGCCAATACTATTCGATTACTTTCGGGGGGTTCACGGCGCTTTCGTTGTGGATCCCGCAATACTTCCAGGCCGAGTACAACCTGACCCTGGTGGCGGCGTCGGCGCTGGCGGCGGGGTTTTCCTTGCCGGGCGCCGTGCTGCGCGCGGTGGGCGGAGGCCTGGCCGACCGTTTCGGCGCGCACAAGATGACCTGGTGGTGCCTGTGGGTGGCGTGGGTGTGCCTGTTCATTCTGTCATACCCCAATACCACGCTCACGATACAGACGCTGCATGGGCCCGAGGCTTTTCATATCTATCTGCCGATATGGCTGTTCACGCTGCTGCTGTTCGTATTGGGCGCCATGTTCGCTTTCGGCATGGCGTCTACGTTCAAGTACGTGGCCGATGATTTCCCCGAGAACATGGGGGTGGTGACGGGCATTGTCGGCCTGGCTGGGGGCCTGGGCGGCTTCCTGCTGCCGCTGCTGTTCGGCGCCATGGCCGACCTGCTGCAGATCCGGTCTAGCTGCTTCATGCTGCTTTACGGCATCGTGTGGGTATCGCTGATCATCATGTACATAGGCGAAGTGAAGAAAGTGCAGATATCGGGCGACGTGGAAGAGGGGGCCAAAAGGCTGGACGGCGCGCGCGCGTGAGGCAACCCGCGGCCGGCGGCACGATGCCTGCGAGGCCCGCCGGGCTTTATTTGGACACCGCCCGCAGGTACTGGACCGGCCAGCCAGCCTGTTCATCCAGTTCGGCCGCCGCGCGCAGCGGCCAGTAGGGATCGCGCAGCAGTTCGCGTGCCAGCAGCACCATGTCGGCCTGGCCGCGCCGCAAGATATCTTCGGCCTGGTCGGCGCGGGTGATCAGGCCCACCGCCGCCGTGGCGATATCCGCCTCGCGGCGGATCTGGTCGGCGAAAGGCACCTGGTAGCCCGGTTCGGCCTGCCCCTGCGATCCCGGCACGATAGATCCGCTGGAACAATCGATCAGGTCCACGCCCAGCGCCTTCATGCGGCGGGCGAGTTCCACCGATTGCGCTACGTCCCAGCCGCCCTCCAGCCAATCCGTGGCGGACAGGCGCACGAACAGGGGCAGGTGGCGCGGCCACACTTCGCGCACCGCCGATGCCACCCGCAGCGGCGCGCGCACCCGGGCGTCGAACGAACCCCCGTAGGCGTCGTTGCGCAGGTTGCTCAAGGGCGACAGGAACTGGTGCATCAGGTAGCCATGCCCCATGTGCAGCTCGACCACCTGCATGCCTATATCCAGGCTGCGCTGAGCCGCCGCGGCGAAGTCGTCCACCACCTTGGTAATGTCGGCTTCGGCCATTTCGGCGGGCAGGGGGTACACGTCGTTGAAGGCAAGGGCGCTGGGTGCGCGCACATCCCAGCCACCGTCTGCCGCCTGCACTTTCTGGCGCCCGTGCCAGGGAACCTGGGTCGAACCCTTGCGGCCGGCATGGGCGAGCTGGATGGCGGGCACCGCGCCCTGGTCGGCGATGAACTGCGCAATAGGGGCCAGCGCGGCGGCGTGCGCATCGCTCCAGATGCCCAGGTCCGCCGGGCTGATGCGGCCTTCGGCCGCGATGGCCGATGCCTCGACCATGACCATGCCGGCGCCGCCCACGGCCCGGCTGCCCAGATGCACCAGGTGCCAGTTGCTGGCCAGGCCGTCCTGGCACGAGTACTGGCACATCGGCGCCACGCCGATACGATTCTTGAACGATACGCCGCGCAGTTGCAGCGGCGAGAACAGCAGGCTGGGCATAGTCAGTTCACTGTGACGTGGGCATCGCGCACGACCTGGCGCCATTTCCCGGTTTCGCTGGCCAGGTAGTCGCCGAATTCGGCGGGGCTGCCGCCACGCGGCTGCAGCCCCATGTCGGCAAAGCGCTTGCGCAGGGCGTCGCCCTGCAAGGCCCGGTTGACTGCCTGGTTCATAGTGTTGACGGCGGCGGCCGGCGTGTCGCGGGGGGCCACCATGCCGTACCACGGCGTGACATCGTAACCGGGGGCGCCGGCTTCGGCCAGCGTGGGCACGTCGGGCAGCACCGGCACGCGCTGCGGGCTGGTCACCCCCAGTGCGCGCACCTGGCCAGACTGGATGCGCGGCAAGGCGGCGCCCACGCCGTCGACCATGACCGCCACCCGGCCGGGAATCAGGTCGCTGTAGGCGGGGGCGGTGCCTTTATAGGGCACATGCGTCATGTCCATCTTGGTCATGTAGCGCAGCACCTCGGTAGCCAGGTGGGCGGAACTGCCCGCGCCGGCCGAGGCATACGACAGTTCACCCGGGTGCTGCCGCGTGTAGGCGATCAGTTCGCCCAGGGTCTTGAAGGGCGATTGGGCGCTGGCCAGCAAGACATGGGGCGCCGCGGCCACCAGGGCCACCGGCGCGAAGTCGCGCAGATTGTCGTAGGGCAGGTTCTTGTGCAGGCTGGCGTTCACCGCCAGCACGCTGAAGGGCGCCATCATATAGGTGTAGCCGTCGGGCGCGGCCTTGGCCGTGGCGTCGGCGCCGATGATGCCGCTGGCACCGGGCCGGTTTTCCACGATCACTTGCTGGCCCAGCTCGCCGCTCAACTGTTCGGCCACGGCGCGCGTCATCAGGTCCAGCGTGGCGCCGGCCGAGAAGGGCACAATGATGCGCACAGGGTGTTCAGGGTAGGCGGCGCGCGCGGCCGGAATCAGCGCGGCGGCCGACAGCAGCAGGCAGGCGCAGGCGCGCGGCAGGCGCGGGATACGGATGTTCATCTTGGCTCCTCGTGGCGCCCCGGCACCATGCCGGAGCCGCGCCTGTGCCGGCGCGTACCGGCCGCAGTATAGGAACCCGCGCCAGGCCGGCATAGGGCCGGACCAAGAACTTGGTGTTTCTGATGTGGAAACTATGTGGCCGCGATGCCGCTCCAGTCGGGGCGGCTGAACCACTCCTTCAGGAAGTCCAGGAAGGTGCGCACGCGCACCGGTAGATTGCGCCTGCTGGGAAACACCGCGTAGATGTCCAGCCCGGTGGGACGGTAGCCCGGCAGCACGATGTCCAGGCGCCCGTGTCGGATGTCGTCGGCCACCATATACGTGGGGTGCATGGATATGCCGTGCCCCAGCAGCGCCGCGTGGCGCAATGGTTCGCCGAAGTTGGCGCGTATGGTGCCGCCCACGCGCACGGTGCGGGGCGTGCCCCTGGCATCCTGGAACGTCCAGGTGTTGGTGGGGGCCTTCAGCGCATGCACCATGCAATCGTGCCCGGCCAGGTCCGCCACGTCGGCCGGGCGGCCGCGCCGCTTCAGGTAGCCGCGGCTGGCCACCAGTACTTGCGGCGCCACGGCCAGCCGGTGGGCCATCTGGCTGGTGTCCTTCAGGCTGGCGGCGATGCGCACCGACATGTCCAGCCCTTCGGCCACCAGGTCGGTGCGGCCGTCGTCCAGGTACATCACCACCTGGATGTCCGGATGGGCAGCGGAAAAGGCCGTAATGACCGGCACCAGGTGAAAGGCGCCGAACGAGGGCGGCGTGCCTACCCGCAGCATGCCCTTGGGTTCCTTGGCTGAACGGCGGGCCGCGGTCTCGACGTTTTCTACCTGTTCCAGCAGTTCGCGGCCGTTTTCCAGCAAGGCCAGGCCCGACTCGGTAAGGCTGACGCTCTTGGTGGTGCGCATCAGCAGCTGCACGCCCAGATGGTGTTCCAGCCAGTTCACATGCTTGGTGACATTGCCCTTGGCCATGCCCAGGCGTTGCGCAGCGCCCGAAAAACTCAGGCCCTGCGCCACTTCGATGAACACTTCGATGCAGCGCAGCTTATCCATGATGCCGTCCGTTTGTTTTCAATTGGGAAACGATAAATTCCCATCCAGATTCTATCCCCACCGGAAGCGCGTCTATACACTGCCCTTCCATCGCTGGGCCCGACGTCGGCCGCCGCGTCTTGCCATTGCCGACCATGCAGACAGAATCTCCACGCTTCATCCATCAGGCCATGCTTACCCGAACGGTGTTCGGGGCGGGCGTGCTGGACCAGGCAGCGGACGAGATCGCCGCGCTGGGCTGCAGCCGGCCCCTGTTGCTGGCCAGCCGCCGTTCGCGCGCCATGCCTGAATACGCGCAGTTGCGCGCCGCGCTGGCCCATCTGGCCTGTGCGGAAAGCGGCGACGTGCCCGCGCATTCGTCGCCCGCCACCGTGGAC
>NZ_JAJMLX010000011.1 GCF_020991325.1 Bordetella petrii | reverse complement strand
CCTTGCCGATGGCCACGACGAGTTCGATCTCGTGGTGCAGGTTGGCGGTGAGGCTGGGGTAGGGCATCTGGCCGGTTTCGCCGGCGGCGACGGGCAGGACGGCGTCGGCGGGCTTCATGAAGAAGAACGGCGGCTCACGGCCGGTGAAGCCCATTTCCTTGGCGTGCTCTTCGTAATTGCGGCCCACGCAGTAGATGCGGTGCACGGGGAAGCGGTCGGTGCTGCCCACGACGGGCACGCTGGCGACGGGGGCGGGAGGAATCACGAAGCTCATGTCTGCCTTTCTCTTGCTTTCATCTCGGTGTATGGGTACCCCTGTGCGCGCGTGCGGATTCGCATCGACACGTTCCAGGGACGGCGTACCGCAGTGTGCCACCAGCCTGCGCCGTTATGCTCGGCCCACCATGAAGCTGTTCAACTACTTTCGTTCGTCCGCCTCGTACCGGGTGCGCATCGCGCTGGAGATCAAGGGCCTGGCCTACGACTACATCCCGGTGCACCTGGTGCGTGCCGAGCACCGGCAGCCGGCCTTCGCGTGCAAGGCCGGCGATGCCCTGCTGCCCGCCCTGGACCTGGACGGTGGACCGACGCTGGTGCAGTCCATGGCCAGGCGGATGACGCAGGCCAAGCAAGTACCCCATTTTTACCTGGCGGCCGAAGCCGAGGTCAGCGAGCTGCAGGACTTGCGGCGTCGGCTCAATGAACAGCCGGGCGCGTCCCGGCTGACCTTGAACCATTTCGTGATTGCCGCGGTGGCGCGCGCCTTGCACGCCCTGCCATACCAGAACCGGATCTGGCTCGACGACCAGATCGTCCAGTTCGATGCGATCGACGTCGGAGTGGCTGTGTCGACCGAGCGCGGCTTGATGGCGCCGGTGTTGCATGGCCTGGGTGCGGCGAGCCTGGATGACATCGCCGGCCAGTCCGACGCCTTGCTCGAGCGCGTGCGCGGTGGCAGGGCGACCCGGGAAGACATGAGCGGCGGCGCCATTTCCGTATCCAACGCCGGCATGTTCAACGTTACCTACATGACGCCCATCATCAACCCGCCGCAATCGGCCATTCTGGGCGTAGGCAGCATTCGCCAGGTGTTTCGCCCCGACGACCGGGGCGCACCGGCGCTCAAGCGCGAAATGGGCTTGGTGCTGGCAGCGGATCATCGCTTGCATGACGGCGCCAGCGCATTGAAGTTCCTTAACTACATCATCGAGCTGCTGCAAGATCCTTACCGGCTGTTGCGCAACCGTATCCAGAAACAAGGATAGCGTTCATGGATTTTTCGCTTTCAGACGAACAAAAGCTGATCGTCGAGACCGCGCGCCGCATCGGGGAAACCTACGGCGTGGACTATTGGTACGAGCAGGATCGCGCCAAGACCTTCCCTAAAGAGTGCTGGCAGGCAATCTGCGATGCCGGCCTGGCGGGAGCGGCGTTGCCGGAAGCCTATGGCGGATCCGGCCTGGGAATGCTGGAGCTGGCCTTGATCGTGGAAGAGCTGTCGGCCGGCGGCGGCGGCTCGACCCTGGGGCAGCTGTTCATGATCAACCCCATCTTCGGTGGGGTGCCGATCTCCAAATTCGGTAGCGAGCAGATGAAGCGCGACCTGCTGCCGGGGCTGGTCAACGGCGAATTCAACTTTTGCATGGCGCTGACCGAGCCCGATGCAGGCACCAATACGCTGGCCATGAAAAGCTTTGCCGAGGCGGAAGAGGGCGGCGGCTGGCGCTTGAGTGGGCGCAAGGTCTGGATTACTGCGGTGGACGCGGCCCACAAGATGTTGGTCGTGGCCCGTACGACGAAGCGGGTCGAAGGTGCCCGGGCGACCGATGGTATTTCGATGTTCATCATCGATGTGAAGCGCGAGGGCCTGACTTACGCGCCCATCGACAAGGTTGGCACGCAGACCCTGAGCGCCTGCTCGGTTTTCTTCGATAACGTCCATATCGAGCCGCATGAGCTGGTCGGTACGCTGGACAAGGGCTTTCGCGAACTGCTGGATGTGCTGAACACCGAGCGTATCGTGACCACCGCCGGCCTGGTCGGCGCGGGCCGGCTGGCCGAGCGCATGGCCGTGCAGTACGGAAATGATCGTAAGGTGTTCGGCGGCAAGCCAATCAGTTCGTACCAGGGCTTGCAGTTTCCGCTGGCGCAGTCCCATGCGGAATTGGAATGCGCCCGGCTGATGAATCTGAAAGCGGCCGCGCTGTGCGACCTGGGCCAGCCGTACGGAACGGAAGCCAACATCGGCAAGCTGATCGGCTCGCAGGCCGCCAGCCATGCGATTGAACGTAGCATGCAGACGATGGGCGGCATGGGCTACGCGCGTGAATTTCATGTGGAAAGGCTTTGGCGCGACGCGCGTCTGTTTAAATTCGCCCCGGTTTCAGAAGAAATGATCTTGAACTACATCGCCGTTCATGACCTAGGCATGCCGAAGTCATATTGAACGGCCCGGAGCCAGACGTGGGACCGGCACTGCCGCGACCCATGCGTACGATCCGCCACACCACGGAGACAACACCATGTTCAACCTGAGCGCCTCGGTGGCTTATCACGCACGCCGAACGCCCGACCAGCCCGCCATCGTGTACCGCGATGTCGAGATCAGCTATGCCGAGTTCCATGAACGAATCCGGAAGACGGCAGCCATGCTGCATGCGCATGGCGTAGGGCGCAACGATGTGGTGGCGCTGTTCATGAAGAATAGTCCGGCTTTCCTGGAACTGGCCTTCGCGGCCAGCTATCTGGGGGCGGTATTCCTTCCCGTGAACTACCGCCTGGCCGCACCGGAGGCCAGCTACATATTGGCCGATTCCGGCGCCAAGCTGCTGTTCGTCGACGAAGAATTCACCTCGGTGGCGGCCCTGCCCGTTCCCAAAGTGGTGGTGGATGCGCGTGCCCAGAAAGACCTGCGCTGCCTGGGAACACCGGACCTGCCCGTGCCTACTCAGGCCGATGTGGCGGAAAACGATCTGGTTCGGTTGATGTACACCTCCGGAACGACATCGCGGCCCAAGGGAGTGATGCACTCGTATGGCAACCTGTACTGGAAATCGATCGATCATGTGATCGCACTGGGCCTGACCCAACGAGAGAAGCTGCTGGTGGTCGGGCCGCTATATCACGTGGGCGCGTTCGACCTGCCGGGTATTGCCGTGCTGTGGGTAGGAGGCATGTTTTGCGTGCAGCGCGAGTTCGACCCGGAGGCCGTGCTGGCCGCCATCGAGCGCCACCGGCTCACCTGCGGCTGGATGGCGCCGGTGATGCTGAGCCGCGTGTTGGCGTTGCCCAACCCCGAGCGCTTCGATGTGAGGTCGTTTGGCTGGTGCATTGCCGGCGGTGAAAAGACGCCCGAATCGCGCATCCGCGACTTCACGCGCGTCTTCACGCACGGCCGCTTCATCGACGGCTTCGGCATGACGGAAACCTGCAGCGGTGACACCTTGATGGAAGCAGGGCGCGAGATCGAGAAGATCGGTTCTACCGGCCGGGCCTTGCCTCATGTCGAGATACGTATCGCCGATAGCGAGGGACGCTGGCAAGGCGCCAACCAGAGGGGCGAAATATGCATCCGTGGTCCCAAGGTGACCCAAGGCTATTGGAACGCGCCAGATAAGACCGCCGAGGCGTTCTTCGGCGATTGGCTGCGCAGCGGCGACGTGGGCTATCTGGACGAAGAGGGGTTTTTATTCGTCACCGACCGTACCAAGGACATGATCCTGACCGGTGCCGAGAACGTCGCGTCCAGCGAGGTGGAAGCGGTGCTGTATGAGCTGCCGCAGATCGCCGAAGCGGCAGTGATCGGCGTCCACGACGAGAAATGGGGAGAACGCATCACGGCTGTGGTGGTTCTGAAGGGCGGTCAGGCGCTCACCCTGGAAGATATCGACCAGCATTGCCGCAAGCGCCTGGCCAGCTTCAAGGTGCCGCGCGAATTGAAAATTGTGGCCGAGCTGCCGCGCAACCCATCCGGCAAAGTGCTCAAGCGGGTTTTGCGCGACCAATACAACGCCTGAAGGTGGGTAATTCACAGAGGGCTGTGCCCGCAACGAGGAGAATCTATGTTCCTGGCTGAACACTTCGCACGATTCGCAAGCAGTCTGACGCTTGAGACGATGCCGGCGCCTGTCGTCGAGAAGGCGCGAGCATGCGTGCTGAACGGCTATGGCATTGCATTGGGGTCCCATCCGACGCCGTTCTTCGCCGTGGCTGAACGCGCCGTGCTGGCCATGGATGGCCCGCGCGCCGACGGCGTCACCTTGTTGGGCAGTGGCAAGCGAACGACGGTGGCGGGCGCGGCGCTGGCCAATGCGGCCTTGTTTCACGGCCGCGCGCAGGAGGACACCTGCGGCGTGGCGCACTTCGGCGCCATCTTGCTACCCTTGCTGACGGCGTTGATCGAGAACGGCGAAGGCAAGGTGGAAGACCTGTTGCCGGCACTGGTCGCGGGCTACGAGGTGGGTGGTGCGTTGGAATCCGCGTATTCCTCAAGCACCACCGCGGTGGGCCTGCGGGCCTCGCCTTTGTATGGCACGGTAGCGGCCGCCGCCGCCACGGCGCGGCTGTGGGGGTTGTCGGTCGGTCAGACCGCCGCGGCATTGTCCAATGCGGCTTCGTTCACCGGCGGCATCCTGCAGTCGTTCGGCGATGGTACCGACGAATGGCGCTATCAGGTCGGCATGGCCGCCCGCAATGGCTTGTGCGCGGCGGCATTGGCCGCCCAGGGTTCGGTTTCCGCCGCAGGGGCGTTCGATGGGCGCAGCGGTTTCGTACGCGCGTTTGTGCGGCAGGACTGCGATGTCGACGCTATTGCGGGCGGCCTAGGCAAAGATTGGTCGGTACTTAAGGTGACATTCAAGCCGTATCCGGTCTGCGCGCTGAACCAGACGCCGGTGCGGGCCGCCCTGCAACTGCGCGAGAAACTGGGCGCGGATGCCAGCATCCAGGCGTTGCGCGTCTATCTGAACCCGACGGTCGTAGGCTATGCCGGCATGGACAAGGAGGGGCCCTTTGCCAGCTTGTCGGGCACCTTGATGAGCATCCAGTTCTGCGTGGCAACCACGTTGTTGTACGGAACGCCTACCATCGCGCGCATGGCGGCCTTCGACGATGCCGGCGTCAATTGGTTGATTCCACGCATCACACCGGTGGCCGACGAAGCCCTGGGCCTGCTGGCCTGCCGTATCGAGGCGGATATCGAGGGCGGCGCCTCGCCGGTCGGGGTCTCGCTGCAAACCGACCATACGGAATACAGCTATGACCGCAAGCGCGTCTCGTTGTTGATACGCGGTATTGGCGAGGAAACCAACGTGGCGGCGGTCGCCTACGAGCGGCTGGAGAAATTCGTGCAGGCGCTGCCGTCGGCCCAGCTGGGCGACGTATTGGCCGCCTTCAAGGAGATCCAGGCGCCTCGTTAACGCGCCGGAGGCTGTCCCGGTGACAGCAGTTCAAGTCAGACATCAACACAAATCAGGAGAAGACAATAATGTTCGGACACCCGAAGTTCACAGCGGCGGGACTGGCGGTCGCGGCAACGCTGTTCGCGGCTGGCCCGGCCCAGGCGGCCGATACGATCAAGATCGGCATGACCTCGGCCTTGACCGGCCCATACAATGAGTTTGGCGAAGGCAACCGCCGCGCGGTCGAGTTGGCGGTCGAGCAATGGAACGCCAAGGGCGGCATCAACGGCAAGAAAATCGAAATCGCCATGCTGCTCGACGATCAGCTCAATCCGGATCGTGCCGTACAGAACATGCGTGCCATCCTGGATAACAAGCAGATCGTCGGCATCATCGGGCCGGCTGGCAGCGGTCCGACATTGGCGGTGATCGATATGGTGCAGGCCGACGGCCGGCCTTACATGAATCCCATCGCCCAGACCCCTGTGGTGACGTACCCCGCTGAGAAGACGGGCGAGGACCCTCGCCCGAATGTCTTCTCCTTCGCCCTCCAGAACGATGTAGAGGCGGTCGCCATGGGCGAATACCTGGCCAGGCATTTCAAGCGTGTCGGCATCGTCCATGAAAGCACCGCCTATGGGGTGACCGGCGTCGATTACCTGGCGGCATCGGTCGAGAAAAATGGCGGCGCCAAGCCGGTGGCCACCGATTCGTACAACCAGGGCGCCCAGGACATGACCGCCCAGGTGGCTCGCATGAAGCGCGCCAACGTCGATGCGATCGCCGCCATCGGCCTGGGAAAAGACCTGGCCGTGCTACGCCGGACCATGGCGCGCCTTAACGTCAACGTCCCGCTGGTTGCCTCCAATGGCGCGCTCGGGCAGCCATACCAGGAAGGGGCCGGTGACCTGACCGTGGGCACGCTGGGTACGATGATCGGGGCGTTTGGGCAACCCATGCGTCCGCAGGCGGCCGAGTTCGCTCAGGCCTACAAAGAGAAGTACGGTACCGACCGCTGGTGGGGTAGCGACCCCGAGAACCCCCAGTTGTTCATGGCGATCTCGGTATCGAATGGCTATGACGCCGCCAACATCCTGTTCGAAGGCATACGCCGGGCGGGTTCAACCGACCCGAAAGCGGTCAGCGCGGCTATCGAGTCCATCCAGGATTACCAGGGTGTCAATGCCGTCTATAGCTTCTCGAAAGAACGCCACCACGGCATCGAGACTGATGGTGTGAAGGTGTTCGAGTACGTCAAGCAGGGCGACAAGGTGCGGCTGCAGCCGATTGCGCAGTAATGGGCGGCCCGTCCGGCGCGTCGCGCCGGACGCCGCGCAAGTGTTCACGCACGAGGGTGGTATGGACTTCTTTATCCAAATGGTTGTGTCGGGACTCAGCGTTGGCGCGGTCTATGCCCTGATCGGGCTGGGCTTGAACCTGACCTTCTGGACGACGCGCGTGCTCAATTTCGGGCAGGGTTCGGTGCTGATGGCCGGAGCGATGATCACGGCTGTCATGGTCGGATCGGGGGTCAATGTATTCCTGGCGATCGGCACGTCGCTGCTGGTCACCGCCTTCATCTTGTGGGTGGTGGAGTGGGTGGGTGTGCGTCCGTTGCGCCGCTTCTCGGGCAGCATGGGCTGGGTGGTATCGACGCTGGGCATCGGTATTTTCCTGCAGGGTATCGCCAGCTGGCTGTTCGGCACCCAGGCGGTGGCCTTCCCGGACGTACTGTTCAGCAGCGCGGATACGGTCGAGTTCATGGGCGCCTATATTTCATTGCAGTACATCGCCGTGTTCGTCATCAGTGTCCTGATCGTCTGCCTGATGGAGTTGTTTCTGCGGCATTCGATCTGGGGTTATGGGGTACGCGCCGTGGCGCATGACCGCGATCTGGCGGCCCTGATGGGCATCCCCGTCTATCGCGTCGTGGTCTTCTCCTTTCTGGTCAGCGGCGTGCTGGCGGGCATTGCGGGAATCCTGGTATCGCAGGTGTCTGGCACCGTGGATCCCAATTTCGGCCTGCATCTGCTGATTCTTGCATTTGTCGCGGCTGTGGTCGGCGGCATGGGCAGCGCGTTCGGCTCGCTGATTGGGGGCTTGATACTGGGCATCATGGAAAAGCTGGTGGGCGGATACGTGTCACCCGCGGCCGCGGAGGTGGTGGCGTTCGTCTTGTTGATAGGGGTACTGACCATCCGGCCGCAAGGCTTGTTCGGCAAGCGTGAAACGGTGAAGGTATGAACGCGATGAGACAGCTAGGAAGAATTCTGACGAACGGCTGGGCCCTGGGATTGCTGGCGCTTGCGCTTGCGCTGGGCGCCGACTACGTCAACGTGGGCACGGTGCAGATGTGGAGCTTCGTCATCATCAATATTCTGCTGGCCCAGGGGATCAACCTGCTGACTGGCATCAACGGCCAGATTTCCCTGGGACACGCGGGTTTTTTCGCCATTGGCGCCTATACCAGCGCCATTGCGCTGAAGTCCTGGGGCATCCCTTTTCCCCTGGCAGTCGCCGCGGCTTGCATGGTGGCCTCTGCAGTGGGCTATCTGCTGGCCGGCCCTGCCGGAAGGGTGCGCGAGTTCTACTTGGCCATGATGTCGCTCGGCTTCGGCCTGATCGTGTACGAACTGGCGCGCGAATTGCGCGGCATCACGGGCGGGGTCATGGGGATGCGGGGCATTCCTTCCTCGCAGATCGGCACTTTGCAGGTCTTCGGCTGGAGTATCGGTACGGTTGGATACTTCCGTATCTTGCTGGGCTTGTTGCTGGTGGTCATGCTGATGCTGCGCAACTTCGTCAAGAGCCATTTCGGACGGGCGCTGTACGCGGTGCATGTCAGCGAGATCGCCGCGGGTTCGCTGGGCATCTCGCAGGCGGCCGCCAAACGCAGTGCCTATGCCATCAGCGGCGGCCTGGCGGGGCTGGCTGGCGCGTGCTATGCCCACATGATCGGCTACCTGACGCCCGAGAGTTTCGGACTGATGCGATCGATCGAGATCCTGGTGATGTCTATCGTGGGCGGATTGGGTTCGCTGGCGGGACAGGTGTATGGCGCCGTGCTGTTCACCTACCTGCCGCAGAAGCTGCAGGCATTCAATGACTACCAGTACATCGTCTACGGCCTGATCCTCGTGTTCATCTTTACGTTGTTGCCCAAGGGATTGGCCGGCCTGCTGGGCGCACAGACCCGCTACAGCAAGTTGGACCAGCTGCGTCTGGGCAGGACGGATGAACCCGTTGCCCCGCTGAGTTCCCGGCCCATGGGCGGGCCGGTGCAGAACGCACCGCTTGTCCATATCGACCGGGTGGTCATGGAGTTTTCTGGCTTGCGCGCGCTGGCGGGCGTGTCCCTGGACTTGTACCCCGGCCGCATTACCGCCCTGGTGGGACCGAACGGGTCCGGCAAGAGCACTCTCGTCAATGTGATCAGCGGCATCTATACCCCGACCGAGGGCCGTATCGTATACCAGGGGCGGGATATCGCCGGATGGCCGGCTCACAAGATTGCGCGGGCCGGGATCACACGGACCTTCCAGGATCCGCGCAATGTGCCCAGCTTCACCGTGCGCGAGAACATCCTGATGGGCGCGCACCGGCGTTATCGCCATGGCGCGCTGGCAGCGGCCTTGAACACGGGCCAAGCCAGGCGGGAAGAGGGCGCATTGCTGCGGCAGGTCGACGCCCTGATGCAGGCTGCCGGATTGACCAGCCAAGCCGACGCCATCATGAGCGAACTGCCCTATGGCATTCAACGCCTGGCCGAAGTGGCGCGCGCCCTGGCCAGCGACCCCGACCTGCTGTTGCTGGACGAGCCCGCAGCGGGCCTCTCCGAACACGAGTCTGGACATCTGATCGGGCTGGTGCGACTGGCACGCGATCATGGCGTCGCGGTGCTGATTATCGATCACCACATGGACTTCCTGGCGGAACTGGTCGACGAGGTGGTGGTCTTCGAAGCCGGTGAAGAGATCTATTCAGGCGACATGGACGGCATGCGATCCGACCCCGCTGTGATCCAAGCCTATCTTGGCGTAGAGGAGTCCGCTCATGCTTGAAGTGCGCAACTTGCAGGTCAGTTATGGCGCCATCGAGGCCGTGCGGGGTATTAACCTGGTCGCGCGGCCCGATGGAATTACAGCGCTGATCGGTGCCAACGGCGGCGGCAAGTCTTCGTTGATGCGCGCGATCTCGGGAGTGACGCCGGCCAGGGCGGGACAGATCCTGCTGGACGGCGAAGACATCACCCGCCTGGCACCCCATGAGCGCGCGCGGCGCGGGCTGGCGCACGCTATGGAGGGGCGGCGCATTTTCCATCAGCACACCGTGGAAGAGAACCTGATTACCGCGTGGCACTTCCGCAAGCCGCAAGGGAAGTTCAAGCTGGCGCTGGACAGCGTGTATGGCAATTTTCCCATCCTGGCGCAGCGGCGCACAGCCAAGGCCGGCACGTTGAGCGGCGGCCAGCAGCAGATGCTGATCCTGTCGATGGCTACCCTGCACCAGCCTCGCTTTGTGCTGCTCGACGAACCTTCGCTGGGGCTGGCACCGATCGTGGTGTCGCAGATTTTCGATTTCATCAGGCACTACTGCGCGCAGGGCGGCCGGGTGGTGCTGCTGAGCGAACAAATGGCCAGCCTGGCGCTGCGCGTGGCCGATTTCGGCTATGTGCTCAAACACGGCCAGGTGGCGATGGAAGGCACGCGCGATGTGTTGATGCATGGCGCCGGAGACCTGTCCAGCGCCTACCTGGGAAAAAGCCGGGTGCGATAGAGGCGCGGGCAACGCATGCCGTCAACGGCCACCGCCGCGGCGCGGGGCACACATAGAAAAGGAACTGCAGTTTATGTCTTCCACGATTGAGACCGACCTGCTCGTGCTGGGAGGCGGGCCGGGTGGCTATACCGCAGCATTCCGGGCGGCGGACCTGGGCATGTCGGTAGTACTGGTGGACCAGCGCGCGACCCTTGGGGGCGTCTGCCTCAATGTGGGTTGCATCCCGTCCAAGGCCCTGCTGCATGCGGCAAAAGGATTAGACGACGCGCGGCATTTGCAGGAACTGGGAATTGAATTCGATGCGCCCAGGATACGGCCCGAGAAGCTGCGCGCCTGGAAGGACGGGCTGGTTGCCAGACTGTGCGGCGGGCTGGCGAGCCTGGCACGGCAACGCAAGGTGCGCATGTTGACGGGAATCGGCAAGTTCAGCGGTCCGCATGCCCTGGTGATGAACGATGGCCAGATCGTGGTTTTCAAGCAGGCCATCATTGCCGTGGGTTCGCATCCCATCCGCTTGCCATTCTTGCCCGACCATCAGCGCATCCTGGATTCGACCGGTGCACTGGCACTGCCTGAGATTCCCTCTCGCTTGTTGGTGGTCGGCGGGGGCGTCATCGGCATGGAGTTGGCGACAGTGTATGCGGCGTTGGGCAGCCGGGTGACAGTGGTTGAAGCAACGGATGGGCTGCTGCCCGGCTGCGACCGGGACCTGGTCAAGCCTCTACAGCAACAAGTCGCCAGCCGTTATGAAGCGATTCTGCTCGGTACGCGGGTGGTTTCGGCGAAGGCCAGCGATCAGGGAGTACGGGTGGTGTTCGATGGGCCTGAGGCACCCGGGCCCCAGACCTACGATTATGTACTGGTGGCAGTGGGACGTCGGCCCAATGGCGGCGCCATCGATGCCAACCTTGCGGGTGTGCGGGTCGACAAGGAGGGTGTTATTCCCGTCGACAGGCAGCAGCGCACCAATGTCTCCCATATCTTCGCCATCGGCGATGTGGTCGGCGAACCCATGCTGGCCCACAAGGCGGCCTACGAAGGCAAGGTGGCGGCTGAAGCCGCGGCGGGCGGCAGTACCCTCAACGACGCTAAAGTGATTCCCGCGGTAGCGTATACCGATCCGGAGATTGCCTGGGTGGGGCTGACCGAAACAGCGGCCCGGCGCGACGGCATCGCTTTCGAGAAGGCCAGCTTTCCCTGGGCGGCCAGCGGCCGCGCCCTGAGCATCGGCCGGGGCGACGGGCTGACCAAGGTGCTGGTCGATCCCGACACGCAAGCCTTGCTGGGCGTGGGCATGGTGGGGCCGCAGGCGGGGGACCTGATTGCCGAGGCCACATTGGCTATTGAAATGGGAGCTGAACCTGGCGATATCGCGTTGACGATACATCCGCACCCCACATTATCCGAGACACTGGCGTTCGCGGCAGAGGCTTATGAAGGCACGCTGACCGAGTTGTACTTGCCTCGGAAAAAACGTTAAATATGCGACCGGTCCACGTCATTCACCGGGAGGGCTCGATCAGTGGCAACATGGAATAACGCGGTACCCACCCGCAAGGCAATGCATCAACTCAAGCGCGAAGCCCTCTTGCGCGAAGCGATTGCGGCGTTTAACCAGAAAGGCTTTCACGCTACGTCGCTGGGTGATATCGCGACCAGCCTGGGTGTGACGAAGGCCGCCTTGTATCACTATTTTCCCAACAAGCACGCTCTGCTATACGAGGCATTTGCCGAGGCCCTGCGCGTTGGCTTCGAAGCCATCGAACAAGCAGAGCAGGCAGGCGGAACGGGGCTCGAGAAGCTGCACATGGCCATCCAGGAATATCTGCAGGTGACGCTCAGCGAAATGAGCCGCTGCGTGATCATCACGGAAGAGCACGCACTAGAACCCGAAGACCGTGCCAAGATCGTCGAGCAGCGTGATCGTTTCGAAGCGAAGCTGCGCGGCTTTGTGCGGGAAGGTATCCAGGATGGCAGCATCATTCCTTGCGACCCTAAATTGGCCATATTCTCCATTTTCGGGGCGGTCAACTGGGTACCTAAGTGGTTCTCCGACACTGGAGCCTGGTCGAACAAGCAATTGGCAAAGGGCATGTCGGAGTTGCTGTGCCGGTCGATCGCCAAGCAGGCAGCCGCAGGGTTCGCGCCGGACCTCAGCAAAATGAAAGCCGATTAGTCAGCAGCAGGCAAGGTGTGCGTAATTGCCGTAAGCACCTGACACATCGGGAGCGGCTCCTGGCGGCTCACTGGCAAGGGTTATCCCTCGGTTCTAGCGATGAAACCCGTAAGCCCGCATGATCTGCCCCACCTTGGGCCCTTTCAGGAAGAACAGGAACGAGCGCGCGGCCAGGTTTTCCTTGCCGGTGTCCAGTAGTACTGCATCCTGGCGGATCGGGTCGTATAGCGTGGTGGGCACGATCCAGGCCGAACCGCGCTCGATGCGGCTGTTCTTGTACACGTGTGAAAGCGTGACGAAGCCCAGGTCGCTCTGGCCGTTGGTCAGGAATTGGAATGTGTCGGATACCGAGCGGCGCTCGGTCAGCTTGCCGGTGACCGCGTCGCGCAGTCCCAGGCGGTCCAGCACCTGCATGGCTGGACGGCCGTAGGGCACCAGGTCCGGGCTGGCAACCGACAAGCGGCGGAAACGGTTTTCTTTCAGGATATCGCCCTGCCCATCCACATAGCCGGTGTGGGGCGACCACAGTGCCAGTACCTGGGTGGCATACGTGTAACGCGTTCCCGGTACGGCCTTGCGGGTAGCCTCCAGGCGCGCCGGCAGCACATCGTTGCCCGCCACCAACACGTCGTACCGGGCGCCTTGCTCGATTTGCGCATACAGCTGGCTGGTGGGCGCCGCGGAAAGCACCACGACATTGCCGGTTTTTTGCTGGAAGCTCTGGGCGATGGCCTGCATGGGCTCGATCACCCCGCTGGCCACCGCGACGCGTACCTGCCCGGCCTGGGCGGCCAGAGGCAGGCTACAGATAAGCAGGAGCAGGCCCAGAAGCCTGGTGCATTGGTTCATGTCGGTTCAAGGCGCCGGAGCGCGCCATTTCCATCCCTAACAGGCGTCAGATTTGAGCATATCCGTCTCGCTGCGCCCACAAGGCGGTAACACCATATTTGTAAACGTCAGGTCCGGCCATAGGGAAAATACCGGAATAAGGGGGTTCTTGGCCCTTGATACGTCAAATCAAAATCAGCAACGCAAGGTTACATACTGGGGTGGCCGGTATTCGGCCCGCTACCAGGAGAAAACCATGAATGAGCTGCACGAGCAATCCATTCCCATGAAATGGCCCAGTGATTTTCCGGCCAAGCATTGATGCGTTTCGCCTGTATGCCCTGACAACAAGCGGGAGCTTGCAGGGCTTGGGCTGACATTTCCCGCTGTATCAGGACGCTGTCGATCGCAGGCTGATCGACAGCGCCATCGTTTCCGTGGCGCCCGGGGCGACCGTCATGGCATCGTCCAGCACGCGCGCCGTTTCCACGCAGGCCATGTGCCGCCAGGCCTCGTCCGCCATATCGTCCAGGCGCTGCGCCTTGACCGTACCGGGATTCCATACCACTGTCGAGCGCGAGCCCGTCGCGCGCAAGCGCACTTCGCGCCGCCAGCCGTGGTCGTGCAAGGTTACCGGTGCCGAGGTATCCAGATACAGGCGGTCGGTTTCCCCCTGGAATGTAATCGGGCCGCGCTGGCCATGGCGCGACCATTGCTGCGCCATATCCAGGTAGTCGCGTCCTTCCAGCCCCAGGATCTCCACGCGCTGGCTGTCCGACACCGCCAGATAAGTATGCAGGGCCAGGGCCGTGGTGAACGGCCGTTCGCCCAGATTGCGTACGGACAGCGCCAGGACCAGGTCGCGGCCGAAGCGCATTTGCAATGTCAGCAGGGCCTGGTGGCTCCAGCCCGGGGCAAAGCCGGGGCCGGCGGCAAAGTTGAACTCCAGTTCCGCCGTGTCGCCTGCGCTGCGCTGTGCGGCCAGTTGCCAGTCGGCCTGGCGGACCCAGCCATGCGAAGGGGCGTCGGCCGGCGCCGTCACGCTGTCGCGCACCGCCTGGGGGTTGCGCCCGTACACGGCGAACCACGGCCAGCATACGGGCACGCCGCCGCGCACCGGGGCCCCGGGCCGCAGGTGGGCCTGTTCCGATAGCCAGACCAGCGGCCGCCCGCCTGCCGGTGTATAGCTGAGCAATTGCGCGCCTTGCTGCGCCACCAGGGCGCTGCCGTGCGGGGTGCGTACGCGCCAGCCCGGCAACTGGCCGATGCGCGCCGGTTCGATGAGGGTGCCAGTCGTCATGATGCTTGCCATTATGACAAAACTGCCGCCCCGGGGCCGGAATCTGCAGCGGGCAGGTTGGGGCGGCCCTATACGCGCTTGAAGTTCAGCGATTTCACCGCCGCGCTGAAGCGGGCGATCTCCGATTTCTGGAAATCGCGCATCTGGCGGGGGCCGAGCGGCATGATTTCTCCCGCCTGGCTTTCCACGTATTGCCGGGATTGCGGCGCGTTCAGAATGTCCAGCATATTGCCCGACAGTCTTTCAACCACGTGGTCCGGCGTGCCGGCTTTCACCCACAGCGAGGTCCAGCTGTAATGCACGGCGCTCTCGTATCCTTTTTCGCGCAGGGTGGGCACGTCCGGCAATTCCGGATGCCGTTCAGTCCCCGTCACCGCCAGGGCGCGGATCTTGCCCGACTGGATGATGCGCACCGTCGTGGGTGTATCCACCACCGCAATGTCGATCTGGCCGCCGATCACGTCGCTGGTGGTTTGCGACAAGCCCTTGTAGTTCACGTTCTGCCAATTGAAGCTGGCCTGTTTCAAGAACGGCGCGGCCGCCAGCTGGTAGCCCGCCGAATACGTTCCCATGTTCAGCGGGGGCGATTGCCGACCGCGCCTGACCAGGTCGTCCAGCGTCTGCAGGGGAGAATCCGCCGGCACGATCAGCACGGCCATGGACCGCGTCAGGCCGCAAATGGGCTGTACATCCTGCACCGGGTCGTAGGGCAGCGATTGATAGGTGGACAGGTTCACCGCCATGGGCGAATTGCTGCCCAGCAGGATGGTGTAGCCGTCGGCCGGCGAGCCCGTCGTGGCCCGCACCGCGATGGCGCCGCCCGCGCCCGGCTTGTTTTCCACCACCACCGCCTGGCCCAGGCGGGCGGTAAGCTGCTCGCCGAAATAGCGGGCATAAACATCGGATCCGCTGCCCGGGCCGAAAGGTACGTACAGGCGGATGGGCTTGTTGGGAAAACCGCCATTTGCCGCGCGGCCGGGCCCAGCCCAAGCCAGCATGGCCGCGCTGGCGGCCATGCCCTGCAGCAGGCGCCGTCGTGTCGTGTCCATGGTTTGTCTCCTTATATATTGGTATGTGTATGGCCATGCTAGTAGCGCCAGCCAGGCTTGTCGTATGCCGGTTTGAGCTTCGGCATAACCATTGGTAATACAGGCCGAGGGGGTGGGTGTTCAGGCGAAGGCCCGGCGCAGGGCGGACAGGAAGAGCTCGGCTTCCGGCGACAGCAGGCCGAATCGCGAACGCACCAGGCTGACCGCAATGGGAATTTCTTCCACCAATGGCCGCACGACGATGCCCTGCCACAGGTCGTCGGCCACCGAGAACTGGTCGACAATGGCGATGCCCACGTCCTGCCGCACCAGCGAGCAGGCCAATTCCGCGCGCGGTACATCCACGATCGGCGCCACGTCGCAGCCATGGCGCTCGAAGGCCGACAGCATCAGGCGCCCGAACGGAATGGTGCGCGAATAAAGAATCAGGCGTTCATCGACCAGGTCGCGCAGTGACACGCGGTTCTGGCGCGCCAGGGGATGGCGCCGCGGAATGGCGCACACCATGCGGCCGCGGATCAGCGGCTCTATTTGCAGGTTGGGGTTCTCTACCGGCAATACGGTAATCGCCAGGTCGGACTTGCCGCTCAGCAGTTCCTGGGGAATGTCCTGGATCAGAGTGGTGTGGAAGTGGATCTTGGTGTCCGGGTACCTTTCCAGGAAATCGCGGATCAGGCGGGGCAGCAGGCTCAGGCCCAGGCTGGGGCTGCTGCACAGATTGATGGTTCCCGAAGGGCTGCGGGTCAGGTTGTCGACGAACTGGTCCACGCGCTCTGCCGCGTCATAGACCTGGTTCACTTCCTCGAACAGGCGTACAGCCTCGGCGGTGGGCACCAGCTTGCCGCCCGTGCGATGAAACAGCTTCAGCCCCAGCGTGGTCTCGGTATGGGACAGCAATTTGCTGACCGCGGGTTGCGACACGAACAACATGCGCGCCGCGCCGCTGACCGAGCCGGCAATCATGACCGCCCGGAAAACTTCCATCTGTCTCAACTTGAATTTCACCCTTGTGCTCCCTAGTCATATATATCTGTCTCTCGAGAATAACGTTCGGTTATAGCCCAGGACAACATGGCATACGTGCGGGCCCGTGCCCTGGCTTAGACTGGCACGGCCCGTATGTCGCGGGCCGGCATGCCGGGGCCAGATGCACCGGGGGAAATTGCTATGCGCATAGGTTTTATCGGTCTGGGGCAAATGGGGTTTCCCATGTTCCAGAACCTGTCCCGCAAATTGCCCGGCGCAGAAGTGCTGGGTTATGACAAGTCGGCCGCCCGGATGGCCCAGTTGCGCGAAAACGGGCAGGCAGCCGGACTGGCGCCAGGGCAGGACGCGCTGGCGGGCCTGGATGTGCTGATCACCATGCTGCCCAACGGAGCCGCCGTGCGCGCATGCCTGTTAGGCGAGCAGGGCGGCACACCCCTGGGCCGACGGCTTGCCGCAGGCGCCACCGTCATCGACATGAGCAGCAGCTCGCCCATGGATACCCGCCAGCTGGCGCGCGAACTGGGCGAAACGGGCATCAATCTGGTGGATGCGCCGGTGTCCGGCAGTGTGCCCAAGGCGCGCGACGGCACTCTGGCCATCATGGCGGGGGGCGAAGACGCAGTCATCGAGCGCATGCGGCCGCTGTTCCTGGCGATGGGCGCCAAACTGATCAAGACCGGGGCGGTGGGATCCGCCCACGGCATGAAGGCGCTTAACAACTACGTGTATGCGGCCGGCCTGCTGGCCATGAGCGAAGCCTTGCTGCTGGGTAAAAGCATGGACCTGGACCTGGGCGTGCTTATCGACGTGATGAATGTTTCCAGCGGCCGCAATGTCGCCACCGAAACCAAGGCCAGGCAGCACATGCTGAACGGCGGGGATTTCAAGGCTGGATTCGGCCTGCATCTCATGGCCAAAGACCTGGGCATTGCCGCGGGCCTGCGAGAACAGGCCGGCTTCAATCCGCCGCAACTGGCGCTGTGCCAGGAACTGTGGCAGCACGCCTGCACGCAGTTGCCCGTCGACGCCGACAACACCGAAATCTACCGCTACCTGGCCGCCCGCCTGGGCGCCGCGCTGTAAGCGCCCGCGCCGGTTTCCGCCATTACCTACAAGGACCTTCGCATGGATATCCAGATACGCAAGAAAGCACTCACCATCGAAACGCTGTACAGCGACGGCGGGCCGGCGGCCGGTACGCCGCTGCTCAGCGCCGTTGCCTATGCGGTGGTGAAGAACCCTTACGCTGGCCGTTACGAGCCCGACCTGGTCCCTTTCATGAAGGCGCTGCGCGACGTGGGGTTCGACCTGGCATCACAGCTGGCCCAGGCGTTGGGCAAGGACAAGGTCGAGGCCTACGGCAAGGCGGCCATCGTGGGCCTGGACGGAGAAGCCGAGCATGGCGCCGTGTGGCACGAGGCCGGCGGCTGGGCCATGCGTGAAGTGCTGGGCAACCCCAAGGCCATGGTGCCGGCCTCGCAGGTCACTGCGGCGGCGGGTTTTCGCCTGATCATGCCTCTGCACTACATTCACGCGTCGTACGTGCGCAGCCATTTCAATTCCATCGAGGTCGGCGCCGTGGATGCGCCGCGCGCCGACGAAGTGATGTTTGCGCTGGGCATGGCCACCGGCGGGCGCGTGCATTCGCGCCTGGGCGGCCTGCTGAAAGAAGAAGTCAGCGCCAACGACGGCCAGCGCTGACACGAGGGTCAGGCTGGAACCCGGAGGCGCGCCAGTGGCACATGCTGCTGGCAGCCGTACACATCGCGGTCGGCCAGGTCGCCGGAACTGACCGGACGTTTGATGGTTATCTTGAATGCCCGGGCCGCATCGAAAGGTGTGCAGACCAGCACATCTTGCTGCGCGATCGAGAATGCCCTGGCGACATTTTCCACGTTGACGACACCACTGCGCTTTACGTGCAGATAGGGCTCGTCCCGGTCGAACATAATGTCGAAGGTCAGGTCGAATGGGCCTGAGTTCTTGCTGCGTACCACTTTCGCGTAGTCCGTCATGGGTCTGGTCTGATTGGCCATGTGCGTCAATTCCGGATGGTTTCGTAGTGAATGGGGAAGCACTCGGTGCCGTCCGCTACCGGCATCAGGTGATATATCGAGAACCGGAACGCCGGCCCGACCGGAATGCCGAAGGGCGAGAACGGGTAGGCCATATTGCCCGCGGTCGTCAATATGCCCGGATAATCCGCATGCTGCAGCACGCCCCGCGTGAACATGGCGACGGCGGTCGCGGTATCCTGGTCGGGGGCCACGGCGTCGATGACCAGGCCGATCTCCTTGGGCACGTGGCCCGTATCGGGTTCCAGGTCTCCCATTACGCCGTTCTTCCCATAGTTCCGGAACAGCAGGTTGATGCCGTTGGCGCTCATGCCGAAGCGTTCTTCCGCGCGTTCGCGGGCATGCTGCAGAACATCGTCCAGGTGGTGGATCATCACGGCGTCGCGTATTCCAACCACGACGATGCTGCGGTATCCCACTTGTTCCGCCGCTTCCAGCTTTACCCGGTAGTTCTGGTCGGCGATGTAACTGCTGCCTCGCACGCGTACGATGCGGTCCTCCGCTTGTTCAAATGTGGAGTGCGTCAGGTCATTGATGCCGCCAGGGCCGGCCTGCAGGAACGGATCGGTGCGTTCATACAAAGAGTGTCCGGCCACCGATACCGTGGTGCAGCGGCTTGCGGCATTACCGGGCTCCACCTCGAAATGATCTTCGCGTACGCGGCCGATCATGGGCTCGCCCAGGTCGTACGGCACGGCCGACAGGCCGGCGCATTCCAGGATCTTGCCGCAGTGCAAAGACAGGCCGGGGTCGAAGCCGCGCAGGATCGGAAATGCGGCGAATACCGCGTCGTCGCAGGCGCGCCCGGCGATGATCACTTCCGCGCCGGCTTCCAGTGCCTTCATGAAGGGTTCCACGCCCATCTGTGCCATGACGGGGCCCGCCGCATCCACCATCTGCTCAGTCAGGATGCTTTCGGGGCCCAGGGGTTCGACAGGCCCGGCGGCGATCTTGCGTTTCAGATAAGCCTTGTCGATTTCGGCACCGATCACCGCCATCTTGAACGACAGCTTCTGCTCGGCGGCGACTTCATGGACCAGCTTGACCATTTGCTGCAGCGTGGCATTGGATCCGTTCGTGATGGCCGAGCCGATCAGCAGCGGAATTTTTGCTGCCCGGGCGGCCGCCAACATGACGGCCAGATCGCGGCGGTAGGCCGACAAGGGCAGAAAGGGCTTGTCGGCGCCATGATAGTAGGGCCCCATGTCGGTTGACCCGGCATCCTGGCCGATGAAATCCGGGCTGGCCTGCATGGCACGCTTGAAAGATTCCAGGTTATAGCCGCTGCCCATCGATCCTGATGGGGCAACGCCGATGATTTGCTTCATTCTTGCCTTCCTAGAGATAAACGCCAACAGGCGGAGATGACTTAATTCGAGGCCAGGCTTGCCTTGCGGGCCAGATCGGCCCAGCGCTTTCCATCCTGATCCATCATGTTCCGGAAGGCCTGGACAGAGCCGCCCTTGATTTCCATGTTGTTGTCGGCCATCAGTTTCTGGAAGCCGGGCTCGGCCAGGATGCGGTCGACGATCTCGGCAAGGCGGCCTATCCGGTCCGGCGGGGTGTCCTTGGGCGCCATCAGGCCGATCCAGACAGAGGCCTGCATTTCGGGGTAGCCCAATTCCGCGAACGTGGGCACATCAGGCAATGACGGCAGGCGTGATTGGGCCGCAACCGCAAGCGGCCGCACCCGGCCTGACGCCACCATGGGTTTTGCCGAGCCGACAAACGTGAACAA
Organism: Bordetella petrii; assembly: GCF_020991325.1. Taxonomy (GTDB): domain Bacteria; phylum Pseudomonadota; class Gammaproteobacteria; order Burkholderiales; family Burkholderiaceae_B; genus Bordetella_A; species Bordetella_A petrii_E. The sequence goes on along the minus strand of NZ_JAJMLX010000011.1, from coordinate 16,499 downwards.
CAAGGGCACCTGTCCTCCCGCCAGGTCCTGCAGGGCGGGCGCGGCGCCCCGGTAGGGGACATGGCTGAACTGGGTTTGCATCTGCTGGGCCAGCAGTTCGAGCGCCAGGTGGGAAATGCTGCCCGTGCCGCTGGATGCGAACTGCAGGGCGCCCTTGCCGGCTTTTACCGCTTGCACAACGTCGCCAAAAGTCTTGTAAGGCGATTGGGAACTGGCATACAGGACGGCGGTTTGATCCACCAGATGCACGATAGGCACCAGGTCGGTCTTCGGATCGTAGGCCATGTCTTTGTAAACCAGGGGGGCGATAGTGACCTGGCCGTTGCTGGCCAACAGCAGGGTATTGCCGTCGGCTGGGGATTTCACGACCCGGCCGGCGCCTATCAACCCGCCCGCGCCTCCCACATTCTCAAGAATCAGCGCTTGCCCCGTGCTCTGTTCGAACTGTTGCGACAGCGGCCGGCCTATGGTGTCCAGCGAACCGCCGGCCGGGTAGGGAACGATCATGGTTACTGGCCTATCGGGAAAAGACGAGGCCAGGCTTGATGCGGGTAGCAGCAAGCAGGACAGGACTGATGCAGCCAAGTACCGACGCGAGTCTGTGATGCCGAATTTCATGATCAACCCCTTGTCTGTGTCCAGGTGCCGAAGACACCTGGCAGCCGTTGCTACGACTGCAGGGGATTCTAGGAAGCTTGGCAAAAACTGTCGTATGCCGTTATGGAAAATTTCCATAACACGACGTTAATACCCGCGCCGATGCTGGCTTGGCGGATAGGCCCATGAAAACGGGATTAGCGTAATCCCGTATAAACCGGGGCCGTCTGGCTAGGCGGCCGGAACCAGGAATGGGTGTTCCAAGGCTTGCAGCGTATCGACGAACGCCTGCGCCATTGATGACAAGGGCTCGTGACGTGAATAGCCGACACGTACCTGGAGATCGATCGTGGGCGTCAGTTCGCGCACGGTAAGTTCGGGCCAGGCGGCGCCGATCTGCGCCTGCTCGTCTATCAGTGCGATGCCCAGGCCCTGCTGCGCCATGGCGCAGGCCACATGTGTCTGCTTCACTTCAGCTACCCACCGTTGCGCAACGCGAGCGCCGTCGCACAGCCGGCCAATGGCATGGGCCAGCGGCGTGTCGGCGCTATATCCGATGACGCGTTCACCTTCCAGATCCGAAACCCGCAAGCGCTTGCGGCTGGCCAGCTTGTGCCCGGGCGGCAGTGCCGCCACCACGCGGTTTCGAAAGAGCTTGTGTATCTGTATGCGCGGGTGCTGCACCGGCACAATGGCCACGGCAACATCGACGCGTTGCGTCAATACCGCGTCGAGCAGCGGATCGGCAAGCATTCCTTCCAGCACGATGTGCACATCTGGAAAACGCCGGGCAAATGACGAGAGTGCCAGCGGCATCAAGGCGTAGGCCAGGCTGGGGCTGCAGGCCAGCCGCAGTACTCCCCCCGTCTGGTTGGCCATGTCGCCTGCCAGGCTGTTGATGCGCTGTACGCTTTGGTACAGCACCTCGACTTCGTTGAAAAGCCTCTGCGCTTCGGGCGTGGGGTGCAGCCTGCCTCGCAGGCGCTGGAACAGGGCGAAACCCAGCCGTTGTTCCGTGTAAGAGATAAGCCGGCTGACGGCGGGCTGGGACACATGCAGCAGCTGTGCGGCCCCGTTGACCGAGCCAGCCAGCATGACGGCGCGAAAGACTTCGATCTGGCGTAGGTTCATGTCTGTCTGCCTCGAAAGCGCGGATTCAGCCGGCCAGGGATTCCCGGCCGGGCACTGCTATCGGGATGCATGACCTGGTCCTCGCCGAATCGCGCGCGGTCGCCCGCCTGGAACCGGCTGGCCTTTACCAGCTGTTCCACGATGACACCTTCGTAGTAGCCGCCAGGGGTGTCCGGCGCCGCCAGCACGCGCACGGGTATCCAGCGTTCCGTGGAGTGCGCCACCAGGCGCACGACCTGGCCGACGGCCGGTGCCGCCGCGCCCGGCATGCGGTGGCTGTCTGCGTGCCCCACGGTGACACGGAATTCCGTGGGGCCGTGCAGCACGAAGGCGCCCCGTATTTCCAGTTCCAGAGCTTGCATCTGCTCTACGGCCGCTTCAAGCTCGCGTTCCGCGCAGCCTTGCAGGCGGGCCGCCGCGGCAGGCGCCTGGTTATCGATAAGCACGGCCCGCGCGGCGGCGCGCGTAGGGGCGGCAATGCCCAGCAAACGGGCGATCAGGTCAAACTGGTAAGCGGTCATGCTGATAGAACCGATTGATAGGGCCCGCTGGGCCACAAGAAATTACTGTATGGACATACAGTATATCCATCCCTAGAATCACTTCCAATACGGCCCGGAATGTCGCGCTTCCCGGCCGTGCAACGTGTCCGGGGGGCGGCAATGAGCGATTCCATGGCCGAATGGCGGCAGGGCGATGATTACTACTGGGCCGGCGCGCCCGGCTGGACAATCTGCCGGGTGTGGCTTGACGGCGCCTACCGGTACGAACTGTGGCACACCCGGCAGGGCGTGGCTTGCCTGGTAGGTTCCCGGGCTTCCATGCAAGGCACCATCGCATTGTATGAACAAGAACAGGGGCGCTTGCGCTAAAGTGCGGTGTGCTATTTCGCAAGGTGCTGATCATGTTTCGAACGGTTCTGGCGTGTGGTGCGCTTGTTCTGGCGGCGGGCTGCTCGGGGCCCACGATCAACGCGGCATCGGTGCCGCCGGCTGGCCCTTCGGCCGTGCTGGATCCAGCCCTGGCCGCGCCGGGCCCGCAGCGCGGCACGGTGCGCATCGCGCGAGACTCCGGCGCCTGGAACAGCGGCAAGACCGTCCGCATCTACCTGGACGGCCGGCATGTGGCCAACGGCGAATCCAACCGCAGGGTCGACCTGCACGTGCCGGTTGGCGCGCACAATCTTGGTGTCCAGGTCGATGAAGCCGGCCAGCCCATTCACTATCAAGACGTGAATGTCCAGGCGGGCGAGACTTACGACTTCGGCATCTCGGCGTCCGCGTTTGGCGGCGAATGGGAGTTCATGCGCTTGAAATAAGCAGCGCCGTGCGTGGACAGGGCGGGCCGCTACCGCGCCGTGCGACAATCCCCTGCACGCGCCTCACTTCCCTTTTCATGCCCGACTCCTCGCCCGCATCCATCGCTTCCGTTCGCGTCGCCATCATCGGCGCCGGCCCCGCCGGCCTGATGGCGGCAGAAACCCTGGCGCGGCAGGGCATTGCGGCCGATGTGTACGACGGCATGCCGTCCGCGGGGCGCAAGTTCCTGCTGGCCGGCCGTGGCGGGCTGAACCTGACGCACAGCGAACCGGCCGAACGCTTCCGCCAACGCTATGGCGACCGCAGCAACGCCGTGGCGGGCTGGCTGCGGCACCTGGATGCCCAGGCCCTGTGCGACTGGGCCCACGGCCTGGGCATAGATACATTCGTCGGCTCGTCGGGCCGCGTGTTCCCGCGCGAAATGAAGGCCGCGCCGCTATTGCGGGCGTGGCTGTCGCGGCTGCGCGCCGCGGGCGTGCGCTTTCACATGCGCCATCGCTGGACGGGCTGGGCTGCGGACGAGACGGCCGGCCCGCGGGCGCTGCACTTCAATACGCCGCATGGCGCGCTGACCGTGAGCGCCGACGCCGCCATCCTGGCGCTGGGCGGCGCCAGCTGGGCCAGGCTGGGGTCAGACGGCGCCTGGGCCGCCGGCCTGCACGCCCATGGGGTAGACGTGGCGCCCCTGCGGCCGGCCAATTGCGGCTTCGAGGCCGACTGGAGCCCTCATCTGCGCGAGCGCTGCGCTGGCATGCCCGTGAAATCGGTGGCCATGGCGTTGGACAACAACGGTGTGCCCGGCACCTGGCGGCGCGGCGAGTTCATGCTGACTGAATCCGGTATCGAAGGCGGCCTGGTGTATGCCTTGTCGGCCGGGCTGCGCGACGCCATCGACGCGCATGGCGCGGCGCAGGCCTGGATCGACCTGTTGCCCGATCTTTCCGCCGAGCGCGTGCTGGCCCAGGTGTCCCACCCGCGGGGCGCGCGCTCCATGGCCAGCCATCTGCAAAGCCGGCTGGGCCTCAGGGGCCCCAAGGCGGTGCTGTTGCGCGAATGCGCGGAGACGCAGGCCTGGCAGGATCCGGCGCTGCTGGCGGCCCGCATCAAGGGGCTGCCGCTGCGCCTGCTGCGCGCGCGTCCCATCGACGAAGCCATCAGCAGCGCCGGCGGGGTGCGGCTGGAAGCGGCCGACGCCGCCCTGATGCTCAATGGCATGCCGGGCGTTTTCTGCGCGGGCGAAATGCTGGACTGGGAAGCCCCCACCGGCGGTTACCTGCTGACGGCCTGCATGGCCAGCGGGGTGGTGGCGGGGGAAGGGGTGCGACGCTTGCTCGCCCCCTGACCGGCCTTGCTTCAGTACTGATAGCGCATCGTCAGCATGGCGCTGCGGCCCTCGCCCCACGCGCCCTGGTTGTAGAAACCGATCTGGCTGTAGTACTTGCGGTCGAACACGTTGTCGATGTTCAACTGCGCCGACAGGCTGCGGTTGAACTGGTAGCGCGCCATCAGGTTGGTAATGGCATAGCTGCCCTGGCTGACGCGTTCTTCGCCGTTCGGCCCGGTGGCATCGGTATACACGTGGCTTTGCCAGTTCACGCCGCCGCCCACCGTCAGCTTGCTCCAGTCGCCCGGCAGCCGGTAAGTGGTGAACAACCGCACCAGGCTGCGCGGCTGGTTGGTCTGGATGGCGGCGCCGTCGCCGTCGCGGCCCGTCCAGTGCGACCAGCCCGCGGCCATGTTCCAGCCGGGGGTGATCTCGCCCGATACTTCCAGATCGAAGCCGCGGGTGCGCGTGCCCTGGGCGGCGCGGTAGGCCTGGTTGGGCGTGCCCGGCACGAAGTAGCCGTTGTCGGGCTGCGCTACGTTGTCCTGCTCTACCTGGAATACGGCGGCGCTGGCGTTCAGCTTGCCGTCCAGCCATTCGCCTTTCAGGCCGGCCTCGTACGATTTCCCCTCTAGCGGGTCCAGCCAGCCGCCGTTGCGGTCCTGGTAGGCCTGCGGGTTGAAGATCTCGGTGTAGCTGGCGTAGGCCGTATAGTTTTCGTTCAAGTCGAACAGCAGGCCGGCGTACGGCGTGAAGGCGTTCTTGTCGAAGTTGTAGCCGTTGGTGCCGCCCCAGCCCACCGCGTCGGTTTTCCAAGTGCTGTAGCGGCCGCCCACGATCAGCTTCAGCGGATCGGCCAGGTTCAAGCGCAGCGCGCTGTACACGCCGGCCTGCTTGGTGGTGTAACGCGACGCGGTGGCGGCGTTGCTGTCCCACTCGGGTTCGGGATACGAGCCATCCCAGTCGAAGAAGTTGCCCACCGGGCTAGAGGTAAGCGCGCCGTGGTAATCGAAGTGCGCGTACTGGCGGCTGGCGCTGGCCCCCACCACCAGTTCGTGGCGGCGGCCGAATAGCGTGAACGGGCCGGAGGCTTTCACGTCGAAGCTGTTTTGCTTGCGGTCGCCTATGTACCAGGCCGGTGACGAGCCCATGCCGAGGCCGGTGTTGCGGTCGGGCCAGCCGGTCAGGTACAGCAGCTTGCCGTCCATTTCGTGCTTGCTGTGGCTGGCCACCGCCACCACGCGCCAGCCGCTGTCGAAACGGTGCTCCAGCTGCGCGAATGCGCCTTGCGTGGTGCTGGCCCATGACGTCCAGTCGGCGCCGGTATTCAGCGAACGCTTCCAGTCGGTGCGCCCGCCATCCGCGTACCACAGCGGGAACCCGCCCCAGCTGCTGCCCTGGGGGTCGTTATCCTGGTAATTGAAGCCCACGCTCAGCGTCGTGCGCGAGGTCAGGTCGGCATCCACCACACCGTAGAAGACTTTTTTCTCGTTCTGGTAGTGGTCCAGGTACGAATGGTTCTTCTGGTAGGCCGCCACGATGCGGCCGCGCACGGTGCCGCTGGCATTGAAGGGGGTTTGCAGGTCGGCGGTGGCGCGATAGGTGTCGTGCGTGCCGGCGCCCACGCTCAGGTCGGCCGTGAACTCGCGTGCCGTGGCGTGCTTGCGCACCAGATTGATCGACGCGGATGGGTCCCCCGCGCCCGTCATCAGGCCGGTGGCACCGCGCACTACTTCCACGCGGTCGTAGATGATGGGGTCTACCGATGATTCCCCGGCGGCATAGCCTGTTTCGAACGAGGTAGGGATGCCGTCGTACATGTAGTTGGTAATCGGGAACCCCCGCGAGCTGAACGTATAGCGCTCGGCGTCGTAATTCTGCACAGAGATGCCGGGCGTGCTGCTCATCACGTCCACCAGCGAGCGCATGTTCTGGTCTTCGATACGCTGGCGCGTTACCACCGTGACCGACTGCGGCGTTTCGCGCAGCGACAGTGTCAGGCCCGTGCCGGCGTCCGTGGCGCGCGGCGTGTAGCTGGCGGTGCCTTCCGTAGTGGTCAGGGGCGTGCTGTCGCCCACTACCTCTACCGACGACAGGGTAGGCACGCTGGCGTCCTGGGCCGCGGCGCCCGAGGCCAGGGCCATCAGCACAACGGCGCTGACGGGGCGCAGTACGAAGCGCGGGCGCGGGCTCGCCGACCCCCCGGATTTACTGACCTGCATGGATTTCCACTCCCTTGTTTTTTGATTCAGGATGGGAGTATAAATCGAAACGATTCTGATCTGCGTTTGATTGAAAGCAGATTCTGCGTAGTTGGGGCGGCCGGTACGTACAGGGCGCTCTTGACCGGATCGGCCGCTGGGGCCGCCCAGAGGAAGCCCCAGCCTCGCCACCCGATCAGGCCTTGGCCTGCAGCGTGTGATACCCGAGCGCCTTGCGCGCTTCGCCCAGCGTGCTTCCCTGCGCGATCTGGTCCCGGATGCGCGATTCGGCGTCTTCGATCTTGCGGGCAAGGTCCGCCACTTCACGGGCCCGCGCGCGGGGAACGACGACGACGCCGTTGGCGTCCGCCACCACAATGTCCCGGGCCGCGACGCGCACGGATCCAATGCCAACCACTGTATTGACTGACTCTACCTGCACCCGGTCTTTCCCTGTCCTCATGAAGCGCCCGGCGGTGAACAAGGGGTAGTTGTCTTTCAAGGCTTTGTTCACATCCCGGCATACCCCATCTATGACGGTACCTGCGATGCCGCGCAATCCGGCGTACTGCGTCATGATGTCGCCCCAGACGGTGCAGTCCAGGCGGCCGTCGTTGTCGATCACGATCACGTCACCCGGCGCCACCTCGTCGATGAAATCGCCAACCGTGCCGGGCGGGGTGCTGGCCGGCACGTACTTCACGGTGAATGCAGGCCCGACCACGACGGTCGTGTAATCGGCCAGCGGCATGATGCCCAGTGCCTGGCCGTGCAGGCCAAGCTTGTCCATGGCGTCGGAAACGCCGGGGGTGTCCAGCCCTTTGAACAGGGCGATCAATTCCTGGTCTGCGGCGCTGGCTTTCAGTGGATTAGCCATGATGGTTTCCTGATGTCGGGTTCGAATGGAAGATGTCTTGTGCCATGTCTGCCCATGCCTGGCGTTAGGGCGCCCTGCCGGTCTTGATGGCCTCGAATTCCTTGTCGTGCATCACTTCAGCCACCGGCCGGCCAGTGCGCACAGCGGTAACCATGCCGTCCTGCCGCGCGGCAATGCGCTCGCCCAGATCCAGTACATCTTCAATGCGCGCCGCGGGTATAAACACCGTGCCGCAACGATCGGCAATGACGTAATCATCTTCATGGACGGTGACGCCCGCCATCTGCACGGGCTTGCCCGAATCGACCTGGATGACGCGGTTGCGCGCGCTGATCATGGTGACGCCACGCCCGTATACCGGGTATCCCACGGACTCGCTGCCGTCGATATCGCGGCTCAGCCCGTCGATGATCGAGCCGCGGACTCTCTTGGCGATTGCCGCATTGGCCAGGATGTCGCCCCAGCAGGAAACCCCTTCGATGCCGCCGGCGATCACCAGGATGCGGTCGTCGGCAACCACCGCGTCTATGACGGGTGAAATGAGGTGCACGGTGGGTTTGACGTTCGTTTTGGGGCCCAGCTGGATGGTGGATGCGCGGCCGACGATCTTCGGGCAGTCCCACAAGGGGCGCAGGCCATAGGTTGCGCCGGGTAAATCCAGAAAGTCCAGAGCGTCGGACACGGTGTTGGTGTCCAGCGAAGCCAGGCGGTCCAGCAGTGAAATTGCGGCGGGCATGTGCAGATCTCCGTGAAAGCACGGAAATCATTGCCTGCGAGTATTGATATGTAAAATACTATTCATCTATGGCTGTGATACGAATTTTGGAATAAAACCGGCATGGCGGATTGGCGCTGCCAGCAGCCGGCGGGGACGCAAAATGAGCAATATCGATTTCAGGCTGGTCCGGCAGCTATGGATGTTCCTGGCCGTGGCCGAAGAGCAGCATTTCGGCCGTGCCGCCACGCGGCTGGCCATGTCGCAGCCGCCGCTTACCGAGCAGATCAAGGTGCTGGAGAACGCGCTGGGGCTAAGGCTGTTCGAACGTTCCCGGCGCGGCACGAAGCTCAGCCCGGCGGGGGCCGCAATATTGCCGGCTGTGCGCCAGTTCGCCGTGCAGGTAGAACATCTTGAACGCGTGGTGCGCGAGGTGGCGGCCGGCCACACCGGGGTACTGCACGTGGGGGCGATTACGTCCGCCATGCTGGATACGGTGCCTCCGCTGCTGACTCATCTGCGGCAGGCCTATCCGCAAGTGACGGTATTCGTGCGGGAAATCGACAGCGTCGAGGCCATTCCCGGGCTGCAGGCCGGCGAACTGGACCTGGCGTTCGTGCGGCTGGATGGCGAAGTCGGCCATGGCATCCAGACGATTCCCATGGCGGAAGACCGCCTGGCGGTCGCCTTGCCGAAGGAACATCCCCTGGCCGCGCAGCCTCGGGTGCGATTGAAATCCCTGGCGGCGGAGCAGTTGGTCATGTCGTCCAGGCAGGTCAGCCCGGTGTATTTCGACATGCTTGCCAATGTTTGCAGAACCCATGGATTCGCCCCCCGCGTGCTGCACGAGGTGCGTTCGGTCACGTCCCAGATCGCTTATGTCAGTTGCGGGCAGGGGGTTGCGTTGGTGCCGGCATCCACGCGCAAACTGGCGCCCGATAACGTGGTCATACGGCCCCTGTACGAGCGTGTCATTGTGGTGGTGGCCGCGGCAGCATGGAATATCAATCGGCATCATCCCCTGGTGGATGCCGCGGTGGCCTGGCTGCGTACGCATCGGCCAGGCAAGATCCGCGGCGGGCGAACCAGCCCCCAGGCGGCATAGTTGGCTGGCTAACCCAGCTGGAAAGTCTGGCCGAAATCGCATGCGTCCTGAGCCAGCCTGATGATGGAGGACACCAGGTTGCTGGGACGGTCTGCCTTGCAAATGGCGGCGTAGGGTGCCAGCGGCAGCGCGGGGCTGACCACCAGGGTTTGTAATGCCCCTGATTTCACCATCGGGGCCAGACATTTCCTGGGCAGGTAGCTGACGCCCATGCCTGACACGGTCAGGCCTATCAGCGCGATGAGGCTGCTGCTCATCAAGGTATTAGGGGTTTCCACGCCGATCGAGCGCAGCCACCGGCTGTACAACTGGCCAGGCCCCGAGCGGTTGTCCTGCGTCAGCAGGCGGTATTCGGCCAGTTCGCGCATCCGCAGCCGATTGCGACGCCCCAGCAGGCCAGGTTTGCACATCCAGGCATGCTCGACAGTGCCCAGGGGTTTGGACACGAAGCGCTGGTCATTGAACATGTCGGGGGCAATGACCAGGTCCACTTCATCGGCCAGCAGCTTGTCGCGCAGGATGGCGCTGGCATCCACGTGAGGCTCGATGACGACCCTGGGGTAGCCGGCCTGGATTGTGCTGACCAGGCGGGGCAGCCAGGTCATTGCGGTAAGTTCCGTTACGCCGATTCGCACATGCCGCTCCAGCACTTCCGGGCTTTGGAACTGCTCGACGCCCGCGTCCCGCTGTTCCAGCAGGCGCCTTGCCAGCAAGAACATTTCTTCGCCCTTTTCCGTCAACCGGGCCGAGCGCATCGAACGGTCGAACAAGGGCGTGTCGAACAACGCCTCGAGTTCATGCACACGCTTCGATACCGCCGATTGAGACGTATGCAGCCGGTTCGCGGCCTGGGCGAAGCCGCCCAGCTGCACTACCCAGAAGACGGCTTCCAACTGTTTGAACGTGACCATGGCGTAATCTCGGTGGCCTGGAAAGCATACTGAAAAGAGATATATATGGATTCCAATTTATCGCTTTTTTTATATTAATCCGGATCCCACAATTCTCCTGACTGCAGCTGCTGCGCGATCGGTGCAATGGCTCACTGTGCTGACGGAGACTTGCTTCATGTTGTTGACGGACGAAGAAACGCGGATGCTGAGCGGGGACAAAGGCCTCGCGGTCAAGAAAGCCATGGAAATCCTGGTGGCGCTGGGTGAAGGATTCGGCGCCAGGCGGCTGGTGCCGGTCAACAACGTGCATATGGCCGGCTCGTCCGTACTGGTGGCCGAAGAGGCAGGCACGCGGTTCGTGGAAGATATCCGTGCGCAAGGCGGCACCTTCGTGACACGGGTAACCACCAATCCCACCGCGGTGGATCCCACACAATGGCGAGAGATAGGCATCCCCGAATCGGACAGCGTGCTGCAAACCCGCCTGACGGATGCCTACGCCGGCATGGGCGCCAACACCTGCAATACCTGTATTCCCTACCTGGTGGGTAACAGCCCCCGCTTCGGCGAGCATCTGGCCTGGGGCGAGTCGTCGGCGGTGGTGTACGCGAATTCCGTCTGTGGCGCCCGTACCAACCGCGAAGGAGGGCCCAGCGGCCTGGCGTCGGCGCTGACGGGACGCACGCCCGAATATGGCTTTCACTTGAAGGAAAACCGCTACGGAAAATTCCTGATCAAGGTTGAAACGCCGCTCAATGACATGACGGACTACGGCACGTTGGGTTGTTTCGCGGGGAAAATCGCCGGACAGGACACCCCTGTGTTCACCGGCGTTCCCTCCACCCCCACCCTGGAGGAGCTGAAGGCGCTCAGCGCCGCGCTGGCCTCTTCGGGCGCGGTCAGCATGTTCCACGCCGTCGGTGTCACGCCAGAAGCGCCCACTCTGGAAGATGCTTTCGGCGGCCAGCAGCCCGAAAAAGTACTGGTGTTCGACCTGGCCGAGAAACAGAAAACCGAGGCGTTCCTGAACAAAGAACAATCAGACCACGTGGATTGGATCCTGGTTGGATGCCCGAATGCCTCGGTGCAAGAAATACGCGAGGTGGCCGAGGCGCTGCAGGGCAGGAAAGTGCACGACGGCGTGGCGCTGTGGGTGACCACGGCTGGCTCGATGTACGCCATGGCCGAGCGCATGGGTTATATCAAGGCCATCGAAGAAGCCGGAGGCATCGTGGTGCGGGAAACCTGTCCGTTCTTGGCACGCAGCCGGGTCATCGCACCCAACAAGGGCTACCGCACCCTGACCACCAATTCGGCCAAGATGGCTTTTTATGCGCCGGGGCAGTTCGGGCTGCCCACGCACTACGGCAATCTGGGGCGCGTCATGCAGGCCGCCGTGGACGGGGTCTGGAGATGACCATGACGACAAGCACATTCACCCTGAAAGGCCGCAAGATCGTCACAGGAAAGGCCAGCGGCGTGGCCATCGTCACGAAAGAGGCCATCAGTTTCAACGGCGGCGTGGACAACATGACCGGCGTTGTCACTGAACCCGGGCATGAGCTGCAAGGGCGCAACATCGCCGGCAAGGTACTGGTGTTCTCGACCGGCAAGGGTTCGACAGGCGGTTCATACAAGATTTACGACATGGTGTCGCGAGGTACGGCGCCCGTGGCATTCGTCCAGGCCGTTCCCGAAGCCATCACCACCATAGGCGCCATCATCGGAAACATCCCGGTGGTTGCCTCGCTGGACAAGGATCCCACTGTCGCGATCGTAGACGGCGACTTGATCGAGCTGGATGCCGATGCGGGCACCGTCAGCGTGACGCGCACCGTCCAACCTTAAACCGCCAGGCTACGTGCCGTCCGGGCCCCGGGGAGGGGGCCCGCAACCGGAGCGGTTCCCGATTTTCTTGGCAGTACTCCTTGGCAGGACAAGGGGCCGGGCGGCCTGTGGACAAATGCTGGCCGGTCCCTGGATGAAAACCCAACAACTCTTCAAATTTCCAGGAGACAGACGTGATTCAACATTGCCGTTTTTCCATTTCCCTGGCGGCTTGCCTGATGGCTGTAGGTGGTTCCGCACAGGCGCAGGACTGGCCGGCCGGGAAGGAAATATCCATGGTCGTGCCGTTTGCCCCGGGCGGCAGCACCGACGCCAGCGCGCGCCTGCTGGCGGCAAAGCTTGCCACCGAGCTCGGGCAGCAGGTCGTCGTCGAAAACCGTGCCGGCGCCGGCGGCAACATAGGATCGGCCTACGTGTCCAAGGCAACACCGGATGGCTACACGATCCTGTTCGCCACCAGCACCATGGCCACCAATGTCTCGCTGTACAAGAACATGGGGTTCGACCTGCGCAAGGACCTGGTACCGGTCTCGCAGTTTGCCCAGATCCCGAACGTGCTTACCGTCAACAGCAGCCAGCCTGCCAAGACATTGCAAGAGTTCGTCGCCTACGTACAGAAGAACAAGGGCAAAGTGAACTACGGTTCCGCCGGCAGCGGTTCGGCGTCGCATCTGTCAGGCGCGCTGTTCAGCAGCATGGCGCAGGGCGATATGGTTCATGTGGCATATAAAGGGGGCGCGCCCGCCAATACGGATCTGATCGGCGGCCAGATCCAGGCGGTGTTTTCCCCCTTGGTGGAAGTCTTGCCTTTTCTGGAAAGCGGCAAGCTCCGCGGGCTGGGGGTGACCACGGCGCAGCGCTCGTCCAGGCTGCCCGACGTGCCAGCCATCAACGAGGTATTGCCCGGTTTCGAAGTGACGCTTTGGAATGGCGTGTTCGTGCCGTCGAACACCCCGCCGGCGGTCGTGGACAAGCTGGCCGCCGCCATCCACAAGGTGGCCACGGATCCCGCCGTGCGCAAGACCCTGGCGGAACAGGGATCCACGCCCATCAGCAATACGCCGGCCGAGTTCAAGCAGATTGTTGACCAGGAAATCGGCAAGTGGGGCAAGCTGGTGCAGATCTCGGGCGCGCGCGTAGATTGATGCGGGCGGCAGGCCTCGTTACTTGCCGCGCGTTTGTTGCGGCGTTTCGCCGAATGCCTGGCGGTAAGCCCGTGAAAACTCGCCCAGGTGGGCGAACCCCAGGCCGCTTGCGATGTCACTGACGCGCCGCGCATTGCGGGGCTGCGACAAGGCCTGCCGGGCCGCTTGCAGGCGCTGCATGCGCAGCCATTGCAATGGCGATTGTCCGCATTCGTCCTGGAACAAGGCTTGCAGGCGCCTGACCGACAGGCCGCAATGGCTGGCCACCATGGCCACCGGCAGGCGGTCGCCCAGGTGCTCAAGCATATAGGCTTGCGCGCGGCGCAAGGCCTGGGGGGCAGAGGGTGGCGGCGCCGGCCACAGTTGCGCCGCCATACTGTGCGGCTGGTGCAGCAGCAGGGTGGTGGCCACCAGCATTTCGGTCTGGGCCAGCAAGGCCGCCTGGCCGGCGTTCCGGCCCGCGTCCAGGCCCGAGCACCGCACCACCCATTGCAGCATGGGTAGCAACGCCTGCCAGCCCGCCGTATACAAGGGAATGACCGCATCGAAACAGATGTCGGGCGCCTGTTCCTGGGCCGTCAGGCGGTGCCAGGCGCTGGCGATGGCCGCGCGGTCCAGGCGCAGCAGAATCTGTTCGTAGTCGTGGCTGACCTTGAAGTGGAACCGCCTGTCGGGGCTGATGAGGAAGGCCTTGTTCGGGGCAACTTCGATGCGGTGCCCGTCGAAATGGAACTCCGCCCGCCCCTGGGTGGGCAGCACCAGCAGGTAATAGCCGTCAAGGCACTGGCAATCAGGGTCGATGCTGATGTCCGCCCCATACCCATGCCTGAGCTTGATCAGCGACAGGTCTCCGCAAGGGAGAAGATCCAGCCGGCTGTGCAGGATGCGTCCGTGTTCGACTTGCAGCCGGTACGAATTGAGTATCTGGCCTATTTGCTGCCGCGCCTCATCGGGGTCGGCGGTGTCCACGATCCGATGTTGTTCGAATGGCACTTGGGCAAACAGGGCGGCGATCATCTGATTTCACATGTGCGGGGTGCCTTCGATATTACCGGGCAATTGCCGCGGCGCAAAAGAAAAAAGCGTTTTTCCGATACCCGACGGCGCAAAACCGATAGACCATCCGGCGTGCAGGCATGACCATGACGCGCTGCGCATGTCCGCCATTCATGTCTATTTCGGCCTGTACCCGTCCCGGTGCGCCACGGCCGAACGCACTTCTGGGTGTATCAATGCAGAACCAATCGAAGTTGTCGAATCGTGCGTATCGCCGCCTGTTTACGGATACCCCAGCGCCTGCCCGGGGTTCTGCCGAGCTGACGCTGAACTATGCAAGCCGATTACTGCTGGCAGCATGGTGCTCGGCGGGTACGGTTGCCCATGCCCAGCAGCAGAACCTGAACTGTACCGTGCAGGGTAGCCTGGTATGCGACAACAGCGCGGGCCAGACCGTGAATTCATCGGTGCTCCTGATCGACGGCGACGGTTCATACAATCTCGACGTTACCAATAACGCGGCCCTGGAACTGACCCCCGGTTCCGATGCCATCGGCGTCGAAGTCATCAGCCAGGGGCCGGACGGCACCGACGACTATTTCAATGGGAGCGCGAGTTTCGACACGACGCTCACCAACAACGGCAGCGTATTCCTTACGTTGACCGGCACCGCGAACGAAATGGGCATAGGCGTGCGCGCCGCGAGCCGTGGCGGGGTAGGCTATACGCCTGACCACGACGACGATGGCGGGCCCGGGGGCAATAGCGGCCAGGCGATTCTGACAAACAACGCGGCTGTGACGATGGCGCAAGGGGCCAATGGCAACTACTCGGCCGGCATCCTGGGTGTCTATGCCGAGGCCGCGGGCGGCAACGGCGGCGCCGCCCATCACCATGCCATCGATCACTACGGCGGCAACGGCGGCACGGCGGGCACGGTCACGCTGAACAACAATGCTGACGTTGCCCTGGGGGCCAGCGGCGCGCGGCTGACGGGCAGCGTCAGGGCCTGGGGGGTGGCGGCCGAAAGCGTGGGCGGCGAGGGCGGCAAATTCGCGAAAGGCCAAGAAACGGGCTCGGTCGGCGGCGAAGGGGGGAGCGCGAGTGGCGTGACCCTGAACAACCTGGGCAATGTACAGATCTATTGGAATAATCCCGCTACCGAAACGACCTCGGAAGGCGTAGTTGGTATCATCGCGCGCAGTATCGGCGGCGTGGGCGGGGAAAGCGAGTACACCTACGACTCGGGCGGCAACGGCGGCAATGCTGGGTCGGTACAGATCAATGTGGGGCCCGCACAAGGTGCCACCAACCCGGCGCACGCCTCGGTGATCGTCGACAGTGCGCAAGCCCCCAGCGGAACCAGCGCCGGGGTATTCGGTATTTCCAGAGGAGGGGTCGGCGGCGAGCAGTCGACCCATGGTGGCAGCGGCGGCCAGGGCGGCAACGCGGGTTCGGTCACCATCCAGCTGAACAACACATCGGTCCAGTCCACCGGCGACAACGTCGCCGGCGTGATCGCGTTTTCACGCGGGGCCGACGGCGGCGCCGGCGACAACTCCGACGACAGCACCGATGGCGGCAATGGCGGGAAGGCCGGCAATGTGTCGATCGCGCTGGATTATTCTGGTAGCCCATCGACACAGGCTTCCTCGGTGACGACCAATGGATCGTACGGCTACGGCCTGCTGGCACAAAGCGTGGGCGGATTCGGCGGCCCGGGCACCGCGCAGGGCGGCACCGGCCAGGACGCGGGCACGGCGTTCGCCACGACGCTGACTTATTCGTCCATCACGACAACGGGCGACTATGCCGCCGGCATCGTGACGCAATCCATCGGCGGCGGCGGTGGAATCGGCACCGACTTCACCGACGGCCTGGCCGGCGCGGGCGGCAATGGCGGCAACGGCGGGTCCGGCACGAATTCGACGATTTCCACCTCGGGCACCATCAGCACGAACGGCCTGCATGCCTATGGCCTGCTGGCACAGTCGATCGGCGGCAGCGGCGGCACCGGAGGCGTCGGCAAGGGGCTGATCCTGGCACTGGGCGGCGACGGCGGCGCCGGCGGAAGCGGGGGTACGGTGTCGATCGACAACGCGGGCACGGTCACTACCAATGGCTACGCGTCGACAGGCATGGCGGGCCAGTCGATCGGAGGTGGCGGCGGCGCGGCGGGATCGGCCACCGGCCTGTTTGCCATCGGCGGATCGGTGTTCGACTCGCAGAACAACGGCGGCGGCACGGTCACCCTGACCAATACCGGCGTGGTGGCTACCCAGGGCGACGCGGCCATCGGCCTGCTGGGGCAATCGATCGGCGGCGGCGGCGGCAGCGCGGCCTCGGCG
>NZ_JAJMLX010000109.1 GCF_020991325.1 Bordetella petrii | reverse complement strand
CGGCCGACGCCGCGGTCAACGTGCTGGCCGCGCACCCGGTGGTGTACGCACTGTCGAACCGCCTGGCCGAAGGCACCGGCATACACGTGCGGCGCGCCGCGCCGGCGAATCTGCCTGCCACGCGGCTGTCCTCGTACTTTGGCGGGCGCGGCCAGGCAGCCCTGGCCAAGGCCGCCAAGTCGGCCGATGCCGCCGTGGGCCTGCGCTCGATCTGGCCGGATGACCCGCTGTATCCGTCGGCGCGCCGCGTCAATATTCGCATCGTCGAGATCGACGCGGCCCGTCCGCTGGACGGCGCGCTGACCGGCATCGCCCTGCAGCAGGGCGCCGGCAGCCCGTTCGCGGCCTATCCCTGGCTTAGCGTGGTGAACCTGGGCCGCATGGCGGATATCGTGGCGGCGGATTTCATCCGCCTGTCGCCAGCCGACGGCAAGCGCATCGAAACCAACCTGGCAGATATCAAGCATCGTCTTGTCGAGATTAATGCCCGCACCCAGGCAGGGCTGGTGCAGGCCGCGAATGTTTCCGTGGTCAGCCTGTCCGACCGCCTGCCTTACCTGATCACCGAATTCAACCTGGACCTGATCGCCACCGACGCCCGCGATGACCGCGACTGGACGCCCGAGGCCCTGGCCGAACTGACCGCCACGCTGAAGGACAATGGCGCGGCCGCGGCCCTGCTGCATCGCGAGCCCACGCCGCAACTGAAGCAGGCCATCGAGGCCGGCGGCGCGCGTGCCATTGTGCTGGCCACCGACGGCGATGACCCTGTCGCCGAACTGCAGGCCAATTCCGATAGCCTGCTGCAGGCCCTGGTTCCCGCCGCGCAGGCCAAATAGGCGGTCCGGAGCCTGCCTGGTGTAGGCTCTTGTTCCATGACTGACCTGAAGCTGCTTGAAGACCTGATCGCGCTGGCGCAGACCGGCAGCTTCGTGCGCGCCGCCGAGCTGCGCCACGTGACCCATCCGGCGTTCGGCCGGCGCATCCGCGCACTAGAGGCCTGGGCGGGAGCGCCGCTGGTGCATCGCCAGCGAGTACCGGTGACCCTGACACCGCAAGGCGAGGCCTTGCTCAAGGCCGCCACCCAGGTGGTAGAGCGGATGGGGCAGGTGCGTCAGCGTATCCGCAGCGCCAGCGCCACGGATGCCGCCATCTTGCGTATCGGCACCGGCCGCAGCCTGGCCCGTACGCTGGTGGCCGACTGGATCGCCCGGCTGCGGCACCGCCGTCCCCGGGTGCTGACCGAAGGTACGCAGGTCGAGCTCAGCACCGGAATGACCCAGGACATGGCCGCCAAGCTGGAACAGGGCAAGGTCGACATGATGTGCTGCTATGAACACCCGGCGCTGTCGTTGCAACTCAGCCCCGGACGCTATCGCTATATGACGCTGGCCACCGACAAGCTGGTGCCCGTCAGCCAGTGCGATGCGCGCGGCCGGCCGCGCTATGCGTTGCGCGAAAGCGGGCCGGGGGCGCCGCTGATTACCTATGCGGGCGGGTTGGCCATGGAGCGCATCGTGGGCGACCGCCTGGAAAATATGCCGTATGCCCTGGCGCCCTTCACCCGCATCGATTCGCTGGACGCGGCGCATGGCGTGGTCTTGAAAGGCCTGGGCGTGGCATGGCTGCCGTGGTCCATGGTGGCCGGCGATTGCCGGCGCGGCATACTGGCGGCCTTGGGCGGGCGTAGCGAAGAGATCAATTTCGAAGTGCGCCTGTACCGCTCGCGGGCAACCTTGTCGGACCTGGCCGAGGCGGCCTGGGAAGCCACCGCCAGCCGCGGTCGATAATTTCCGGCACACCCCCTGGAACTGTATTGGCACCGATATGTGCCAAAACAGCACGGCCGATAGGCCGGTGGCGCCACAGAATGCTGGCGACATTCAACGAGACGGGTATCCGTCCATCACAGCACCCCAGGGAGAAACCATGAAATTCGACATGCAGCCGCTGCGCGGCGCCACGCTCGCGCTTTGCTCTTCCATTGCGTTGGCCGCCGCGGCCCCCGCGCTGGCGGATTACCCCGAGCGCCCCATTTCGCTGGTGGTGGGCTATCCGGCGGGCGGCAGCGTCGACCTGACGGCCCGCCTGTTCGGCGAAGCACTGTCCAAACGGCTGGGACAGAGCGTTGTCATCGAGAACCTGGGCGGCGCCGGCGGCACCATAGGCGCGCAGCGCGTGGCGCGCGCGGAACCCGATGGCTACACCTTGCTGCTGGGCTCCACCAACGAAATCGTCATTGCCGGCATGATCAACAAGGCGGTCAAGTACGACAGCGTCAAGGACTTCTCCGCATTGGGCGTGATCGCGTCGCAGCCCATGCTGCTGGCGGCCAGCCCGGAATCGGGGGTGAAAACCGCCGCGCAGTACCTGGAAAAACTCCGCGCTGCCCAGGCCGGCAGCTACAACTACGGCTCATCGGGCGTGGGCACCGCGCTGCACCTGGCCGGCGAGATGATCAACCAATCCACGGACACCCGTGCCGAGCACGTGCCGTACCGTGGCGTGGCGCCCATGGTTACCGATCTGATGAGCGGCCAGCTGGACTACGGCATTCTGGTGCTGTCTTCCGGCTTGCCGCAGGTGCGCGGCGGCAAGGTGGCGGGGCTGGGCGTGACCAGCAAGGAACGGTCGCCCGCGGCGCCCGACCTGCCGGCCCTGGCCGAGACCCCGGGGTTCGAAGGGGTGGACATCAACGTCTGGTTCGCCCTGTTCGGCCCGGCGGGCCTGCCCCAGCCGGTGGCCGACAAGTTGCGCGGCGCCCTGGCCGAAACGTTGAAATCCGACGAGTTCCGCGCCAAGCTGCAGGACGCCGGCGGCGTACTGGCGAAGCCCGGCCTGGATGCGGAGGCCTTCCAGGCCGAAGAAACCAAAAAGTACGGCGCCCTGGTGAAGGCCGCCAAGATCGAAGCGCAATAACCGTCAGCCGAGCAGAACCTATCATGCAGTTCCAGCTTTCCGTTCCAGACCTGGCCGCCGAACGCGCGGGCAATACCGGCACGCCCGGCGTGTGGCATTTTGATTCCGGCGTGCCGGGCCGGGCCTTGATGGTGTCGGCGCTGGTGCACGGCAACGAACTGTGCGGCGCCTGGGCCCTGAAAGACCTGCTGGAGCTGGGCCTGCGCCCGCGCCGCGGCAGCCTGACGCTGGCGTTCTGCAACCTGGATGCCTTCGACCGCTTCGACCCATCGCGCCACGACGCCTCGCGCTTTGTGGACGAGGACTTGAACCGCGTCTGGAGCGCGCCCTCGCTGGACGACCCCAGCTCGCGCGAACGGCGCCGCGGCGCCGAGCTGCGGCCCTGGGTGGCGCGCGCCGACTGGCTGCTGGACCTGCATTCCATGCATGAGCCCGGCGAACCCCTGTTGCTGACAGGGCTGCTGCCGCGCAATATTGCCCTGGCGCGCCAACTGCGGGCGCCCCGGCACGTTATCGTGGACGCCGGCCATAAAGACGGCGTGCGCATGCGCGACTACGGACGCTTCGGCGATCCGAATGCCGGCGATTCCTGCGCGCTGCTGATCGAATGCGGGTTCCACGGCGACCCGGCCGCGCGGCAAGTGGCTCGCGACCAGGTGGCCCACATGCTGGCCGCCTCGGGTGTGGTGGATGACATGGATATTCCGGCCGATTGGCAGTTGCCGCAGCCGGATGCCCAGCGCGTGCTCGAAGTGACCGATGCCGTGGTGGCCCCGTCGATGGATGTGCAGTTCGCCCAGCCCTGGCAGGGGCTGGAAACACTGGAAACCGCAGGGTCGCTGATAGGCTGGGCAGGCGGCGAACCCATCGTCACCCCTTATGACCGCTGCACACTGATCATGCCTTCGCTGAGGCAACTGAAGCCCGGGGTTACCGTGGTACGCCTGGCGCGCGATTACGCAGGCTGAGCCGCCCGCGTGCAGGGCCCGGGCGCATCATGGCGCCAGGGCGGCGAACGCCTGGCGCACGCAGTCTTCCATGCGCCGCGCCAGCGTGCTGACCGGAAAGTGCTCTGATGTCAGGGCATAGCTGGGAAACTCGATTTTTTCCGAAAAGGGAATTTCGCGTACTTCGGACAGGCGCAACGCGCGCGACACGATGGGGTTCACGATGGACACGCCCAGCCCCTTGCCCACCATGGTGCAGATGGTGGTGGCGTAAGGGGTTTCTATCGAGAGTATCCGGGCATCGGCGGAAAAGTGCCGGTCGATGGCCGCGCGGTTGAAGCTGCCGGTGGGCAGGGAAATGAAGTTCTCGTTGTTGAAATCCGCCGGCCTCAAGGTTTTCTTGCGGGCCAGCCGGTGCGTGACCGCGACGATGCCCACGCCGTGCGCGGTGTTGATCTGTTGATAGCGCAGGCTGGGCATGTCGGTAAGGAACGAACAGAAACCGATGTCGCAGAACCCGGTGGCCACCCACTTGGCCACCACGTCTGATCCGCCCGTATTCATCACCACGGGGATGTCCGACACGGTTTCCCGGAACCGTCGTACGGCATCCGGCAATACGCACTGCGTAATCGAACCCACCGCGCCCACCCTGAGCACGCCGGTGCCCCGGCGGCGTATCGAGCTGGCGCTGTCGTTCAGCGCGTCCAGGCCGATGAAGGCGCGTTCCACGTCGGCGTAGAAAGCCTCGGCTTCCGGCGTGGGAATCAGCCGCGTGCCCACGCGCTGGAACAGGCCGAAGCCCAATGCCTGTTCCAGCAAGGCGATCCAGCGGCTGACATTGGGTTGCGAGGTATGCAGCAGGCCGGCGGCCGTGGTCATGGATCGCGTCATCATCACCGCGCGAAAGGCTTCTACTTGCTTGAAGTTCATGTGGGTTCCCAAGACGCAAGGCCGCCACGCGAAGGCAGTCGGGCCTGAGAATCAAAGCATATCAAATTTGCATTAATAGGCATGAATATCTGATTTGACGTATGAGTTGCCCGGCGCGGAGACTACGGTTTTCACCGTTATCCAGCAGACCGAGATGGAATCGAAAGTAAGCAGCCGCCTGAAGCAAGCCCTGGCCCCCCAGGTGATCCAGTATGTTTTTCTGCCGCGCCTGAACCGGGAGTTTTTCGCCAACTTCGAGATGCTGCATCAGGTCAACTTTGCGCACCTGGCCATGCTGGATGCGCAGGGCATCCTGGACAAGGCGGCGGCGGCGCGGCTGGCCGCCGCCTTGCTGCAAATGCAGGCCGACGGCCCCAATGAAGTGGAACTGGACCCCGCGCGCGAAGAGGCCTACTTCAACTACGAAGCGCACCTGATCAAGTTGGTGGGGCAGGATACCGGCGGCCGCCTGCACACCGCGCGCAGCCGCAATGACATGGGCGCCACCATCGACCGCATGCGCGCCCGCGACTTCACCGTGCGAATCGCCACCGCGCTGGGCGAACTGGCCACGGCGGCTCTGGGCCAGGCCAGCAAGTACGCCACCTGCGTCATGCCCGGCTACACGCATATGCAGGCGGCCCAGCCCATTACTTACGGCTATTACCTGTCGGCCCTGGTGGACGCCTGGTCGCGCGACATGGACAGGCTGCTGCACGTGCTGCAAGGCACCGACGCTTCGCCGCTAGGGGCCTGCGCGCTGGCGGGCACCTCGTTTCCCATCGACCGCACCAGCACCAGCGCAATGCTGGGCTTCAGCCAGCCCATGGCCAACGCCCTGGACGGCGTCGCGTCGCGCGATTTCGCGCTGGAACTGAGCGCGGCCCTGTCGATCATGATGATTACCTGCAGCCGCATGGTGCAGGACTTTTATATCTGGTCCACGCCCGAATTCGGCTACCTGTCGTTCCCGGATCGCGTGGCCAGTACGTCCAGCATCATGCCGCAGAAGAAGAACCCGGCGGTGCTGGAGTACTTGCGCGGCAAGACGGGCCATGTCATTGGATTGACGTCGGCGGCGTTTTCCACCGTGAAGTCCACCCATTTCACGCATTCCGGCGACAGCAGCCGCGAAAGCACGCGCACCTGCTGGGAGGCGTGCGAAGAAGCGCTGAAGGCGCTGGACCTGATGAAGCTGCTGATCGAAGAAGTGGAACCGAACCAGGTACGTATGGCGGCCCGCGCCGCGGACGATTTTTCCACCGTGACCGACCTGGCCGACCTGCTGGTGCGCCGGGCCGATATTTCGTTTCGCGACGCGCATCACATTATCGGCGCGGTGGTGCGCCAGGCGTTGGACGCCGGCATGCCGGCGCGGTCGATTACGCCGGACATGATCCAGGCCGCGGCCGTGCGGCAGCTCGGCCGGCAGGTTGCACTGGATGCGGACGGCATCGCCGCCTGCCTGGACCCGGTGCGCAACGTGGCCGCGCGCCAGTCGCAGGGCGGGCCGGCGCCGCAGTTGGTGCTACGGCGTATCGATGAGCAGGGTTTATTGCTGGGTAGGAAGAAGGAAACCATCGATGCGGTGGTGCAACGCGTCGATGACGCCCGAGAGGCGCTGCAAAGCCGTATCCAGGCGCTGGTCTCGTCTCATGCCGGAATGTCCGCATTCCAGGAAAATTGACTCAAAACACAAGGGAGTGACTATGTTGAAATTCGTGGCGGCGGTGGCGGCCGCAATGGGCATCTGCCTGAATGCCAGCGCGCAGGCGTATCCCGACAAACCCATCACGGTCGTGGTGCCGTTCGCCCCGGGTGGCACCGTCAATCTGATGGGGCGCCTGCTGGCCGACAGGATGTCGCAGGTACTGGGACAGCCGGTCATCGTCGAGAACAAGCCCGGGGCGGGCGGCAGCATAGGCGCCGGCCAGGTTGCCAAGGCGGCGCCCGATGGCTACACCTTGCTACTGGCCACCATGGGCCAGCAGTCCATTCAGCCCCTGATCGCCAAAAGCCTGCCTTACGACGCCAACAAGGATTTTGCATCCGTGGCGCTGTTCGCCACCGTGCCCAATGTGCTGACGGTTTCCGTGAACACGCCCGTGAAGACGGTGCAGGAACTGGTGCAGTACGCCAAACAGAATCCTGGGAAACTGAACATGGCGTCGGCGGGCATAGGCTCGGTGAACCACCTGACCGGCGAGCTGTTCATGTACCGGTCGGGCACCAAGTTCTCGCACGTGCCGTACCGGGGCGCGGGGCCTGCCACGGCCGATCTGCTGTCGGGGCAGGTACACGTGCTGTTCGCCAATCTGCCCAACGTGCTGCCGTATATCGAGCCCGGCAAGGTGCGCGTGCTGGCCGTGGCCAGCGAACAGCGCAGCCCCGCCATTCCCGACGTGCCCACCCTGGCCGAAGCCGGCGTGAAGGACGCCGTGGTCGAATCCTGGTATGGCGTGATGGCGCCAGCCGGCACGCCCGCTGCCGTGGTACAGAAACTGCAGGACACTGTCATCGGCATCGCCAAGGATCCGGCCGTGATCGCCCAACTGGCCGAACTGGGCGCGGCGCCTTATGCGGGTACCAGCGCCGACCTGGCCAAGCTCTCGAATCAGGAAACCGAACGCTGGACGCGCATCATCAAGGGCGCCAACATCCAGACCAACTGACACAGCAGGGGGATGCCGACGTCGCCGGGTGTCTGGCTCCCGAAGGGTGCCAGACACCGTTGTGTGCCGCCGCGGCATCAGTCGGACAGTGTCTGGCACCCTGGCGGGAGCCAGACACCCGCATCCCGCATACCATGTCCCGCAGCATCCCGCGATGTCTGCCACGTTGTCCTGGATGCGCGGCTCAACCCGGGATCTCGGGCTCTACCAGCCTGGCCAGTTGTTCCAGCGATTCCTGCCAGCCCAGGTAGCACATTTCGGCGGGAATGGCCTCGGGTATGCCTTCCTGCACGATGTTGATCTCGGTGCCGCACGACACGGCGTGCAGCGAAATCGTGGTTTGCATCTGCCCGGGCAGGTTCGGGTCGTCGAACTGATCCGAATAGCGGATTTTCTCGGACGGCACCAGTTCCAGGTATTCCCCGCCGAAGTCATGGCTGCTGTTCGCGCCGAAGTTGCGGAAAGACATCCGGTGCTTGCCGCCAACCCGGGCATCCAGTTCATGCACCAGGCAGGTGTATCCGTAAGGTGGCAGCCAGCGCGCAATGGCGTCGGGTTCCAGGAAGGCCCGGTAGATGCGCTCGGCGGGAGCGCGCAGCACGCGGTGGAATTTGACGGTTCCGGTAGCCATGGTGTTTACCTATCAAAAAGTGGATGGTACTGGTACGACGATCGGCCGGCCCGGGTTTCGACAACTATCAACCAAGGGATAACCCTGTGTCAGTAAATGGCGCTGGCATGCGTAACTCTTCATTCTGTTGTTAAAAGGTTACAATGGCCGCGGAGGTCACCATGCAGAATACCCGTGCGCCCGAATTCCGCCAGGTGGGCGACCATCCCGCCCTGGACATGATGAATACCGTCGAGCAAAGCGAGGCCGGCCCGCTGGATCGCTGGCAGTCGGACGCCGACGTGCAGGCCTGGCTGGAATTTGCCGGCTTGGCCCCGGGGCAGGGCAAGCCGCCCGCGGGCTTGCTGGATGCCGCGCGTGCCTTGCGCGAAGATGTGCGGGCCCTGGTGGCGCGGCGCAAAACCGGTGTCCCGCTGAAGCTCAACGCCCTGAACCGGGCCCTGGCCGCCGGCGGTAGCAACCTGGAACTGGAACCCGGCCCGGACAACGCCTTGCTTGCCGTGCGCCGCTACCCGGCGGATAGCGCGGCGCACTGGTTGTTGCAGGCGGCCGAGGCCGCGGCAGACCTGCTGGCGCACGGCGATTTCGATCTGGTTCGCAAATGCGAAAGCGACGCGTGCTCGGCCTGGTTCTATGACCGCACCCGTTCGCACCGGCGCCGCTGGTGCAGCATGGCCCTGTGCGGCAACCGCCACAAGGTGGCGGCCTTCCGTGAACGTGAAGCCAGGAACTCCGCTCCCTGATCGCGCCCGCACACTGGCGCGCAGCACCCGGCCCCGCCGGGTTTTTTTATGGCTATTCAAAGTAACCATCAAAATTGCAATTGACAGGTTACTTGAAATCGATAGACTGATCCCTGACGCGTCGACTTCTCTTGTTTTCAACCTTGATCCCATGCGGAGGCCACATGACCACCCCATCCCCACCGTTTGTCCAGTGCCGCTACGTCCAGGCCGACGGGCTGCGTTTTTTCTACCGCGAGGCAGGCAATCCCCAGGCTCCTGTGTTGTTGCTGCTGCACGGCTTCCCCAGTTCGTCGCACCAGTTCCGCAACCTGATGCCGCTATTGGCCCGGCATTTCCACGTGGTGGCGCCCGACCTGCCTGGTTTCGGTTTTACCGAAGTACCGCCCGCTCGCGGTTACCGCTATACCTTCGACAACCTGGCTCTGTCGCTGGAAGCATTCGTGGACCAGCTCGGCCTGGCGCGCTACGCCCTGTTCTTTTTCGACTACGGGGCGCCCGTGGGCCTGCGCCTGGCGCTGTCGCAGCCCGAACGGGTCAGCGGCCTGGTATCGCAGAACGGCAATGCCTATCTGGAAGGGCTGGACGACGAAACCTGGAAACCCCTGCGCGCGGCCTGGGCCGACCCTTCGCCCGCCAACCGGCAGGCGCTGCACGATTCATTATTGAACTTCGAGGCCACCAAATGGCAATACGTGCATGGCGAAACCGAGCCTGATCGCGTGCCGCCGGAAAGCTACACACTGGATGCGGCCCTGATGGAACGCCCTGGCAACAAGGAAATCCAACTCGATCTGTTGCTGGACTATGGCAGCAACCTGGCCTTGTATCCCGCATTCCAGGCGTTTTTCCGCAGTGCGCAACTGCCCACGCTGGTGTTCTGGGGGCGCAACGATCCGTTCTTCGCGGACGCGGGCGCCGAGGCCTACCGTCGCGACAATCCGGGCGCTGTCGTGGAAATGCTGGATGCCGGGCATTTTGCGCTGGAAACGCATGGTGAAACCATCGGGCGGCGCATTGTCGAGACGCTTGGCCCCCTGCTGCAAACATAATCGGCTCGAGTTCCTGCAACAGTGCAACCAAACGTCACGTTAAAACCGGTCCGGTGCCTGCAAAGCCGCTGCAATAGCCCTTATCTTGGGGTCAAGCGATTCATATTGTGACAACTTGGCCCCCCGGGGATACCCGGGACCGATGCACTGCTGACAGCTGGCTGGCACATAATTTCTTCGAGCACCGACGTGTTGCTTGAGTCTCGTCCGCGCGCCGATCAAAGGGCGTCCCGCTTTTCTTCTTATAAGGAATTGCCATGGCAGATATCAGCTTGACTACCGAGGATCCCGATTGGGCCTGGTCCGGCGAGGCCGACACCACCTACAATTTCGCGCTGGGCGTTGATAACGGATCCGTGAATTTCACTGGCGCGGGCGACGTGCTTGCCAATTTCGATGGCTCGCACCCATTCAGTATTTATGCCGAGGACACCAACCTGACCATCGGCAACATGAATGGCGGCGCGGGCGACCAGCCCATCACGCTAAACGTGGGCCCGGGTTCCACCACCAGTTTCTCGTCGTTCCAGTCTCAATGGCTGGATAACCTGACCATGGATTTTTCCCAGGCGGACGGCACGGGCACGGTGGCCATGGATGTCTCGAACATCACCACCAACGATACCGATGTCTTGCATGTCACTGGCGCCCAGGGGGGCGCGTCGTTCACGTTTATTGGCGCGACACCCGCCAGCGCCGAAATGGACGAGAACGGAATCCTGACGTTTTACGATGCCGGGGGCGAGCCCATTATCCACATGCAACCGGACGGCATGACACCGGAACAAGTGGACCAGATCGAGTTCAGCGGCAATACGGTGACGTACGCGTGCTTCCTGCGCGGTACCCTGATCGCTACCCCGGATGGCGAGAAACGTGTCGAAGACCTGCGGGCCGGCGACCAGGTGCGTACCGCCAGCGGCGGCGTGGCCACCGTGAAATGGCTGGGGCGCCGGGTGCTGATCAGCGCTCATATTCCGCAAGACCAGGCCTTGCGGGCCTTCCCGGTGTGCTTTGCCGCGGAATCCCTGGCCCCCAATGTGCCGGCGCGAGACCTGCATGTGTCCCCCGGCCATCACATGTACTTCGATGGCAAGCTGGTTCCGGCCATGTTGCTGGTCAACGGCAAGACCATCACGCAGGATTTCTCGCGCCGTTCGTTCGAATACTTCCATGTCGAGCTGGATAGCTTTGACATCCTGCTGTCGGAAGGCGCGGCGTCCGAGTCCTATGTGGACACCGGTAACCGTTCCATGTTCCAGAACGTCAACAACGTGACCTTGCTGGCCGATTTCGGCCCGCCGGAGGGGCGCTCGGATATCGAGGGCATCGAGGTGCTGCGCTCGGGGCCCGAAGTGGCGGCGATACGCCAGCGTTTGCTCAAGCGCGCGGAAGCCCTGACGCAATCGTCGCGCGTATCCGATCCGGATATCTGCGTCGAAGTGAACGGAGAGATGGTTGCGCCGGAAGCGCAAAACCCGGCGGATTCCGTGTTCCGGTTCAAGCTGCCCGAGGGCGCCACGCTGGGCGACCTGACCATTCTGTCGCGCTCGGCCGTGGTGCGTGAAACCACCGCCCAACCGCGCCGCGACATGCGTAAGGTAGGGGTAGGGTTGGTTCGCGTCACCCTGGAAGACGCCGCCGGCCGGCGCGACCTGAACCTGGCCGAGCTGCAGGTGCCAGGCCTGCACGCGCCGCAGGACGTAAAGGGTGTCATGATGCGCTGGACGGACGGCCGCGCAGTGATTCCACAAACCGTGCACGGCCTGAACGGCCAGGCGGTGCTGGAATTGCATGTGCTGCGCACTTACTCGTACTGGGTAGCAGCCGATACGCTGCGGCGCGCGGCCTGATTTCCTGGCGGTTCATGTCCTTGCTGCCGTGCTGGGCGCCACGCCCGGCACGGCAGCGTGCATTGGGGCTTGCCGGAATTGCCAGCGGCTGCCGTAACAGGCTACAAATGCCAGGAACGCAACTGCGCGTTTCCCGGGCGCTGTGCCCATATCGATAAGCCCATAACGAGAATTCCATGAGACACACCCTTACGGCCCTTAGCCTGGCGCTGAGCCTTGGCTTTATCGCCGCCGCCCAGGCACAGGCTGCCCAGCCCGCCGCGGCCAATGTCACGGCCACGTCCTCCGCCGGCAAAACCCAGGAACCGGTGCGAGACCCGTTCTTCTGGCTGGGGGAAATGAACAAGGCTACCGTCGTGATCAATTCCGAAGAGGGCCTGCTGGATGCGGCCATGGCGCCGCGCCTGGCCGCGGGGGTGGCCAAGGTCATCGAAGACGGCGGCCAGTCGGGCGCCAAGCGGCCGTCCACCGTCATTACCTTCGAGCCCCTGCTGATCAAGGCGGCCGGGCAGGACATCACGCTGCTGCACGCGGGCCGGTCCAGCCAGGACATGCATGCCACTTACCGCAGCGCCATCCTGCGCGACAAACTGCTGGAACTGGCCGACCAGCTCAACGCCACGTCCACCACACTGGTGAACCTGGCGGCCAAGCACGCCGAAACCATCGTTCCCAACTACACCAACGGAGTGGCGGCGCAGCCCAACAGTTATGGCCATTACCTGCTGGGCCATGCCGCCGGGTTGGACCGCGATGCGCAGCGCATTCGCGAAGCGTACGCGCGCATAGACCGGTCGCCCATGGGTACGACCGTGCTCAATGGCACCAGCTGGCCGCTGGACCGCCAGCGCATGGCGCAATACCTGGGCTTCACCGCCCTGGTGGACAATGCCTACGACGCGTCGCAGATCTCGTCCATGGACCAGCCCGTGGAGGTGGCCGCCATCGTCACCAGCATTGCCCTGCATGCGGGCAATTTCGTGGAAGACGTCATGACGCAGTACGCGCAGGCGCGGCCCTGGATCCTGCTGCAGGAAGGCGGCGACAATACCTATGTGTCCAGCGCCATGCCGCAGAAACGCAACCCGGGCTTGCTGAACAACACCCGCAGCGATGCGTCGACCGCCGTGACGCTGGCCATGGGGCCGGTGCTGCAAACCCACAACATCACGCCTGGCATGTCGGACCCGAAAGACGTCAAGCAGAACTCGGCCATGGTGGACAGCGCCATCGGTGTGCTGAAGCGTTGGGACCGCGTGTTGAAGGCCATGGTCATCAGCCCGGAACGCGCGCTGGAAGAACTGAATAGCGACTGGACGGCATCGCAGGAGCTGGCCGATGTGCTGATGCGCAAATACAAGCTGCCCTTCCGGGTGGGCCACCACTTCGCGTCGGAAGTGGTCAGCCATGCCAAGGCGAACAACATCAAGCCGCTGGATTTCCCCTATGAACAGGCGCGCCGCATTTACGAAGAAGGGGTGAAGGGCACGAAGTATCCGGCCGAACTGCCGATGAGCGAGGCTGAATTCCGTTCTACGCTGGATCCGGTGGCTATCGTGCAGCACCGCGCCACCGTGGGCGGCCCGCAGCCCACGGAAATGCAGCGCATGCTGAAAGAAGCGCGCGAGCGGCTGGCCGCGGAAGACGCCTGGGTCAAGGCGCGGCGCGCACATATCAGCAATTCCCTGGCCGAACTGGACAAACAGTTCGCGCAACTGGCGGCCAAGGCCAAGTAAGGGGCGGTGTCTGGCACCTTCGGTGCCAGACACCCGCCGGGGCCCTTGCAGGCAAGCGTGCGGGTCAGGATGCGCGCGTGGCCAGGATCTTGATACCCGCCGCCGCGAAGGCCACGGCGAACACCGCTTCGAAGGCGCGGCGCAGGCGCAGGTAGTAACCGATCATATGGCGGTTGGAAAACAGCAGGGCATAGCCATGGAAGACCACGGTGGCCTGGATGCCTACCGCCGTGATGATCCACAGCAGATCGGCGGCCGATGCATCGCGGGGCACGCCAATGGAATACAGCGAACCGAAAAACAGAATGGCCTTGGGGTTGGTCAGGTGCAGCATCAGGCCGCGCAAACGGCAGCGGCCCGCAGTACATGCCGGGCCGCTACAGGCGCGGATTGCCGCCCGCTTCAGGCCGAA
>NZ_JAJMLX010000108.1 GCF_020991325.1 Bordetella petrii | reverse complement strand
GGCGGCCGCCACGGGCAGCGGGCCGGACGTCCAGGCCTTGCTGGGACAGGGCGCGCCCATCGAAGCGCGCGACAGCCAGGGGCGCACGCCCTTGCTGGTGGCCACCCATCGCAACAATGTGCCCGCCGCCCGGGTGCTGATCGAGGCCGGCGCCGACGTGAACGCCAAGGACGCCATTCACGACAGCCCCTACTTGTACGCCGGCGCGCGCGGCCACGACCAGATACTGGCCATGGCGCTGGCGCATGGCGCCGACCTGGAAAGCGTGAACCGCTATGGCGGCACGGCGTTGATCCCGGCCGCCGAACGTGGGCACGTGCAGACGGTGCGCACCCTGATCGAGGCCGGCGTGGATGTCGATCATGTCAACAACCTGGGCTGGACGGCCCTGCTCGAGGCCATCATCCTGGGCGATGGCGGGCCGCGCCATGTGCAGATTGTGCAGTTGCTGGTCGACGCCGGCGCGGATGTCGGCCTGGCCGATGGCAAGGGTGTGACGCCGCTGGCGCATGCGCGCCAGCACGGCTATGCGGAGATTGAACGGATATTGGCGCAGGCGGGCGCGCGGGAATAGCCGGCGGCCCGGCGCGGGTCAGCCGCCAACCAGCAACCCATACAGCGCCGAATCCGAAACCACGCCGTTGATTTCCCAGCGTTGGCGCAGCAGGCCTTCCTGGACGAAGCCCAGGCGCTCCAGGGCCTTGGCCGACGCGTGGTTGTCCGGGTCGATTTCGGCTTCGATGCGGCGCAGCTTCAGGGTTTGGAAACCATGCGCAATCAGGGCGCGGCCCGCTTCGTTAATGTAGCCCTTGCCCCAATGGGGCCTGCCCAGCCCGAAGCCGATTTCGGCGCGCCGCGAGCCCTTGTCGTGGTTGAACAGCATGCACTTGCCGGCCAGGTGGCCCGACGATTTCTCGTAAATGCCCAGCGTCAGGGATTCCTGGCGCTCGTTGGCCAGCACGCTGTCGGCGATGAAGGCGTGCGCGTCGGCCATGGATGTCCAGGGCGCGGTATTCCAGTACTGCATGACCTGCGGGTCGGAAAAAATCGCCAGCAGGGCCTCGGCGTCTTGCGCGGCCAGGGGGCGCAGCGCCAGGCGCTCGGTGTCCAGGCGGGGGTGGTACGGGGTGTTGGACGTCAAGGCAGGTTCTCGCGAAAAATCACGTCGGTGCGGGTGGCCTCTACACCTGACAGCACGCTGCGGTGTTCGCGCAGGTTGTTGAAAATGCGGATGCTGTTCAGGATGGTGGTCAGCGGGCTTTGATTGATGACGGCGTCCATGCCGCCATCGATCAGCAGGGCGCGTGTGTCGGGCGTCAGGCCGTGGCCGATGAACACGATGTCGTGCTGGCGGCCGCATTCTTTCAGGGCCTGTCCGATGCCTTCGGCCCCGCCGCCGATATTGTAGATGGCGGCCAGGTCGGGGTGTTCCTTCAGCAGCGCCAGGGTCTGGCGGTAGTTGGTATCGGCATCGTCGTAGCCTTCGCGCAGGCCCACCACCCGTACTTGCGGATATTGTTCGGCGAACAGGTGCATGAAGCCGGCCTCGCGTTCTTCGTGGGCGCGGTAGCTTAGCGAGCCGGCCAGCATCGCCACCTTGGCCCCACGCCGCCGGGGCCCCAGGAAGCGGCCGATCAGGTGAGCGGCGGTGCGGCCGGCGGCGCGATTGTCCAGGCCCACGTAGGCGCTGCGGCGCGAATGGGAAAGATCGGACACCAGGGTCACGCTGGGTATGCCGCGGTCGGCCAGCTCGGCCACGGCCTCGCGCACCTTGGGGTGTTCCAGCGCCATGAATGCCACGCCGTCGCTTTGCCTGCCGCGCCGCAGCAGGATGCGGGTGAGCGCATCGGGGTCGAAGCTTTCCACCGGCGCCACGCGGCAACTGACGTTATAGGGCGCCCAGTGTTCCTGCGAATGCCGCACCCATTCGCCCAGCATCCATAAAAAGCGGCTGCTGCGGTTGGGCAAGATATACAGCAGCCGCATGGGCGGGGGCGCCATCGCGGCATACAGCTCGGCCTGGGGCAGGTACTGCAGTTCGGCGGCGGCCTTCATCACGCGCTGCAGGGTGGCCTGGCGCACGCCCGGGCGCCGGTGCAGGGCGCGGTCGACCGTGGCCGGGGACACGCCGGCCAGTCGCGCAATATCAATCACGGTGGGCAATACCTGGGACACCGGGGTTCTCCGAATGTGCGGTGAATCGCGGGCTATACATTACACGCATCCGTGATGGTCACCTCAAAAACCATCAAAAAACCCGCTTGGGAAATCAACGGCGGCAAGCCTATCCTACGCAACTATCCGTAGCCGCCCCGTCGGGGCATACAAGGAAAACATGATGGAGACAGCAGGCAGGCTGGCCGGCCGCGTGGCATTGGTATTCGGCGCCGGTTCGGTGGGCGAAGGGTGGGGCAACGGCAAGGCCGCGGCGGCCGCCTATGCCCGCCAGGGCGCCCGGGTGGTGGCGGTGGACCGCGTGGGCGAAGCCGCGCAAGCCACCCAGGACGCCATACGCGCCGAGGGCCTCGAAGCCCTGGGCCTGCAGGCCGACGTGACCGACTATGCCGACGTGCAGCGTGTGGTGGACCAGGCCCTGGCGCAGTACGGCCAGATCGACATCCTGCACAACAACGTGGGCATTACCTCGCAAGGCGGCCCGGTGGAAACCGGCGAAGACGTCTGGGACCGCGTCATGACAGTGAACGTCAAGAGCATGTTCCTGACCTGCAAGGCCGTGCTGCCCCACATGGAGGCGCGCGAGCGCGGCGCCATCGTCAACATCGGCGCCCTGGGCGGCGTTCGCTGGACGGGCTATGCCTACTGCGCCTACGCGGCGTCGAAAGGGGCGGTGAACTCTTTTACCCAGAGCGTGGCGTTACAGTACGCCGCCAAGGGCATACGGGCCAACTGCATCCTGCCGGGCGTGATGGACACTCCCCATATCTACCAGCAGATTTCGGGCTTCTACCAGAACA
The DNA here is from genome assembly GCF_020991325.1 of Bordetella petrii. Taxonomy (GTDB): domain Bacteria; phylum Pseudomonadota; class Gammaproteobacteria; order Burkholderiales; family Burkholderiaceae_B; genus Bordetella_A; species Bordetella_A petrii_E. The sequence goes on along the minus strand of NZ_JAJMLX010000108.1, from coordinate 10,923 downwards.
CCCGGGAAATGGTCGAGGCGCGCAACAAGTTGTCGCCCACCGGCCGCATGGGCGACGGGTGGGACGTGGCCCATGCCGCCGTGTTCCTGGCGTCCGACGAGGCGCGCTACATCAATGGCGTGGAGTTGTTCGTGGACGGCGGCATGCACGCCCGCTGCAATTGATTCCCCGGGGGCCGGCGCCAAGGCGGGCGGACCCGGTTCCGATATTTCCAACATCGCCGGCCCCAGGCCGGTGAGCTTGCGCACAGGAGACAGTGCCATGACGTATAACAAGACCTTCACGCGCCGCAGTGCGCTGCGTACCCTGGCGGGCCTGCCGCTGGCCGCCAGCATGATAGGCGTGCCCCGGCTGGCCAGCGCCGCGGCGCCCGAATATGTATTCAAGTACGGCAACAACCTGCCCAACAGCCATCCGCTGAACATCCGCGCCCAGGAAGCGGCGGCCCGTGTCGCCAAGGAAAGCAACGGCCGCATGGAAGTGCGGGTGTTCCCCAACAACCAGCTGGGCGGCGATACCGACATGCTGGCCCAGGTGCGCAGCGGCGGCATCGACATGTTCAACGCGGGCACCATGGTCATCGCCACGCTGGCGCCCATCAGCGCAATCACCGCCATCGGGTTCGCGTTCTCGGATGACCAGGAAGTATGGAACGCGGTGGACGGCAAGCTGGGCAACAGCATCCGCGCGGCGTTCGCCAAGGTGGGCCTGTACACCCTGGACAAGATGTGGAACAACGGCTTCCGTCAGGTGACCAGCAGTTCGCATCCGGTGGCCACGGCCGCCGACCTGGACGGCATGAAGATCCGCGTGCCGGTCAGCCCCATGGGCATTTCGCTGTTCAAGTCTTTGTCGGCCGCGCCTACCAGCCTGCAGTTCAGCGAGGTGTACTCGGCCCTGCAGACCAAGGTGGTGGATGCCCAGGAAAACCCCCTGGCCATCGTGCAGACGGCCAAGCTGTACGAAGTGCAGAAGTATTGCTCGCTGACCAACCACAGCTGGGACGGCTACCACCTGGTGGTGAACGGGCGCGCGTGGCGCGGCCTGCCGGACGACCTGAAGACCATCTACGCGCGCGCCTTCAATGAGGCCGGCCTGCAGCAGCGCGATGACCTGGTCAAGCTGAACACCACGCTGCAGGACGAGCTGACATCCAAAGGCCTGCAGTTCAACACGGCCGAGGCCGACAGCTTTCGCGAGCAGTTGCGCAAGGCGGGCTTTTACGCCGAATGGAAGCAGAAGTTCGGCGCCCAGGCCTGGGCCCTGCTGGAAGAATCCGTCGGCAAGGTGTCGTGATGGCCGCGGGCCACGAGACCAAGGCTGTGTGGACGGCCGGAACGCCGTCCGCCGCGCCGGCGCGCCCGGTCAACGGATCGGGCCTGCTGGCCTGGGCCGACCGCGCGCTGGGCGTCGTGTCCGAAGTGCCGGCGGCCCTGCTGGTGCTGGCGGAAGTGGCGGTGCTGCTGTCGGGCGTGGTGGCTCGTTACGTGTTCCACGAACCCATCGTCTGGTCCGATGAACTGGCTTCGATCCTGTTCTTGTGGCTGTCGATGCTGGGTGCGGTGATCGCCCTGCGGCGCGGGGCGCACATGCGCATGACGGCGGTGGTGGCCAAGTGCCGGCCCGCCACCCGCGCCTTCCTGGAAACCTTTGCGCTCGCCGCGGCCCTGGTGTTCCTGGTGCTGCTGATCCATCCGGCCTGGGAATACGCGTACGAAGAGGCCATCATCGTCACGCCCGCCATGGAAATCAGCAACGCCTGGCGCGCGGCCGCCCTGCCCACGGGCACGCTGCTGATGCTGCTGGTGTGCATTGTGCGGCTGCTGCGCAGCGAGCACACGCAGTACGTGGTGCCGGCGGTGCTGGCCGCCATCGCCGTGTCGCTGCTGTTCTGGCTGGCCGGCCCCTGGCTGATGACGCTGGGCAAGCTGAACCTGGTGATTTTCTTCGCGGGCGTGGTGGGAGCCTGCGTGTTCGCTGGCGTGCCGATTGCGTTCTCGTTCGCGCTGGCCACCTTCGGGTTCCTGGCCCTTACCACGCGCACCCCCATGCTGGTCATGGTGGGGCGGCTGGACGAAGGCATGTCGCACCTGATCCTGCTGGCGGTGCCGCTGTTCGTGCTGCTGGGCATGCTGATCGAGATGACCGGCATGGCGCGCGCCATGGTGCAGTTCCTGTCCAGCCTGCTGGGCCACGTGCGCGGCGGGCTGAACTACGTGCTGATTGCCGGCATGTACCTGGTGTCGGGCATTTCGGGTTCCAAGACCGCCGACATGGCCGCCATTGCGCCGGTGTTGCTGCCCGAAATGAAGAAGCGCGGCGCCAAGCCGGGCGACCTGATCGCCCTGCTGTCCACCACCGGGGCGCAAACCGAGACCATTCCGCCGTCCATCGTGCTGATCACGATAGGCTCGGTGGCCGGTGTGTCGATCTCGGCGCTGTTCACCGGCGGCATGCTGCCGGGCCTGGTGCTGGGCCTGGCGCTGTGCGTGATCGTGTGGTGGCGCTACCGCCACGAAGATCTCAGCAATGTGCCGCGCGTGGCGCGCGGCGTCATCGGCAAGAGCTTCCTGGTGGCGCTGCCGGCGCTTGCCTTGCCCTTCGTGATCCGCGCGGCGGTAGTGGAAGGCGTGGCCACCGCCACGGAAGTCTCCACCATCGGCATCGCGTACTCGGTCATTGCGGGCCTGCTGCTGTACCGGCAGTTCGATGTGCGGCGCCTGCCCGGCATCCTGACCGAGACCGCCATGCTGTCGGGGGCCATCCTGTTCATCATCGGCTGCGCCACGGCCATGGCCTGGGCGCTGACGCAGTCGGGCTTCGCGCATGACCTGGCCGAGGCCATGAGCGCGCTGCCCGGCGGCAAGTACACCTTCATGGCGGTGTCGCTGGTGGCGTTCATCGTGCTGGGCAGCGTGCTGGAAGGCATACCGGCCATCGTGCTGTTCGGGCCGCTGATGTTTCCCATTGCGCGCGAGCTGGGCATTCACGAAGTGCACTACGCCATGGTGGTCATCCTGGCCATGGGCGTGGGCCTGTTCGCGCCGCCGTTCGGCGTAGGCTATTACGGCGCCTGCGCGGTGGGCAAGGTAGACCCCAACGAGGGCATCGGCCCCATCTGGGGCTATATGGCCGCGCTGCTGGTGGGCCTGGTCCTGGTGGCGGCCATTCCGTGGATTTCCATCGGCTTTCTCGACAACTGATCTTTTTTCGCACGGGAGCATTTCATGAGCCGGTTTCTCGGCCAGATCCGCCAGTTGGGCTATGTGGTGCCCGACATCGAGGCCGCCATGGCCTACTGGAGCAACACCCTGGGCGTGGGCCCGTGGTTCTACAACCCGCGCGTGCCCATCGTGGACTATCACTACGACAACCTGCCGTACGAGCCGCATAACTCGGTGGCGCTGGCCAATTCTGGCTATGTGCAGGTGGAACTGATCCAGACGCGCAACGACGTGCCGTCGATGTACCGCGATTTCCTGCAGGCGGGCCGCACGGGCCTGCAGCATGTGGCCTACTGGACGGAAGACTACGACGCCGATCTGGAACGCCTGCTGGCGCAAGGCTTCAAGCCCAAGATGCGCGGCGAAGTGGGCGAGCGCGGCCGCTTCATCTATTTCGACACCGAATATCACCCGGGCACGGTAATCGAGCTGTCCGAAGTGTCGGGCCCCAAGGGCCGCATGTTCCAGCAGATCCGCGAAGCGGCCGACGGCTGGGACGGCAGCGACCCGGTGCGCCCCTTCCCCAGCCTGGGGGCGCAATGAGCGCCACGCTTGCGGCGCAGGGCGACGGACGCATCCGCGCCAGCTATGTAATTGAAACCCCGTTGGATCCGGCGGCCGTGGCCGAGGTGATGGCGGGCGAGCAATCGTGCGGCACCTTCACCCGCGTAGCGGGCGAGACCGACGCGCTGCGCGCCCGCGCGCGCGCCGTGGTCGAACGCGTGCAACTGCTGGACGAGGCGGCTGCCCCCAGCCTACCCAATGCCTTGCTGGAACGGCGCGGCCAGGCGGGGCCGTGGCGCCGCGCGCGCATCGACATTGCATTTCCGCCGGCGAATATCGGCGCCAACCTGCCCACGCTTGCCAGCACCGTGGCGGGCAACCTGTATGACCTGGGCGAGGTGACCGGCCTGCGCCTGGAAACCCTGCAACTGCCGGCCGAATACCGCGCGCGCTTCGATTTTCCGCGCGCGGGCATCGCTGGCACGCGCCGGGCCGCGGGCGTGGCCAGCGGGGCGCTGGTAGGTACGATCATCAAGCCCAACGTGGGTTTTTCGGCGGAGCAGACGGCCGAACTGGTGGCGCAGCTGTGCGCCGCCGGTGTGGACTTCATCAAGGACGACGAAGTGTGCGCCGACCCCGAGCACGCGCCGCTGGCGCAGCGCGTGCCCGCGGTGATGCGCGTGGTGCGCGAGCATGCCGAGCGCACCGGCAAAAAGGTGATGGTGGCCTTCAACATTACCGACGAAACCGATGCCATGCGGCGCCATGCCGACTTGGTGGAACGCGAGGGCGGCACCTGCGTCATGGCCAGCCTGAACGCCTGCGGGTACTCGGCCATTCAGAGCCTGCGGCGCCATACGCCGCTGGTGCTGCATGGGCACCGCAACGGCTTCGGCGCCCTGTCACGCCACCCGCTGCTGGGTATAGGCTTCCAGGCATACCAGACGCTGTGGCGCCTGGCCGGGGTAGACCACATGCACGTGCATGGCCTGCAGGGCAAGTTCTCGCAGCCCGACGACGAAGTGATCAGCGGCGCGCGCGATTGCTATACGCCCCTGGCGGCCGGGCTGGCGCAGGACGACACCGTGATGCCGGCGTTTTCTTCCGGCCAATGGGCGGGCACCGTGCCCGCCACCTGGGCCGCCATCGGCCGCGACGACCTGCTGTTCATGGCGGGCGGCGGCATCCTGGCGCATCCCGACGGCGCGGCGGCGGGAGTGACGAGCATACGCCAGGCCTGGCAGGCCGCGCGTAGCGGTGCGCAACTGGCCGACTATGCGCACCAGGCGCCGGAACTGGCGCGCGCGCTGGCATTTTTCGGCTCGCGATGAACCTGCCCGCGCCGCGCCTGGCGTACTACGGCGATGATTTCACCGGAGCCACCGATGCGCTGGCCACGGCCACGCGCAATGGCCTGCGCAGCCTGCTTTTCTTTGGGGTGCCCACGGCAGCCCAGCGCGAACGCGCCGGACCGCTGGACTGCCTGGGCATCGCCGGCGCCACCCGGGCCATGGCGCCGGATGCGATGCGCGCCGTCCTGCGGCCGGCGGCGCAGTTTTTCCAAAGCCTGGGCCCGCGCGTGGTGCACTACAAAGTGTGTTCCACCTTCGACAGCGCCGCGCAGGTGGGCAATATCGCAGTGGCGATGCAGGAACTGGGTCAGTCGGTACGGCAGCCCTTGCCCGTCATCGTGGGCGGGCAGCCCAGCCTGGGACGCTATTGCGTGTTCGCGCAGTTGTACGCGGCCGCCGACGGCGAGGTGCACCGCATCGATCGGCATCCCACCATGAGCCGGCACCCGGTTACGCCCATGCACGAGGCCGACCTGCGCCGGCACTTCGCCCAGCTGGGCGCGGGCCGGGTGGACAGCATCGACTACCGTACCTGCGCGCTGGGCCCCGCCGCCATTGACGAGCGCATGCGGGCCTTGCAGGCAGAGGGCGCGGATGCGGTCTTGTTCGACGTAGCCCGGCAGGATGACCTGGGCGCGATCGGGGCGGTGCTGGCCCAGGCGGCGCAGCACGAACCGCTGCTGGCCGTGGGCGCCAGCAGCGTCATCGAGGCCTTGGGCAGCCAATGGGGCAATGCGGCCGCGGCTCCCGCCGATATTTATCCGGCGGCCTCCGGCCCGGTGCTGTTGCTGGCCGGCAGCCTGTCGCCGGTGACGGCGCGGCAGGTGCAGGCCGCGGTGTCGTACCGCAAGGTGCGGCTCGATCCGCAACGCCTGGCAGGCGATGACGACGCCTACCGCGCGGCCATGGCGGCCGAACTGGCGCAAGCCCTGCGCGGCGGCGAACATGTGCTGGCCTGGATAGACAATGCGCAGGGCGAGCGTACCCAAGGTGTACACAGCCATGCACTGGCCCGGGCCGGCGGACGGCTGCTGGATGCGGTACTGCGGCAGCAGCGTGTGCACCGCCTGGGCGTGGCGGGCGGCGACAGCTCGAGCCTGGCCATGCAGGCCCTGGATGCCTGGGGCCTGTCGCACCTGGCGCGCATCGAGCCCGGCGTGGCCCTGTGCCGCCTGCACAGCGATGTGCCCGCGTTGGACGGCATGGAGGTCATGCTGAAGGGAGGCCAGATGGGGTCGGTGGATTTGTTCGAGCGCTTGCTGCGCGGGGCCGGCGGCTAGCACGAAGCCGCAAAGCCAGCCGCTACAGCAACCCCCCCAGCCGGGCCAGCGCCACGGGCTGGGCGTGGCTGCCGGCGTGCAGCTTGACGTTCAGGTTGCGCACTGTGCGGCACGAAACGATGTCCGGCATTTGCCGTTCAATCCTGCCCGTCCGCGGCCAGGGTGGCGGCCTGGCGTGCGATGTCGGCTACGCCGAAGCTCAGGGCCAGGGCTTGCGAGTCCAGGTCGGCGAGGGCGAACCAGCGGGCATCCAGGGCATCGTCGCCGGCCCGGGGTTCGCCTTGCTGCCAACGGCACAGTACGGCGACCAGTACGTAATGGCGCCTGAGGCCGCCCCGGCTGTCGCGGTCGTATACGTCGACCGCGTTGAACGCTTGCAGGGCCTGGGCCTGCACGCCGGTTTCTTCGAGCAATTCGCGCACGGCGGCATCGTGCACGGTTTCGCCCGGTTCGATCTTGCCGCCGGGAAAGGCCCAGCGGCCCTGGTCGGGCGCGTGTGCGCGCTGCACCAGCAGCACCTGTCCGTCTCGGATGACGGCCGCGATTGCGGCGGCGATGGGGCCGCGCGCATCGCGGGCGGCAGTGGAAGCTGGGGACCGTGCCATGGTTCAGTCGCCAAACACTTCGTGCGCGCCCGCATCGCCGCGGCGCCAATAGCTGGCGGCGCGGATGCGCGATTTGTCGATGCCGCGTTCCTGCACCAGGTACTGGCGCACCGCGCGGATGGCGGCGGATTCGCCGGCCGCCCAGACATAGCCGTCGCCTTCTGGCAGCGCCAGGCGACGTACCACGCGTTCCAGCACGGGTTGGCCGTTGCGGGGTTCGACGTTCTCGTGCACCCAATGCAGGCTCAGGTCGGTGCGGGTGGGCAGGGCGATGCGGGCGTCCGGGTGGCGGGTTTCGATGATGGCCAGCACGCGCTTGCCGCGAGGCAGCTCTTCCAGCCGGCGGGCTATGGCGGGCAGGGCCGTTTCGTCGCCGATCAGCAGGTGCCAGTCGAAATCCTGCGGAATGATGAACGAGCCGCGCGGCCCGGCCACGCCCAGGTACTGGCCCGGTTTGGCCTGGGCCGCCCAGGTGGTGGCGGGGCCGTGGCCGTGCAGCACGAATTCGATGTCCAGCTCGCCAGTTCTGGCGTCATAGCGGCGCGGGGTGTAGTCGCGCGCGATGGGACGGGGCTGCCCTTCGGGAAATTCCGGGCCTTGCGGGCCGATGATGGGCATGACGGGCATGCCGTCGTCGCCGGGCAGGAACAGCTTGACGTGGTCGTCGAACGAGGCCGATACGAAACCGGCCAGGTCGTCGCCGCCCAGCGTCACGCGCACCAGCCACGAACCGATGCGCTGCACCTGGCGCACCTGCAGCAGGCGCGCCTTGAGCGGGTGCCGCACTTTTTGCACGGCACGGACGTCAGTAGAGGGGGAAGGGTCCATGAATGTCCTTGTCAGGTTGGATCACAGGGCGGGGCCGGTTCGCCCAGGATCTCGGCCGTGGCCCGGCGCAGCACGGCGGCGATGCGGCGCTGTTCGTCGGTGCCGGCATCGGTACGGCGCAACAACGCCTCGCGCAGGGCGCGGCGGGCGTCCACGAATTCGCGCAGCCAGCCGGTGGATTCCACGGCTTCCTGTACGCCGGCCTCGCCCTGCCAGGCCTGTTTCATCCAGGCCATTTTGCGGGCGGCATGCTGCAATAGGGCAAACAGCCGCTCGACGCGTTCGCGTTGGGCGTCCAGATAGGTGCGGCCGGTGTCGGCCAGGTGATAGCGCTTGCGGTTGCCATGTGTTTCCACGGTGGCGTAGTCCAGTTCTTCAAGGTATGTCAGCGCGGGGTAGATGACACCGGGACTGGGGGTGTAGAAACCGTTGGACCGGGCTTCCAGTTCCTTGATCAGTTCGTAGCCGTGGCGGGGCTGTTCCTCCAGCAGCGCCAGCAGCATCAACTGCAGTTCGTCGGCAGCGAACTTGCGGCCGCGCATCATGCCGCTGCCGTCACCGTCCATGCCGTGGCCGCCGCCCATCCCGCCGCGCCCGCCGCGCCGGCCGCGGTGGCCAGGGGGGTGCAGGTGCATGGGATGGCGCGCCAGGCCGGGGAAACCAGGAAAGTGTGGGAAAAGAGGGCGCATGAACATTCTCTAATATCTTACGATGTATCGTACGATAGTATTGAGCGAGAGCAATGTCAAGTATGGGTTCGCATTGCCCGGCGCCCGTCCTCCACGGCGCAACTTCAGCCGCTGCAAGTTTGCGCGGGAACAGCCGGGTGTCTGGCTCCCTCCGGGTGCCAGACACCGTTGTATGCCATGACAGTCTCAGCAGGACGGTGTCCGGCACCCTGGCGGGAGCCAGACACCCGGCGTTCCCCGGGAAAACTCGCCGCGGCGGCTTGCGGCACGCTAGAACCGATACGTGGCGGCCAGGCCGGCGGCCCAGGCGCGGCCCGGGGCGGGCTCGTAGTAGCGGTCTTGCCCGGCGTTGACGATGACCGAGCCCGCGTACTGGCGGTCGAGCAGGTTGTCGATGCGGGCGTAGGCGTCGAATCGCCAGTCCTGCCAGGACCAGGCGTAGCCGGCATGGACGGCGGCGGTGAAGTAGCCGGGCGCGCTGTGCTGGTTGGCGTCGTCGGCGTAAAGCGAACTGAGGTAGCGGCCTTCCACTCCGGCGCGCCAGCCTTGCGGCGGCGTCCAGGCCAGCGAGGCATAAGCCGAGTGCCGGGCGATGCCCGGAATGCGATTGCCGGCTGATACGCGGTTTTCGGGCAGGGGCTCGCCATCGTAGAAACCGTCGCGGTAACGAGCGTCCAGCCAGGTATAGGCCAGCGTGGCCTGCCAGTGGCGCGCGATGCTGCCGGACCAACTCAGCTCGACGCCTTGCCGGCGGGTGCGGCCCGCGTTCTGGTAAGTGGTGCGGCCGTCCTGGTTGGTATCGACCACGATTTCATCGTCGGTCAGGGTATGGAACACGGCGGCGGTAAACAGGCCTTGCGCGATGCGGGCCTTGGCGCCGGCCTCTACGCTGGTGTTCACCGCGGGCTGCAGGCCGAAGTTCAAGCCGGGCCGGCCGTCGGGGCGATAGGAAATCTCGTTGAACGTGGGGGTCTCGAAACCCCGGCCGGCGGTGGCGTACAGGTTCAGGCCGGGGTTGACCTGGTATCGCAGCGCCGCCACGGGCAGGGCCTTGCGGTAGCGGGCCTTGCCGCTGTCGTCGCCATTGCCGGGGGCGATGTATTGGTCGTGCGAATCGAAGCGTACCGTGCTGTAGCGCAGGCCGGCCTCCAACTGCCATGCCGGCGCGAATTGCCAGGTAGCCTGCACGTAGGGGTCCAGGTTCCAGACGGTGTTGCGTTCCTTGCGGCGCAGCGCGCCCTGCACGCCCAGTTCGGGGCCTTGCGGCGTGTCGATGTAGTTTTCGTAGCCGCGCCGGTCTTCGGTCATGGTGTCATAGGCAACGCCGGCGGCCACGGTGAACGGCCGGCGGGCCAGCTTCAGGCGCGACGTCCAGCGCACATCGGCGCCGCCGTAGTCGCGCTGCAGGTCGATCACGCCGCCGGCCTGGCCCGGCGCGGCCTGCACCGCTACGGGGATGGACAGGAACTGGCGGGTGTGCCGCTGGCCGTAATACAGCATCACGCGCAGATCGTTGTCGCCATCCAGGGGATGCTCGTAGACGGCGCCCCCTTGCGCCTGGCGCACGGTCTTGCGGGTGTTGAACAGCAGCGCGCTGGGCGCTGCGGCACGCGGGTCTTCCTCGAATTCCTGGCGCGTCAGGCCCTGCGGGTCGTCCGCCGTCAGGTTCACGCTGTTCAACACCAGGGTCAGGCGGCGGCCGGCGTCCAGCCCGATGCCCAGCCTGGCGTTGGCCAAGGTCTTGCGCGCGGCACTGTGCTGGCGGTACCCGTCGGTCAGGTAGCGATTGGTGCTGAGCAGATAGCTCAGTTCACGCGGCTCGTTGCCTTGCGAGCCGCTGGCCTGCGCGCCATAGCGGCGCTGGCCGTCGCTGCCGGCGGCGAAATCGGCGCCGATGCGCGGGGGGCCCGCACCCGGCTCGGTATAGATCTGGATCACGCCGCCCGACGAATTGCCATGCAATGCGGAAAACGGCCCGCGCAGGATTTCCACGCGGTCGATCGAGGCAATGTCGATATTGGACGTCTGCCCCTGGCCGTCCGGCATGGTGGCGGGAATGCCGTCCACATACAGGCGCACGCCGCGCACGCCGAATGTCGAGCGGGCGCCGAAGCCGCGCAGCGACAATTGCAGGTCTTGCGCGTAGTTCTGGCGGTTCTGTACCAGCAGGCCCGGCACGCCATTCAGGCTTTCCGACAGGTTCACTTGCAGCCGGCTGTCGCGCATGGCGCGGCCTTCGATGATATCTACCGATGCGGGGGCATCGAACGCTGGCTGGGCGATCCAGGTGCTGGTGCTGACCACCACCGGCTCCAGCGTGGTGGTGCCTTCGGCCGCATGCGCGCCGGTGCAGGCCAGAGCCAGCGCGGCACCCATTCACGTCCACCCGGGGAAACCCCACTCCATGTCCGATGCGCCAGATCTCTGGTTTTCATACGTCC
>NZ_JAJMLX010000107.1 GCF_020991325.1 Bordetella petrii | reverse complement strand
CGCCGCGTCGGGGCCGCGCGCCAGTTTGCGGGTGGCCCATAGCCACAGGCGGCCCAGCCCGGTGGTGCCCCCGGGGCGCAGCAGGAACGACGCCAGCCACAGCAGGAAGGTCAGCGCGTGCACGCCCAGCAGCGCGCCCACGGCCCACAGTACATTTACCGGCCGGGCGCCATCGCCCAGCGCGCCCGCGGCTGAACCGATACCCGCCGCCAGCGCAAGCAGCAGCAGGATCACCAGGCTGAACACGGCCCCCTGGCGCCAGCGCCCCAACAGGCTGTCCAGCCCGTCGCGGCGGCCCAGCAGGCGCGCCCGCAGCAGAATGCGGCTTTCCAGGTCGTGGGGAGCGCCGCGCGCGGTGCGCACGGCGTCGGCATCTTCCAGCGGCCCCCAATGTTCTTCCCGCAGCCGGATGGTCTCGGCCAGCCAGTGTGCTTCCCAGCCGGCCGGGTCACCGTCGGGCATGGGCGATGTGGAAGCGGCCCCGGCGTTGCGGGAGGCCATTCAGCCTGCGCGCGTGGGGGTTGCCGTGCCGCGCCCGCCAAACCAGCTGTTCAGCTTGGTACTGGCTTGCTGTTTGACGTCGTCGTTGATATAGAACGCCACCGTGGCCAGCGCGGCGGTCATGACGCTGAGATCGTCGGTATAGCCAACCACGGGCGCCAAGTCGGGAAAGGCGTCCAGCGGCAGTACGAAGTAACCCAGCGCGCCATAAATGACCCGGCGCGCCCATTTGGGCGTAGCCGGGTTCTGCACGGCGTAGTACAGCCACAGGGCCTTTTCCAGGGCCTGCCGGCCCACCGACGACGCATGGCGCGTTGCCTTGCGCCAGAAGCGCTGGTCGGAATAGGCCTGTTCGTAGGTCGGATTGGCAATAGGCATAGTAGGCAGGGCAGCTTGCCCGGTTCTCTGGGAGATCAGCTATTTTAGACTCCCCTGCGCCGCTTGAGTTCTATGCGGAAATTTTGGGGACACATTAATTCCGGCCCAGCACGGCCAGCCGGTACTGACCCGGTGTCATGCCCGTGGCCTGGTGGAACGCCCGGTTCAGGTGGCTGGCATTGCCAAAACCACAGGCCCGGGCCACGCCGGCCAGGTCGTCGCGTGTGGACGCCAGGCGTCTGCGCGCCTGGGCCAGGCGGCGTCCCAATACCCAGGCATGCGGGGGCTCGCCAAACGAAGCATGGAACATGCGCGCGAAATGATATGTGGACAGTGCCGCCACGCCGGCCAGCACGTCCAGTGTCAGGGGCTGGTCGAGATGGGCATCGATATAGTCGCGCACCCGGCGCCGCACGGCTGGCGCCAGCCCGCCCAGGGCGGCGGGCCGCGCGACGCGCGCCGTATTCTGCGCCAGCAGGTGGTGCAATGCGGTTTCGGCGGCGCTGCTGGCGGCCAGCCTGGCCGCTGGCGCATTCCAGTCGGCCTCCAGCAAGGCCTGGCACACTTGCGCCAGCGACGGGTCCTGGATATAGGTCTGGTCGCGCAATTCCAGGTCGCGCGGTTCGCGGTCCAGCCGCATCAAGGCTTCGCGCGCCAGGCGCTGCGGGGCAATGTACAAGTGCAGGAAGCGCACGTTTTCATTCATGCTCCAGCGCGAATGGTGCTGGTCGGGCAGCACGCAGAATTTTCCCGCCCCGCCGTGGCGGTCGCGGTGGCTTAGCCGAAAACACGTTTCGCCGCCTTGCAGATACAGCGATAGCGTGTGGTGTCCGGGCGTGTCGTAGTTCATCAGCGAGCGTTCGGCGCGCTGGTCGCGGTTCCATTGGGCCACGGCCAGCCCCTCGCCCAGCGAGACGGCACGGTCCAGCTGGACATTGGCGTCCCGCAGCGTATGGAACAGGGCGAAATCGGCCGGCGCCGAAGCGAACTTGCTCATGATCCAGCCATCGTACGCCAGCCAGCCGGTTCCGCGCGATGCAGGGTGTTCCGCGCCAAGAAAAGCGCAAGAATCGGCAATCTGCGCGCCCTTCGGGCCTCTACACTGGCTTCCCCTCGTGCCCGTTGCGTCCTCGCCTGGCGCCGCGGCGCGCGTGTATTGCACGGGCCGCCATCGTGAACGCTTTCCTGTACCTGCTGACTGTCTTGATCTGGGGGTCCACCTGGATCGCCATCAAGCTGCAACTGGGGGTGGTTGCCATCCCGGTATCGATTTTCTACCGCTTCGGGTTGGCCGCGCTGGTCATGCTGGCGGGCCTGGCGCTGCTGGGGCGCCTGCAGCAGCTGGACCGCCGAGGCCATCTGTTGTGCCTGGGCCAGGGCCTGTGCCTGTTCTGCCTGAACTTCCTGTGCTTCTACAGCGCCACACAATGGATTTCCAGCGGCCTGGTGTCGGTGGTGTTTTCCGCGTCCACTCTGTGGAACGTGCTGAACGCGCGAATCTGGTTCGGCACGCGTATTTCCGCACGGGTCATGCTGGGCGGCGCCTTCGGCCTGGCGGGGCTGACCCTGCTATTCTGGCCCGAAGTGGCCGGCCAGCAAGCCAGCCACGAAACCCTATTGGGGCTGGGCCTGGCGCTGCTGGGCACGCTGTGCTTTTCCACCGGCAATATGCTGTCGTCGGCTCAGCAACGCGCCGGCATCGGGCCCTGGACGGGCAATGCCTACAGCATGCTGTATGGGTCGCTGGTGCTGCTGGCCGGCTGCCTGCTTACAGGCCAGCCGTTCGGGTTCGATTCCTCGCCCAGCTACGTGGGCGCGCTGCTGTACCTGGTATTTGCCGGGTCCATTGTTGCGTTTACCGCCTATCTGACCTTGGTGGGCCGCATGGGGCCGGCGCGGGCCGCCTACTGCACCGTATTGTTTCCCGTGGTGGCCCTGAGCATTTCCACCGTGGCGGAAGGCTACCAATGGACCTGGCTGGCCCTGGCCGGGCTGGCCCTGGTCATGCTGGGCAACGTGCTGGTCTTCACGCAACGCGTTGCCGGCGCGGCGACCTCCCGGCAGCCCGCCAGCGCAACTGCGGCGAAGTAAGCCCGGCTGGGCGGCCCGATCCGTCTACGTTTATGATCTGCAGCATCGCTTCTTCTTTGCGGTGGAGCAGATGATCAGACTGACGCGCGCACCCGATTTGATGCTGGGCCAGCACTGGGCCAACCTGCTGCGGCAGGCGGGCATTTCCTGCCGCCTGACCGGCGTGTACCTGCAGGGCGGGGCCGGCGAAATACCCGTCGACCAATGCGGGCCGGATCTATGGATAGAACACGAACGCGACAGGGACACCGCCATGCGTCTCATCGACGGGCCTGCCCAAGGCACGCAACAGCTTCAGTCGCACTGGCATTGCGAAGCCTGCGGCGAATGGCTGGAACCGCAGTTCACCGTGTGCTGGCAGTGCGGCCAGGCCAGGCCGGTTGATTGGTGCCGGTGAAAGGAATCGAACCCTCGACCTTCTCATTACAAGTGAGCTGCTCTACCAACTGAGCTACACCGGCGCAAGCGCCGCCACGCTGGCGCGCGGCGGGCTAAGGGGGTGCATTGTAAATAAAAAACCGGCGCCCGATTGCTTACCGTTCGGCGTAGCGTTTTTCCAGCTCGTCGTACAAAGGCTTGTCCACCAGGCGCTGCCGCTCGTTGAAGGGTGCGAGCAGCGCGGGATCTTCGTCCAGTTTGCCATCGCGCTTGAGCGTGGACAGCGCATTCTGCATGCCCAGCACCGCGCCCTGCAGCGCCGCGTTGGCATACAACACCAGGCTGTAGCCCATGCCGCCCAGCTCCCGGGCGGCCAGCGTGGGTGTCTTGCCGCCCACCACGATGTTGATCAGCAAGGGTTGCTTCAGCAACTGGGGAATCTTGCGGATTTCCTCCAGGCTGGTCATGGCCTCGACAAACAGGATGTCGGCGCCCGCCTCGGCGAATTGCTGTGCCCGCTCGATGGCCGCGTCGAAGCCCTCGACCGCCCGGGCATCCGTGCGCGCGATGATCTGGAAATCCGCATCCTTGCGCGCATCGGTGGCCGCGCGGATCTTGTCGAGCATTTCCGGCAAGGGGGCCACCGCCTTGCCGGCAAAATGGCCGCAACGTTTAGGGAAAACCTGGTCCTCGATCTGGACGGCATCGGCGCCGGCGCGTTCCAGGGCGCGCACGGTGTGCCAGGCGTTGACCGCGTTGCCGAATCCGGTGTCGATGTCGACGATCAGCGGCAAGCCTTCCACCGCCTCGCGGATACGCAGGGTGGCGTCGGCTACGTCGCGCAGGCCGATGATGCCAAGGTCTGGCGCGCCGTAGTGCATATTGGTCAGCCCGGCGCCGGTCAGGTATACCGCTTCGAATCCCTGGTCAGCGACTATCTTGGCGCTCATGGCGTTGAATGCCCCGGCCACGATCAGGCCGTCGCGGCGAGCCACTTTTTCACGCAGGACTTGCTTCGTCGATTGACTCATCGGATTTCCTTCGTCGAATACTTCGGTGCGCCGCTATTCAAGCCGGATCTTGGCGGCGGTGATCAGTTTTTCCCAGCGGGCGGCCTCGCTCGCCAGGAATTCGCCGGCCTGTCCGGGGCCGCCGTTGATCGTCGTGATGCCGATATTCTGCAGCTTTTCGCGCAGATCCGGTTGACTCAAGGCCTCGGAAAACTTCTCGGCCAGTGTGTCGACCACTTCCCGGGGCACTTTGGCCGGCGCGGCCAGCATATACCAGGTCGTGGATGCATAGCCCGGCACGCCGCCCTCTTCGATGGTGGGAATGTCCGGGGCGATGGGCGAACGCACGCGGCCCGTCTGGCCCATGGCCTGCAAGCGCTGGTCGCGGATGAAGGGCAGGCTTTCGGCGATGGGCTGCATGGTGATGTCGGTCTGGCCGCCCACTACGTCGGTCATGGCGGGGCCGCCGCCCTTGTAGGGCACGTGCAGGTACTGCAGATCGGTCATGGTGCGCAGTACTTCGGCGGCCAGATGGGAAGAGCTGCCATTGCCCGAACTGCCGAAACGGATGGCATCCGGCGCCTTCTTGCTCATCTGTACCAGGTCGTCGATTGATTTCGCGCCCAGCGACGGCCGTGCCAGCAGCACCAGGGGAGCCTCGCCCACCAGTGAAATCGCCTTGAAATCCGCGAGCTTGTAGGGAACCTTGGCGTACAGGCTGGGGTTGATGGCGATGCCTGGCGTGGCGAAAACCACCGTGTAGCCGTCGGCAGGCGCGGTGGCCACGGCATCCAGGGCCAGGTTGCCGCCCGCGCCCGGGCGGTTTTCTACCACGAAGTTGAAGCCCGACATGTCACTCACTTTCTGGGTGACGATGCGGCTGACGATATCGGCGCTGCCTCCCGCCGGGAACATGATCACCACGCGGATCGGCCGGCTGGGATACTTGTCGGCCGCCCGGGCCGCCGGCGACAGCGTGGCCGCGGCCAGCAGGCCGGCGCATAGCGCCGGGAATATCTTCTTCATGAGCTTGTCTCCTTGTGTGGGGATGGGCTAAGGCGCGTGCCTTGCCCATCGTTCTGGGTAATGTGGTCCATCGACAATGCCGCCATCCAGCCATCGCGGATGGCGGCCAGGAAGTCGCCGGGGGCGTTGCAGTCGCCAATGCGTGTGTACGGGACGCCGCTGGCCTTGATTTCGTCCAGGACGTCCAGTTCGGGCCTGGGGCCGGTGGCAAAGACCAGCCAGTCACCGATGGGCAGGCTTTGGGCCGGCGAGTCGCCGCATTGGATCTCGATCTGGCCTGCCTGCACCCCCAGGATGCGGCACTGGGTGATCATGTCGACGCCGTCGGCCGCCAGGCGTTCGACCAATTCATACCGGTTGTTGCGCGCCATGCCCGTGGCAATGATGGGCAGGCGGTCCAGTACGGTGATGCGCGCGCCCCGTACCCGCAGCGCGTCCGCGGTTTCCGCGCCCACCATGCCGCCGCCCACGATGGTGACCCGCAGCCCGGGCCGGACATCATCAAGGTCGGCCAGCACTTCCCAGGCGTGCAACACGCGCACGTCCGGGCTCAGCGCCGCCAGGTCCAGGGGCGGCCTGGCGGGGCGCGAGCCCGTGGCGACCACGATGTGGTCCGGCGCGAATGCGCGGATCCGCGTGCTGTCGGCGTGTACGCCCAGGCACACCGGCACGCCCAGCGCCTGCACGGTTTTCCAGCGATAGCTCCAGACCGGCTCGACCTCGCTTTTGTCGGGCGAGGCCACCGCCAGCGGCATCTGGCCGCCGGGTTGCGCGCGCTTTTCCCACACGGCGACGTCATGGCCGCGGCCTTTCAGTACGCGTGCGGCCTCGATGCCCGCCACGCCCGCGCCCAGCACCAGCACACGCAGGCGTCCTGCCTTCGGCGCGGGAAACAGCTGCGGCTCGGCATACTCCAGGGCTTCGAACTCGGTGCCTATCATCGGGTTCTGCACACAGGAAACGTCTTTCTCCAGTGTCAGGCGCTCGAAGCAGACATTGCACGCGATGCACTGGCGGATCGGCGCCCGGATCTTGCCGAACGCCTTGTCGCACCAGTGGGGATCGGCGTACAGCGCGCGGCCTATCGATACGAAGTCGGCGCTGCCCGATGCCAGCATGGCCTCGGCGTCCTGCGGCTCGACCATGCGGCCGGCCACGAACACGGGGATACCCACCTGTTGCTTGATCGGCCTGGCGTGCGGGGCCAGGCAGCCGCGTGGAAACGAGGGCGGCTGGATGCAGAACTTCGACAGCTGCGGGCTTTCGTTGCTGCCGCCGGAAAGATCAATGGCGTCAACCCCCGCGCGCTCCACCGCCTGCGCCAGCGCGATGATGTCGGCGCCGCTGTAGCCGCCCGTGGCGAATTCGCTGGCCGACAACCGCACCACCAGGCACAGGTCGGGCAGCGCGTCGCGCAGGCGGTCGATCGTTTCCAGCAATAGCCGCATGCGGTTTTCCAGCGAACCGCCGTAGGCGTCGGTGCGCTGGTTCACGCGCGGACTGAAGAACTGCTGGAACAGGTAGCCGTTGGCCGCGTGGATCTCGACGCCGTCGTAGCCCGCCAGCCACAGGCGGCGCGCGCTGGCCACGAACTGCTTCTGGATGTCGACGATCTCGTCCACCGCCAGCGACCGCACCTTGTCGCCCGTGTTCGGGTTGACCCACGGCGACGGCCCGACAGGCTCCATGTTCAGCACCGAGCGGCGCAGCAGCCCGCCGCGGTGGTTCAGTTGGCCGAACACGTGGCAGTCGTGTTTCTTGATAGTTTCGACGATACTGGCCAGGCCCGGAATGAACCGGTCGTGATAACAGCACAGCGAGTTCTGGTGCGGACGGGCGTGTTCGGTTACCACCATGGCCTCGGTCATGATCATGCCGACGCCGCCCTTGGCCCGTTCCTCGTAGTAGCGCCTGTCGCGCTCCGTCGACAACCCGTCGGTCGTGCTGTAGTTGGTGCCCATGGGCGCCATCACGACACGGTTCTTCAGGCGCAGGCGGCCCACCTGTCCCGGTTGTGCCAGCAACATGTCCGTCGCCCCTGGATCAGCCATTCGATTTAACGCCGGCATCTTTGATCAGCTTGCCCCAGCGTTCGCCCTCTTCCTTCATGAACGCGTCGAACGCCGTGGGGGATTCCTGTGTGAACGGCCCGATGCCCAGCTTCTCGAGTTTGTCCTTGGTGTCCGGGTCGTTCATTGTCTTGACCAGTGCGTCGTGCAGGGCCTTGCGGATGTCCATGGGCATGTCCTTGGGGCCCATCACGGCGAACCAGTTGAACGCGATCACCGATGGCAGGCCGTTCTCGACCGTGGTCGGCACCTCGGGCATGATGGACGAGCGCTTCGTGTCGGTGACTGCTATGGGACGCAGCCGTCCGGCCGTTACCAGCTTGTGCAGCGCCGGCAGGTCGACGATGGTGCCCGTGACATGGCCGCCCGCGGCATCCACCATGGCCGGCCCGGCACCCTTGTACGGCACGTGCACGACGCGGCCCTGCGATGCCGCCTTGAACAGCTCGATCGCCAGGTGCGGCAAGCCGCCGCTGCCGGCCGACGCCAGCGTGATGTCCTGCTTCTTCGACAGCGCCACCAGTTCGGCCAGGTTCTTGGCGGGCACGCCAGGATTGATCGCCAGCAGTTCCGGCGTGGACGCCACCGTGGTGATGCCTGACAGGTCCTTGTAGGGGTCATACGGCAGGTTGGGATAAGCGTAATAGCTGAGCAGCAGCGGGCTTACGCTGCCCAGGGTGATGGTGTAGCCATCGGGTTTGGCGCGCGCCACGTACTCGGTGCCGATCGTGGCGTTGGCGCCAGGCCTGTTTTCCACCACCACCGACACGCCCAGGACTTCGCCCAGCTTGGGCGCGATGATGCGGGCCACGATGTCGTTCGAGCCGCCCGGCGGGAAACCCACCACCATGGTGACGGGCCTGGACGGATAGTTGTCGGCCGCGGCGGCCGGCGCCGCTGCAGCCGCCAGTGCAGAGATGAGCAGCGCGCCCAGCATGCCGCGGCGCGAGATTCCGGAATTCTTGGTGAACATGGTTTGTCTGTATGACCCTCTTCGGTTCGCGGGGACTTGCCCGGGCTAACCTCGATGATCAGTCTCCGTTGATGTGTAATTGGTCTTCAACCGCCTCGGCTCCCCGGGGGCCTTGTCCGGGCCCGGCGCCTGGGCATCCTGGCCGGCCGCCCCGGCCAACTTTCCCATCTATTGCATGCCTCCTGCCCCTTATCGTTGATCGCCCGCTTGCTGGCGGCGGCTATTGCTGTATCGGCGGCACATCCAGCCTGGCCACGATCCCGTCCAGTTCCCGGCTCGCGGGCGGATACCTGTGCATCACCAGCGGATCATGGCCGGGTATGACGTGGTCGGGCGATTGCGCCAGCGCCTCGATGCGCGCGTAGCCCTGGAACAGATCGCCCACGTGGAACACCAGCGTGAAGCTGCGGCGCGTCTGGATATGTTCGTAGAAATGGCTGGCGTCAGACGCCAAAACCACCCAACCGCGCGCCGTGTGCACCCGCACCACCTGCATTCCCGCCGTGTGGCCGCCCACGCGGTGCACGCTGATGCCGGGGGCAATGTCGCCGTCGCCATCGTGAAATGCGACACGGCCGCCGTACACCAGCCGGATCAGCCCCGCCACGTGGTCGGGTTCATATGCCCGGCTGTGTATCTCGCAAGCCATGTCCCGGCCAGTGGCGTAGTCCATTTCGGCATCCTGCAGGTGGAAACGCGCATTGGGCCAGGCATCGAAGGTGCCGACATGGTCGTTGTGCATGTGGGTGATGATGATGTCGCGCACGTCGGCCGCCTGGATGCCGGCCAGCGCCAGGGCCTGGACCGGCGTGCGCAACAGGGTGCGACGGCGCTTGTCGGCCATGTCCTGGAAGAAGCCGGTGTCCACCAGGACCAGGCGGTCTCGATTGCGCACGACCCACACGTAGTAATCCATCGGCATCGGCCCGTCGTGAGGGTCTCCCCCCACGAAATTGGCGGAACGCCGGGCCGGCCGCGTCGCGTACTTCAGCGCGTACACCTCGTACGTGGGCAGCTCGCCGGCCCTCTGGATCGCGGCCATGTCAGCCATGTCAGTTGCCCGACGGCGCCAGCAGGCGCATCAGCAGGCCGATGTCCTTGCACTGCTCGATATCCGCCACCATTGCGGCCGCCTCGGCCGAGCGCGCCGAACCTATTACCGGAATCGTCAGGCTGTCGAACTTGGCGCGCAGTTCGTCGTCGGACATGGAGTTCTGGATCGACCCCTTGGGATAGTCCACCTGCGATACGTACTTGGTGCCGTCATCCATTTCCACGGCGAGCTTGCACGACACGCCGCGCGGCAGGGTGTCGTCCACTGTGATCTGGAGCATTTCCGACAACCTGGCCAGCATGGGTTCCTGCAGGCGCGCATCGTTGTATTGCGGGAACAGTGCCTGGCCGTCGGTGAAGGCCACGGCCACCGAGTACGGCAGGCTTACCTGCGCTTCGTGGTAGGTCTGGGGCCGGGCATTCTGGTGGTACAGCGCCCAGTCGGGGTGGCGCGCCATGGTTATGCGCTTGATGCGGTCGAGGTCGGGCGCATACTTCTTGCGGATATCCAGCGCGCAGTCGATGGCGTTATGGATCGGGCGGGCGCAAGAATAGGGTTTGAATTCGATGTCCAGCTCGTAGGGCTGGTCCAGGCCCCGCGTCAGCTGGGATGGGTCATTCGAGTCGGTGAAGGCCTTCAGCCAGCCGCGCTCGCCCTCGAAAATAGTGGCCGCGCCAGTGAAACCCAGCTTGGCCATGACGGCGGCGGTAACGCCGCTGCGCGACGCGGGGCCGGGGTTGAACCGTTTCTGCATCGACGGGCCGTACATTTCCATCAGGCCGCCCGACTGCGCGCCGGCCAGGCCCAGCGACGACACGATCTGTGCTTCCGTGTTGCCCAGCAGCAGGCTGGAAGCGATGGCGGCGCCGAAGATGCCGCAGGTGGGCGTGGTGTGGTACGCCCGGTTGCGCAGGGAATTATTGGCCGCCCTGCTCAGGCGTTCCATCATTTCGCAGCCAGCCGCCAGCGCGGCCAGCAGGGCGCGGCCATCCTTGCCTTCCTGCTCGGCCGTGGCCAGTGCCGCCGAATAGATGGGAGGACTGAAGTGGAACAGCGCCAGCACATCGATATCGTCCAGTTCGACGCTATGGGACGAAATGGCATTGGCCAGCGCCGCCTGCATGGCCGGCACGCGCCGGCCGTCGCCGATCAGGGTGGCCTGCTCAAGGCCGCCGGTAACCGTGGCGAATTCGCGTGCGACCTTGCCGCTGCCGGTTTGGCTGCCGGCCACGCCCACACCCAGGTAGTCCAGCAACAGGCGCTTGACGGCCTTGCGGGTGGCTGGTGTCAAGGTCTCGTAGTCGAACTTGGCGAAGTGGGTGGCGAGTTGTTCAGCGATAGTCTGTGCCATGGTCGTGTCGTGTAAGTTGGAAAACCGGTGATGTGAAAGAAGATCAGGCGCGGGCGGCGCTGACGATGGAGATCAGTTCGTCCAGGCTGGACAGGGTGTCCAGGCGCCGGGACAGTTCGACCAGGCGGTCGAGCCTGTCGGCCGGCAGGCAGGAACGAGCCACGTTGCGGAACTTGTATTCCACGTCATCGGCCGAGATCGGATTCTCGGGGCTGCCGCGCCGGTTCAGAATGCGGTGGGTGAATTCGCGGCCATCGCGGGTCTGTACCGTGACCGTGGCGGCGTGGCGGAACGGCGGGCCCATGGCCTCGATCTCCGCGTCTTCGTAGGCCCGTGTGCGCTTGATCAGGTCGAGAAGCGCCGGATCGGCCAGGCGTTTCTCGTCGTACTGGTCGACGAAGGCGACGCCGTCGTGCGCGATCACGGCCAGGCCGTAGTACAGGTTCATCTGCGCGGCCGTCACTCCCTGCGCCTTGTATTCCCAGGCGCAGTGCACGTAGGTCATGTGGCTGACGCCGGCGCGGATCGAGGCGATGTCGGCGGCCTTCAACCCGTGGGACTGCATGATGTGCGTCAGTGCGTCGAGCGCGGCGTGGATGCTGGTGACGCTGGCGTGCGGTTTGTAGCCGACCTTGGCGGTTTCCCAGGCCTTGCCCAGGCCGTCGGTCAGGCGTGAGGCATTGGGTGTGTCGGCATACGAGGAAAGATACCCGCCGTAGCTCGCCTCCAGCACATCGACGATACCGGTAAAGTCGCGGCTGGCAAGTTCCGCCGAGTACACACCGCCTTGCGCCGCGCGGCCGGCGTGGAAGCGCTTGACCATGGCGCCCTCCTGGGCGGCCATCAGGCCGCCCGCCTGCGAGCCCGCGATGCCCAGCGCATGCTGCATGCGGTTCGCGTCGAGCTTGAGCGCCTTGCCCGCCGCCGCCGCCGCCACGAACACGCCGGACGTGCCCTGCGGATGAAAGCCGCGGTAGAACAGGCTCATGGTGGCGGCGTTGCCCACGCGGGTGCCGACCTCATAGCCGGCCACCAAGGCGGTGACCAGCTTGCGTCCGCTCCAGTTGCCGTCGCGCTCGGCATAGGCCAGCGCCACGGGCAGGGCGATCGAGCCAGCGTGCACGATGGACTCTTTATGGATGTCGTCCAGCTCGAAGGCGTGGCCCGCCGTGCCGTTGACCATCGCGGCGTTGGCGATCGAGGTCTTGCGGCCGCTGCCCCACAGGCTGGCCACCGGCGCCGCCTGCTCGGCCTCGGCCATGGCCTGCACGCGCTGCGTCCATGGCAAGGTGGCGCCGTACAGGCAGCAGCCGATGCTGTCGAGCAGGCTGGTCTTCATGCGCTCCACGGCCTCGGCGGGAATGTCTTCATAGCGGAACTGCGCCGCGAAGCGGGCCAGGTCGCGGGTGGCGTGCTCCAGCAGCGGCGGTTGTGAACTACTCATCGCGTTGTCTCTGTCGATTCAAGGGGCGGGTTGGGGAATGCATCAATAGTCGGGTTCTTCATCCAGGCGCACGGCAACGCCCTCGAGCTTGCCGGAGGCCGCGGGGTAACGTTGCATTACCAGGGGGTCGTGCCCTGGCACGATGTGCCTTGGGCTGTCCGCCAGCATGTCCAGCTTGTTGTATCCGTCGATCAGTTCACCCACGTGGAATACCGTGGTGAAGGCGCGCTTCTTCTCGAAGTGCTCGTAGTAGTGGCTGCAATCGGACGCCAGCACGATCCAGCCCCGCTTGGTGTGCACGCGCACGCACTGCAGGCCATGCGTGTGCCCGCCGATCCGGTGGATACTCAGGCCGGGAGCCAGGTCGGCGCTGCCTTTGTGGAAACGCACCCGGTCCTTGTAGACCAGGCGCACCATGCCCACCACCTCGTCGACTTCGTAGCCGTGATTGAACTGCCGGTAGCACATGTGACGCCCGGTGGCGTAGGACATTTCATCGTCCTGCAGGTGAAAGCGCGCGGCAGGAAAACTGTCGAACGTGCCGACATGGTCGTAATGCAGGTGGGTGATGATCACGTCCTGGACCTTGGCCACGTCCACGTCCAGCAGGGCCAGGCCTTCAGCGGGATGGCGCAGCAGCGTGCGCCCGCGCTTTTGCGCCATCTCGGCGCCGAACCCCGTATCGACCACGAATTCCCGGCCCTGGCCGCGCACCAGCCACACGTAGTAGTCCATGGGCATGGCCGCATCGTGCGGATCGCCGCCGATGAAATGATTGGCGCGCCTGGCATCGCGCGTGGCGTAACGGATGGCGTAGGCCTCGTAGTGGGGCAGTGTCGAATGGCTCATCTAGTTTTCATCAGTGGGGGTTGGCTTGCAGCAGGTCGTTCAGGGCATTCACGTTCGGCAGCGCCGGCAGCGCCAGCGCCAGTTCCTTGATCCGGCCCGCGCGGGTGCCGTACAGCAGGCCGGCGGTCAGGTCGAACTTGCGTTCGATGTCGGCCTGGGCATAGGGCTGCTCGGGTTCGCCCAGCGCGCGGTCCAGGGCGTATTCCAGGTTCTGCCCGCCAGTGGTGCGCACCTGGATCGCGGCGCCGCGCCGGCTGGGGTAGCCTTCGTCCAGCGCGGCGTCGGCGCTTACCCGGATACGCGCCATCAACGCGCGTACCTCGGGGTCGGCCAGCATGGCATCGGTGTAGCGCGCCGGCATGGCGTCACCCTTTAGCAGCCTTACCGCGATGGAGAACGCGATAGAGAACTTGGCCTGGTCGGCGTTGGCCGGCTCGGCCACCTCGGCGGCCAGCGTCACGGTATCCACCCGCACGTCCATGGACGCAATGTTTTCCGGCCCGCAACCGTATGCGCGCCCCAGGGCCGCCGCCGTGTCCACCGGTGCGTGGTTGCCGCGGCATCCTCCATGCATCTTCAGGTAGGTCTGCCCGATGCCCCACTGCCGGCCCAGCCCGCGCGTGACGGCGTCGCCGCGCGCGCCGTCGGAAAACGCCTTGAAGAAACCCTGCTCGATCACCTCGGCCGCCCCGTCGGCCCCCTGGGCCGCGTACAGCGCCGACAGCAGGCCGCCTTCGCTGCTACGGCCCACCTGCAGGGGCTGGCTGCCGGCGTTCTTCAGTGCTGCCTTCAGCCCGGCGCCGTGGCTGCAGGCGATGGCGATGGCGTGCGCGGCCCGTTCG
>NZ_JAJMLX010000106.1 GCF_020991325.1 Bordetella petrii | reverse complement strand
GGCGGGCGCCGCCGCCTGCGCTTGCGGCTGCGGCTGCGGCGACTGCACCTGCTGTTCCGGCGATTGTGCCTGCTGGACCGGCGGCGACGACGCGGGCTCTGAATAAGTAATGACTTCTTCCGGACTGTTGGTCAACCGTCCCCACCAGTAGGCCGAGACGGCCAGGGTGGCGATACCCAGCAGCAATACCCGCAGCACGGATCGCAGATTGCCGGGGCGCGCGGCGCCCACGGCCTCGTCGGCAGCCATCGGCGCCATGCGCGGGTCTTCCGCCGGCGCCGAGGACGCAGCGTAGCTTGCCTGGGGCAGGGCCAATGACTCCGCGTATGCGCGGATAGTCTGCGGACGGTCGGCAGGCGCCAGGGCCAGGCCAGCATCGATCGCCGCCAGGAACTGCGGGTCGTACTTGTTCAGTCCAAGTTCCGTCAGCGGACGGTACGACTCGGCTATCCGGCGTTCGGGCGCCGCCGGAGGACGCTGGCCGCTAACCAGCGAATACACCACGGCGCTCAACGCGTAGATATCCGTCCAGGGGCCGCGCGGCCATTCGGAGGCTTCGGTATACAGCTCGAAGGGAGCATAGCCGGGCGTGAGCGCCTGGGCATCCACGGGCCGGGCATAGCCGGAAAGCGCCATCAGATGCGCCCTGCCGGTTTCGTCCATGCCGACCGAGTGCACGGAGATGTCGCCACAGACGCGGCCTTCCTGGTGCAGCTTTTCAAGAACGGGAATCAGCTCGACGATGATGCGCTGGATGCGGGTTTGCGGCACCCCACCGGCGGTGGTTGCGGCAATGGCGCTCAACGGCCGGTGAGCAAGGGGCGCGGCGCCGGCAAAGGGGCCGCGGGGCGATGAAAAGCCGGGGGACGAAAACATGACCACAAGACTGGAAATGGGCAGGTAACCATTCACCTGTACGACGGCGTTCGATTCTGGCGCAAGCGGGGCTGGTAAGTTTACTGAAGTTACCTTTTATAACTGGAACTATCAGTAAGAAGCATATTTATTGCGCCGCAGCATGCGCTATTGATTCATTCAGCGGATATTATCCGAGCATCCGTCCGGCTTCATTTCACAATAGCTACGCCCGGAACAGGATGTGACTCCCTTCTTTCCACAGGAATAGGCTGACCCCTTCATGAAGACTCGTGCTTTCCTGCCCTCTGTTGTTTGCCTTCTGGCGTTGCTGGGAGGCTGCGCCGGTATGGGCACCTCGGCGGAAGCTCCGCCCACGCAAGCCGCGCAAGACGCCATGCAGCAGCTACGTGACCAGTATGCCGCCGGACAATACGGTACCGTCATCCGTACCGTAGCCACGTCGGGCGACCTTGCCTCGGCACCCAAGTCGATGCGAGTCGAAGCCTACAAATTGCAGGCTTTCAGCTACTGCGTACGCGACTACGCGCAACTGTGCGAAGACACCTTCGTACGTATTTTGCAATTGGATTCAAGCTTCACACTGGCCCCGAACGAAGCTGGCCACCCTCAATGGGGCCCGGTGTTTACCGCGGCGCAAGCCCGCGCCGGCAAGTAGGCGCGCTGCGCCGGCCTTCAGGGCCGGCAACAGGCAAGAAAACGGCCGCTGAACATTCACCGGCCGTTTTTTGGATGCTGGCTGGCCCCACAGGGCCAGCCTCACCCGCCAGGGGCGGAACAGGCCTTTACTCGGCCTGGTCCTCCTGGTTCGCGCCAGGCTGCGGCGCTTCGGCATCGACCGTGACCGGCGCATCTTCGAACGGATTGGCCAGTTGGCGCGCGGCTTCGCGCTCGGCCGCTTCCAGCGCCTCTTTGTCCTTGCGGGCGATGTGGTAAGCCAAGCCGGTACCGGCGGGAATCAGGCGGCCGACAATCACGTTTTCCTTCAGGCCACGCAGATCGTCGCGCTTGCCCATGATGGCGGCTTCGGTCAGGACACGCGTGGTTTCCTGGAACGAAGCAGCCGAGATGAACGAATCGGTCGACAGCGAGGCCTTGGTGATGCCCAGCAGCACGTTGTCGTACGAAGCCGGACGCTTGCCATCGGCGGTGACACGGTCGTTCTCGTTCAACAGCTCGGAACGCTCGACCTGCTCGCCCGGGATGAACTCGGCATCGCCCGCGTCGACGATGTTCACACGGCGCAGCATCTGACGAACAATCACTTCGATGTGCTTGTCGTTGATCTTCACGCCCTGCAGACGGTAAACATCCTGCACTTCGTCGACGATGTAGGTCGCCAGCTTCTCGATGCCTTGCAGGCGCAGGATGTCGTGCGGATCGGCCGGGCCGTCGACGATCATTTCGCCCTTGTTCACCACCTGGCCGTCGTGCACCAGCACCTGCTTTTCCTTGGGAATCAGGAACTCGTGGCTGACGCCTTCCAGGTCGGTGATGACAAGGCGCTGCTTGCCCTTGGTGTCCTTGCCGAACGAAACCGTGCCCGTCACGTCGGCCAGCATGCCGGCGTCTTTGGGAGAGCGGGCTTCGAACAGCTCGGCCACACGCGGCAGGCCACCGGTGATGTCGCGGGTTTTTTGCGATTCTTGCGGAATACGCGCCAGCACCTCACCCACCGAAACCTGCTGGCCGTCGCGCACCGTGATCAGCGCGCCCACCGGGAACGAGATGTTCACCGAGTGGTCGGTACCGGCGATCTTGACGTCTTCGCCGTTGTCGTTGACCAGCTTGATCTGCGGACGCGTAATGACCTTGCCGCTGCGCGTCTTGGGCGTAATGACGACCAGGGTCGACAGGCCGGTGATTTCGTCCAGCTGCTTGGCCACGGTGACGCCTTCTTCGATGTTCTCGAAGCGCACCGCGCCGCCGTATTCCGACACGATGGGACGGGTCAGCGGATCCCAGGTGGCAAGGCGGGTACCCGCCTTGACGGCTTCGCCGTCGCCCACCAGCACGGTGGCGCCGTACGGGATCTTGTGGCGTTCGCGTTCGCGGCCATTGTCGTCGTAGATGGCCAGTTCACCGGAACGCGAGATCGCCACCCGTTCGCCCTTGGCGTTGGTGACATAGCGCATGGTGCTGGCAAAGCCGACCTTGCCGTTGGACTTGGTTTCAACCGCGCTGGCCAGGGCCGAACGCGATGCCGCGCCACCGATGTGGAACGTACGCATGGTGAGCTGCGTGCCCGGTTCGCCGATCGACTGCGCGGCGATGACGCCCACCGCCTCGCCGACGTTGACGTGCGAGCCACGGCCCAGGTCGCGGCCATAGCAGTGCGCGCACAGGCCATGGCGCGTTTCGCAGGTCAGCGGCGTGCGCACCTTCACTTCGTCGACCCCGATGCGATCGATCAGGTCGACCAGGTCTTCGTCGAGCAGCGTGCCGGCGGCAATTGCCGTTTCCTGCGTGCTGGGATCCACTACGTCGATGGCGGCAACACGGCCCAGGATGCGGTCGCGCAGCGGTTCGATGACCTCGCCGCCTTCGACCAGCGCCTTCATGGAATAGCCCTGGCTGGTGCCGCAATCGTCTTCGGTAATGACCAGGTCTTGCGTCACGTCGACCAGGCGACGGGTCAGGTAACCCGAGTTCGCCGTCTTCAGCGCGGTATCGGCCAGGCCCTTACGCGCGCCGTGGGTGGAAATGAAGTACTGCAGTACGTTCAGGCCTTCGCGGAAGTTCGCGGTAATGGGCGTCTCGATGATGGAGCCGTCCGGCTTGGCCATCAGGCCGCGCATGCCGGCCAGCTGGCGGATCTGGGCGGCCGAACCGCGGGCACCCGAGTCGGCCATCATGTAGATCGAGTTGAACGATTCCTGGCGCACTTCCTCGCCGTGGCGGTTCACCACGGGCTCGGTGGCCAATTGTTCCATCATCGCCTTGCCGACCTTGTCGCTGGCCTTGCCCCAGATGTCCACAACGTTGTTGTAGCGCTCCTGGGACGTGACCAGACCCGACGAGTACTGCTTATCGATTTCCTTCACTTCACGGCTGGCTTCGGCCAGGATGCTTTCCTTGGCCTTGGGAATCAGCATGTCACCCATGGCGATGGAGATACCGCCGCGGGTGGCCAGGCGGAAGCCCGACTGCATCAGCTTGTCTGCGAAGATCACCGTGTCGCGCAGGCCGCAGCGGCGGAACGACTGGTTGATCAGGCGCGAGATTTCCTTCTTCTTCAGCGCCTTGTTCAGCACCGTGAAGGGCAGGCCCTTGGGCAGGATCTCGGACAGCAGCGCGCGGCCCACCGTGGTTTCATGACGGCGCAGCACCGGCTGGAAATCGCCGTTGTCGTCACGCTCGTACTCGGTCAGGCGCACGGTGACACGCGACTGCAGCTCGACTTCGCCGTTGTCGTAGGCACGCTGCACTTCGGCCACGTCGGTGAAGAAAATGCCTTCGCCGCGGCCGTTGATGCGCTCACGCGTGGTGTAGTACAGGCCCAGCACGATGTCCTGCGACGGCACGATCGACGGTTCGCCGTTGGCCGGGAACAGCACGTTGTTCGACGCCAGCATCAGCGTGCGCGCTTCCAGCTGGGCTTCCAGCGACAGCGGCACGTGCACAGCCATTTGGTCGCCGTCGAAGTCGGCGTTGAACGCCGCGCAAACCAGCGGGTGCAGCTGGATGGCCTTGCCTTCGATCAGCACCGGCTCGAACGCCTGGATGCCCAGGCGGTGCAGCGTGGGCGCCCGGTTCAGCATGACCGGGTGTTCGCGAATGACTTCTTCCAGAATGTCCCACACCACCGGTTCCTGGCTTTCGACCAGTTTCTTGGCGGCCTTGATGGTGGTGGCCAGGCCCATCATTTCCAGGCGATTGAAAATGAAAGGCTTGAACAGTTCCAGCGCCATCAGCTTGGGCAGGCCGCACTGGTGCAGCTTGAGCTGCGGGCCCACCACGATGACCGAACGGCCCGAGTAGTCGACGCGCTTGCCCAGCAGGTTCTGGCGGAAGCGGCCGCTCTTGCCCTTGATCATGTCGGCCAGCGACTTCAGCTGGCGCTTGTTGGCGCCCGTCATGGCCTTGCCGCGACGGCCGTTGTCCAGCAGCGAATCAACGGCTTCCTGCAGCATGCGCTTTTCGTTGCGCAGGATGATTTCCGGCGCCTTCAGTTCCAGCAGGCGCTTGAGGCGGTTGTTGCGGTTGATGACGCGGCGGTACAGGTCGTTCAGGTCGGACGTGGCAAAGCGGCCGCCATCCAGCGGCACCAGCGGACGCAGGTCCGGCGGCAGCACGGGCAGCACTTCCATGACCATCCATTCGGCCTTGATGCCCGACTTCTGGAAGCCTTCCAGCACCTTCAGGCGCTTGGAGATTTTCTTGATCTTGGCTTCCGAGCTGGTGGCCTTCAGTTCGCCGCGCAGCGTTTCCACTTCGCGATCGATGTCGATGGTGCGCAGCAGTTCACGCACGGCTTCCGCACCCATCAGGGCACGGAAGTCGTCGCCGTATTCCTCGGTCTTGGCGAGGAAGTCGTCGTCGGACATGATCTGGCCGCGCTTGAGCGGGGTCATGCCGGGTTCGATGACGCACCAGGCTTCGAAGTACAGCACGCGCTCGATGTCGCGCAGCGTCATGTCGAGCACCATGCCCAGGCGGGACGGCAGGCTCTTCAGGAACCAGATATGCGCGACCGGGCTGGCCAGCTCGATGTGGCCCATGCGCTCGCGGCGCACCTTGGCCACCGTGACTTCGACGCCGCACTTTTCGCAGATGACGCCGCGATGCTTCAGGCGCTTGTACTTGCCGCACAAGCACTCGTAGTCTTTGATCGGCCCGAAGATCTTCGAGCAGAACAGGCCGTCACGCTCGGGCTTGAACGTACGATAGTTGATGGTCTCGGGCTTGCGGACTTCGCCGTAAGACCACGAACGGATTTTCTCGGGCGAGGCGATGCCGATCTTGATGGCATCGAACTGCTCGTCTTGCGAGACTTGCTTGAAGAGGTCGAGTAGCGCTTTCATCAGTTACGCTCCAAATCCATGTCCAGGGCCAACGAGCGGATTTCCTTGACCAGCACGTTGAACGATTCCGGCATGCCGGCATCGATGACGTGGTCGCCCTTGACGATGTTTTCGTATACCTTCGTGCGGCCGGTGATGTCGTCGGACTTCACCGTCAGCATTTCTTGCAGGGTGTAGGCGGCGCCGTATGCTTCCAGCGCCCACACTTCCATTTCCCCGAAACGCTGGCCGCCGAACTGTGCCTTGCCGCCCAGGGGCTGCTGCGTCACCAGCGAGTACGGGCCGGTGGAACGCGCGTGCATCTTGTCGTCGACCAAGTGGTGCAGCTTCAGGTAGTGCATGTAGCCGATGGTGACCGGGCGCTCGAACTTCTCGCCGGTGCGGCCATCGTACAGCCATGCCTGGGTGCGCGATTCGGTCAACTGCATGCGCTGGGCGACTTCATCCGGGTAGGCCAGCTCGAGCATGGTGCCGATTTCTTCCTCGGTGGCGCCGTCGAACACCGGCGTCGCGAACGGCACGCCGTTCTTGAGGTTCTGGGCCAGTTCCATGACTTCGTCATCGGTCAGGTTGTCGACCTGCGCACCGCTGCCGGTGGTGTTGTACACCTTGTCCAGGTAGGCGCGCACAGTCTTGACCTGCGCCGTGCGCTCGTCGCGCAGCATGTCGGCGATGCGATGGCCCACGCCCTTGGCGGCCCAGCCCAGGTGCACTTCCAGCAC
Source organism: Bordetella petrii (assembly GCF_020991325.1). Lineage (GTDB taxonomy): Bacteria > Pseudomonadota > Gammaproteobacteria > Burkholderiales > Burkholderiaceae_B > Bordetella_A > Bordetella_A petrii_E. The sequence goes on along the minus strand of NZ_JAJMLX010000106.1, from coordinate 7,347 downwards.
CTGGCCCACGTTCATCCGCGAGGGCACGCCCAGCGGATTCAGCGCGATGTCGGCAGGCGTACCGTCGGCCATGTGCGGCATGTCTTCAACCGGGGTGATGCGCGACACCACGCCCTTGTTACCGTGACGGCCGGCCATCTTGTCGCCAGGCTGCAGGCGGCGCTTGACGGCCAGGTAGACCTTGATCATCTTGAGCACGCCCGGGGGCAGCTCGTCGCCCTGCGTGAGCTTCTTGCGCTTTTCTTCGAACGCCAGGTCGAACTGGTGACGCTTCTGTTCGAGCGATTCCTTGGCCTGTTCCAGCACCACGGCATTGGGCTCATCAGCCAGGCGGATGTCGAACCACTGCCAGCGGTCCAGGTCGGCCAGGTAGGCCTTGGTAATGCTGGCACCCTTGGCCAGCTTGCGCGGGCCGCCGTTGACCGTCTTGCCCACCAGCAGCTTCTCGATACGGTCGAACTGGTCGTTCTCGACGATGCGCAGCTGGTCGTTCAGGTCTTGGCGGTAGCGGCGCAGCTCATCGTCGATGATGGACTGGGCGCGCTTGTCGCGCACGATGCCTTCGCGCGTGAACACTTGCACGTCGATGACGGTGCCGACCATGCCCGAAGGCACGCGCAGCGAAGTGTCTTTCACGTCGGAGGCTTTTTCACCGAAGATGGCGCGCAGCAGCTTTTCTTCCGGCGTGAGCTGGGTTTCGCCCTTGGGCGTGACCTTGCCCACCAGCACATCGTCGGCCGCCACTTCGGCGCCGATGTAGACGATGCCCGAATCATCCAGGCGGTTCAGCTGGGTCTCGGCCAGGTTGCTGATGTCGCGGGTGATTTCCTCGGGTCCGAGCTTGGTGTCGCGCGCCACGACCGTCAGTTCCTCGATGTGGATCGAGGTATAGCGGTCATCGGCCACGACTTTTTCGGAGATCAGGATCGAGTCTTCGAAGTTGTAGCCGTTCCAGGGCATGAACGCGATCAGCATGTTCTGGCCCAGGGCCAGTTCACCCAGGTCGGTGGACGCGCCATCGGCCAGCACATCACCCTTGGCAACCTTGTCGCCACGCTTGACGATGGGACGCTGGTTGATATTGGTGTTCTGGTTGGAACGCGTGTACTTGATCAGGTTGTAGATGTCCACGCCCACTTCGCCAGCGACGTTTTCTTCGTCGTTGACGCGGATCACGACACGCTCGGCGTCGACGTGGTCAACCACGCCGCCACGCAGCGCCTGCACGGTGGTGCCCGAGTCGACCGCCACGGTGCGTTCGACACCGGTGCCCACCACGGGCTTTTCGGGGCGCAGGCAGGGTACGGCCTGGCGTTGCATGTTGGCGCCCATCAGCGCGCGGTTGGCGTCGTCGTGCTCGAGGAACGGAATGAGCGATGCCGCCACCGAGACGATCTGCGAGGGCGCAACGTCCATGTAGTGCACGTTGGCCGGCGCGGTCAGCATGGTTTCGCCCGCTTCGCGGCAAGCCACCAGGTCGTCGACGAAACGGCCTTCGTCGTCGAGCGCGGCGTTGGCCTGCGCGATGACATAGTTGCTTTCCTCGATGGCCGACAGGTAATCGATCTGGTCGCTGACCTTGCCGTCGATGATCTTGCGGTAGGGCGTTTCCAGGAAGCCGTACTCGTTCAGGCGGGCGTACAGCGCCATGGAGTTGATCAGGCCGATGTTCGGGCCTTCCGGCGTTTCGATCGGGCACACGCGGCCGTAGTGCGTGGGATGCACGTCGCGCACTTCAAAACCGGCGCGTTCGCGGGTCAGGCCGCCCGGGCCCAGGGCGGAAACACGCCGCTTGTGCGTGATTTCCGACAGGGGGTTGGTCTGGTCCATGAACTGCGACAGCTGGCTCGAACCGAAGAACTCCTTGATGGCGGCCGAGATCGGCTTGGAGTTGATCAGGTCGTGCGGCATCAGGTTTTCGGTCTCGGCCTGGCCCAGACGCTCCTTGACGGCGCGTTCCACGCGCACCAGGCCGGCGCGGAACTGGTTCTCGGCCAGTTCGCCCACGCAGCGCACGCGGCGGTTGCCCAGGTGATCGATGTCATCGATCTGGCCGCGGCCGTTGCGCAGCTCGACCAGCACCTTGATGGTTTCAAGGATGTCTTCGTTGGTGAGCGTCATGGGGCCGGTGATGTCTTCACCACGGCCCAGGCGGCTGTTGACCTTCATGCGGCCCACGCGCGACAGATCGTAGGTTTCTTCGCTGTAGAACAGACGCTGGAACAGCGCTTCGACGGCGTCTTCGGTGGGCGGTTCGCCCGGGCGCATCATGCGGTAGATGGCCACGCGCGCGGCCATCTGGTCGGCCGTCTCGTCGGTGCGCAGGGTTTGCGAGATGTACGGACCACGATCGAGATCGTTGGTGTACAGCGTCTGGATGTCGTGCACGTTGGCGGCGCGCAGGGCGTTAAGCACGCTTTCGGTGATCTCGTCGTTGGCATGCGCCACCACTTCACCGGTGTCGGCATCGACGATGTTCTTGGCCAGCACGCGGCCGTACAGGAATTCTTCGGGCACCGAGATGCGCTGGATGCCGGCATTGGCCATGTCGCGCAGATGCTTGGCGTTGATGCGCTTGTCTTTCTCGACGATGACGTTGCCATCACGGCCGGCGATGTCGAAGCGCGCCATCTCGCCTTTCCAGCGCTCGGGCACGAACTCGATCATGCCGCCTTCGCTCTTGATCTCGAAATTGTCGAAATCGAAGAAGTGCGCCAGGATCGATTCGGGCGTCATGCCAATGGCCTTCAGCAGAATCGTCACGGGCATCTTGCGGCGACGGTCGACGCGGAAGAACAGGACGTCTTTCGGGTCGAATTCGAAGTCCAGCCACGAGCCGCGGTAGGGAATCACGCGGGCCGAGAACAGCAGCTTGCCAGAGCTGTGCGTCTTGCCGCGGTCGTGCTCGAAGAACACGCCCGGCGAACGGTGCAGCTGCGAAACGATGACACGCTCGGTGCCATTGATGACGAACGAACCGGTGCCGGTCATGAGCGGAATTTCGCCCATGTAGACTTCCTGTTCCTTCACTTCTTTGATGGTGGGCTTGCTGACTTCGCGGTCCAGCAGCACCAGGCGAACCTTGGCGCGCAGCGGCGACGCGTAGGTCAGGCCGCGTTGCTGGCATTCCTTGACATCGAACACCGGCTCGCCCAGCACATAGCTGACGAACTCCAAGCGCGCCATTCCGTTATGGCTGACGATCGGGAAAATCGACGAAAACGCCGCCTGCAGGCCATCGCTGGCCCGTTCGGACGGAGAGGTATCCGCCTGCAGGAAAGTTAGGTAGGATTGCAGCTGTGTCGCCAGCAGGAAAGGAACGTTTTGAACGTCTTCACGCTTGGCGAAGCTTTTGCGGATGCGCTTTTTTTCGGTGTACGAGTAAGGCATGAGCACTCCGACTCGAGGTTGCATGGGCCGTCAACCACGGCCCCAGGTGATACGACTCCAGAAAACCCCTCTGTAAAGGTCACCCTGCCAGCAGGGGTTTCCTGGAAACGCAAAAGCCCGGGGACTGCAAACTGCGCTGTCCCCGGGCAGATGACGCAAGGTTTTACTTGACTTCGACCTTGGCGCCAGCTTCTTCCAGCTTCTTCTTGGCGGCTTCGGCGTCAGCCTTGGCAACGCCTTCCTTGACGGGCTTCGGCGCGCCGTCGACCAGGTCCTTGGCTTCCTTCAGACCCAGGCCGGTCAGTTCACGCACGGCCTTGATGACGCTCACCTTGTTGGCGCCGGCTTCAGCCAGAACCACGGTGAATTCGGTTTGCTCTTCGGCAGCGGCGGCAGCGCCACCGGCAGCGGGAGCAGCCACAGCCACAGCGGCGGCAGCAGCCGACACGCCAAACTTCTCTTCCATTTCCTTGATCAGCTCGGACAGCTCGAGCACGGTCATGCCAGCGATGGCGTCAAGGATTTCAGCTTTGCTAAGTGCCATTTTTCAGAACTCCAGAATTGGATAAATGCCAGGTTGGGTGTCGCTCGGTCGTTCAGCGAATTCCGCGGGCGGTGGCTTACGCCGCCGCCTTCTGGTCGCGCACGGCGGCGAGGCCACGGGCGAACTTGGTCGGAACTTCGTTGAGCGTACGCACAAATTGCGCGATGGGGGCTTGCATGGTGCCCAGCAGTTTCGACAGCAACTCTTCGCGCGAGGGCATGGTGGCCAGGGCCTTCACGCCTTCTTGGTTCAACAGGTTGTTGGGCAGCGAGCCCGCCTTGATGACCAGCTTGTCGTTGCTTTTCGCGAAACCTGCGAGGACCTTGGCCGCCGAGACCGGATCTTCGCTGATGCCATAGATCAGCGGACCGGTCAGTTGCTCGGACAACGGCTCGAAAGCCGTGCCGGCAACCGCACGACGGGCCAGCGTGTTCTTCAGAACACGCAGGTACACGCCCGATTCACGCGCAGTTTTGCGCAGTACGGTGACAGAGGCGACGTCCAGACCACGATACTCGGCGATAACGATCGACTGGGCCTTGGCAACAGCTGCCGAGACTTCTTCGATCACCACCGCTTTCTCTTGACGATTGAGACTCACGGTTTGAACACTCCATCAAAAGACGCCTGGGACCGGATGGCCTTGCGCGTCAACCGAATGCGGCGCCTGGTTGAGTTCTTCGGGTAAAGAATTCTTCCTGGGGACGCCGTCTACGCTGGATCCGAACCGGACCGGCTTCGGGATTAAGCGGGGTGCCTGCGATACAGCTGCGGGCAACCTGCTCCAGCGGTCTTTGACAGCAGCATCCGGTGTGACCCGGATGCGGCCCAAAGTACGTTTTGCCGTGGCGAATTAATTCGCCGACAGCGAAGCTACTTCCACGCGCGCACCGCCGCCCATGGTGGACGAGACAGCGAGCTTGCGCAGATAAATACCCTTGGCAGCGGTGGGACGGGCCTTTTGCAGGGCGTCGACCAGCGCGGCCAGGTTGGTTTGCAGTTGTTCCACGCCAAACGAGGCGCGGCCGATGGTGGCGTGAATGATGCCCGCCTTGTCGGTACGGTACTGGACCTGGCCAGCCTTGGCGTTTTTCACGGCCGTGGCGACGTCGGGGGTCACGGTACCGACCTTGGGGTTCGGCATCAGGCCGCGGGGGCCCAGCACTTGACCCAGGGCGCCCACGACACGCATCGTGTCGGGCGAGGCGATGACCACGTCGAAATCGATCTGGCCGCCCTTGATGCGCTCGGCCAGGTCGTCCAGGCCGACGATGTCGGCGCCGGCGGCGCGCGCGGCTTCAGCCTTGTCGCCCTGGGCGAACACGGCCACGCGGACGCTCTTGCCGGTACCGGCGGGCAGCACCACGGAACCACGAACCAGCTGGTCGGATTTCTTGGGGTCGATACCCAGTTGCACGGCCACGTCGATGGACTCATCGAACTTGGCGGTGGCGGTTTCCTTGACCAGGGTCAGGGCTTCGGCCACGGGGTACAGCTTGGTGCGATCAATTTTCTGGGCGATAGCGGCGGCGCGCTTGGACAGTTTTGCCATGATTAGATCCCCTCAACCGTGATGCCCATGCTGCGGGCGCTGCCAGCGATCGTGCGAACGGCGGCTTCCAGGTCGGCCGCGGTCAGATCGGGTTCTTTGGTCTTGGCGATTTCTTCAGCCTGGGCGCGCGTCAGCGTACCGACCTTGTCGGTATGCGGCTTGGACGAGCCCTTTTGCACGCCGGCGGCCTTCTTGATGAGGACCGTCGCGGGCGGGGTCTTCATGATGAAGGTGAAGCTCTTGTCGGCGAAGGCAGTGATCACCACCGGAATCGGCAGACCGGGCTCCATGCCCTGGGTCTTGGCGTTGAACGCCTTGCAGAATTCCATGATGTTCAGGCCACGCTGACCCAGCGCCGGGCCAATCGGGGGAGAGGGGTTTGCCTTACCAGCCGGTACTTGCAGCTTGATAAAGCCGACGATCTTCTTCGCCATGCTTTGCTCCTTACGGGTTCAAACGCCTGCCGCCATGGGCCACGGGCTCCCCGGGGTTGAAAATCAGGTCTTTTCGACCTGGCTGAAATCGAGTTCGACAGGCGTGGCGCGACCGAAAATGGTAACGGACACACGCACCTTGCTCTTTTCGTAGTTGACTTCTTCGACGTTGCCGTTGAAGTCTGCAAACGGACCTTCTTTCACGCGAACCATCTCGCCCACTTCGAACAGGATCTTGGGGCGAGGTTTCTCGACACCCTCTTCCATTTGGGAGAGGATTTTCTCGACTTCCTTTTCGGAAATCGGCGTGGGACGGTTGCCCGAGCCACCCAGAAAGCCGGTGACACGGTTGGTATTCTTGACCAGATGCCAGGTTTCGTCGGTGAGATCCATCTCGACCAGGACGTAACCCGGGAAAATGCGACGTTCACTGATGGACTTCTGGCCGCCTTTCATTTCGACGACCTCTTCGGAAGGCACCAGGATGCGGCCGAACGACGTCTGCAGGCCCGCGCGCTCGATGCGCTCGTTCAAGGCCTTGTGGACGCTTTTTTCCATGCCCGAATACACATGGACGACATACCAGCGTTTACTCATTCGGCGTCCTTATTTCCAGCCCAGCAGCAGGCCGTAGAGTATCCATTCGATGCCCTTGTCGAGCACCCACATCAGTATGCCCATGACCGCGACAAACGCGAACACGATCCCGGTCATCTGGGTGGTTTCCTTGCGGGTGGGCCAGGAAACGCGCTTGGCTTCGTTGTACGACTCGCCCGCGAAGCTCAGGGTACGGCGGCCGGGCTCGCTAGCCCAGGCGATCAGGGCAGCAACCACCAGGCCGCCAATGAACACGCCAATGCGGACAGCCATGGGCTGGGCGCTAAGCACCGAGAAACCCACGATGCCAGCAATAATAACGAGCACTGCCAGGCCCAGCTTGATGCGGTCGGCGGTACTGGTTACGGTTTCTACGCTGGTATTAGACATTTTGCGACGCGAGCCGGCCGTGAATGCGCGACTGGCGGTGATCTCCCGGCGGGTTTAAGAGCGAGCGGGGTTGATGGCAAACAGGGCCAAGTTGGATACGACGTTGACCAAAAATGTGGCAGGGGCAGTAGGAATCGAACCTACAACCTTCGGTTTTGGAGACCGACGCTCTGCCAATTGAGCTATACCCCTAAAACTCTTGCGAGCGATGTATGGCAACTTGCGGAACCATACATAGTACTACTTTTCCGACAAACATGGGAAGCGGGCCCGAAACCGGGCCGGCTTCCCCTTGCACAGCATCCGCCTTAGGCGATGATCTTTGCGACGACGCCGGCGCCGACGGTACGACCGCCTTCACGGATGGCGAAGCGCAGACCTTCTTCCATGGCGATCGGAGCCAGCAGCTTGACCGTCATCGACACGTTGTCGCCCGGCAG
>NZ_JAJMLX010000105.1 GCF_020991325.1 Bordetella petrii | reverse complement strand
GTCCGCCCCTGTGCCGTTTGCCCGCGCATCGGGATCGCGGGCCAGGGGGTACGTGGGCGGCGGCGGTGGGCATCGGGGAAGACGATGATGAACAGCAAGCAACAACCTATGCATAACCTTGCGCGGTGGCTGGTGGCCGCGAGCATCATGGCTGCCGGCAGCCAGGCGCTGGCCGCGCAGGCCGCCTTCAGCACGCCGCAGGCCGCTGCCGATGCGTTGGTCGAGGCAGTGTCCACCGGCGATGATGCGGGGTTGCGAAACGTGCTGGGCAGCGATTTCCGGCGTTTCGTGCCGCGCGACAGCGTCGCGCGCGAGGACATCTACGCTTTCCTGGCGGCCTGGTCCGGGCATCACGAGATCGTTTCCACCGGGCCGTCCAGCGCCGAATTCGTGGTGGGCAATGACGGGTGGTCGTTTCCCGCGCCCCTGGTGAAAAATGCGCAGGGCTGGCATTTCGACCTGCAGGCCGGCGTGAAAGAAATGAATCACCGCCGCCTGGACCGCAATGAAGACGCCGCCATTGCCACCCTGGTGCAACTGTGCCAGGCGCAGGAAAGCTTTCGTGCCACGATGGGGGACGGCAAGCCCGCCCTGCGCATTGTCAGCACCGAAGGCCAGGCGGATGGGCTGTACTGGGACGCCGGCGTGGCATCGTCCGTGCCCAGCCCGCTGACCGACGATGCCCTGGTCATGGGGGCGGATGTTCCGGTGGATGCCGCATTCCATGGGTACCGTTTCGCGGTGGTGCAACCCATGGACCCGTCGGGGTGTTCGTTTGCCGCGTGGCCTGCCAGCCATGGCAAGACCGGCGAATTCAGCTTTGTGATCGGCCCGGGCATGGCCATCAAAGAACGCGACTTCGGACGCAATGTGGGCCTGGCCGAAATCACCGGCCGCCAGTCGCGGGCGTCCGAACGCTGGCAGCCGGTGCAGCTATAGCGGGCAGCCGGGCGGCGCGCACGGCAGCACTACACGTGCGGCGTGGGTGGCGGCGCCGCCGGATGGCGTGGCGCCGATGCCAGCGCGGCCAGTATGCCTGCCACCGCCCCGGCTGCTACATACCAGGCGCCGGGCACCAGCTTGTATGTCAAGGCGGCGGCGGCCAGGCTCACGGCCCATGGCACGGCGCGCCGCGCGCCCTTCCACATGCCGCGTAGCATGACCAGGAACACCGCGGGAAAAGCCATGTCCAGCCCGTAGACCTCGGGGTGGCCCAACAGCGGCCCCAGCACCGCGCCCAGCGTGGTGCAGAAGATCCAGGCCACATAGAACACCATCGATGACCCCAGGTAGTAGGCCAGGCTGAACGCCGGTTCCAGCCCCAGGCCCATGCGCCGCCGCGTGTCCGCCATGGACAAGGCCCAGGTGGCGTCTGTCATCAGGAACAGCGACGGCAGCACCTTGCGCTTGGGCAGGTGGCGCAGGAAAGGGGTCAGCGCCGCGCCCATGACCAGCATGCGGCTGTTCACCAGGAACGTCACCGCCATGATCAGCAGGAAGGGCGGTGGCGCGTTCCACAAGCCCAGCGCGGCGAATTCCGAGCCGCCCGCGAAATTCAGGCCTGTCATCAGGGGAACCTCGAAGGGCGTCAGCCCTTTCTGCGCGGCTTGCGCGCCCAGCACCATGCCGAAGGGAATGATGCCGAACAGCATGGGCAGGCTGGCGGTGGCGCCGGCACAGCAGCGGTCCCAGGCAGAAGCGGTGCCTGGCGGGTTGCGATGGCCGGGGCGGCGGGGAGAGGGTCGATTAGCCATGCGGCGGCGGTGCGTAAACGTCAGCCCAGCAGGTACCGCAGCAGCGCGGCACTGCCGACTCCTACAATGACGGTAGGTAGCAGGGAAAGCCGCGTGGCCGCGGCTATGGTCAGGGCCAGTGCGATCAGGTCGGCGGGCTGGTCTGAGACGAACACAGGCGCAATTACCGACAGCAGCACACAGCCTGGCGCGGCTTCCAGCACAGACATCGTGCGCGGGCTGAGGCTGCGGTTGCGCAGCAGAATGTAGCCGCCGATGCGGGTCAGGTAAGTGACCGAGGCCATCAGCACGATGGCGAGCAGGTTGGGGGGATCGATCATGGCTGTGTGGTGAAACTGATGGGGTGGCGGGCACACCAATTGCTGGCACGCGCCAGGTTGTGCAGGCCATCCATCATAACGGTGTCGCAGGCGGACCATCAGGTTGTGCATGCGGCCGCCACCGTTTTGTGCCACGACGGCCTCAGTTAGACGGTGTCTGGCACCCTGGCGGGAGCCAGACACTTGGTGGTGCCCGCGAGAACTCGCCGTGGCAGCTTAAGGTAGTGCCATGGGGGTCAGTCCAGGCTGATCCGGGCCTGCTCGATCAGTTTTTCGTAGGTGGCCGACTTTTCATCCAGCCGCGCGCGCAGCTCGGTCAGCGGCCACGCCAGCGGTTCGAAGGCAAACGTGGAAAAGCGCTTGCGCACTTCCGGGTCGGCCAGCACGCGGGTGATGTCGGTGTAGATCTTGTCGCGCACATCGGTGGGGATACCCCTGGGCGCCAGCAGCGACACGATGGAATTCACGTCCAGTTCCGCGGGGCCGCCCGCTTCGGCCACGGTGGGCACGTTGGGAAACAAAGGGTGGCGCTGCGGGGCGGCAATGGCCAGGTAGCGCAGTTTGCCGCTGTCGTACACCGGGCGGGTGGAGGGAATGGTGCCGAAGGCCCAGTCCACTTCGCCGTTCGCCACTGCGGTGTACAGCTGGCTGACTTCCTTGTAGGGCACATGGATCATCCGGGTGCCCGTCAACGCGCCCAGCCATTCGCCGCCCAGGTGGCCGGGGCTGCCCACGAACCATGATCCGTAGGTCAGGCTGCCGGGCCGGGTCTTGGCGGCATCGATCAGGTCGGCCATGCTCTTCCAGGGCGACTTCGCGCTGACCGCCACCATGAAGGGCGTATAGAACAAGGGCGCCACCAGATCGAACTTTTCCAGCGTGACGTACTGGCGCGATTTGTACAGGTGCGGCAGGGCCGACACGTGTTCGCTGTCCAGCTGCAGCAGGGCGTAGCCGTCGGCGGGCAGCTTGCCCACGGCTTCCAGTGCGATGAAGCCGCCGCCGCCGGGGCGGTTCTCTACCACCACGGGCTGCCGCCATTGCTTGCTGAGCGCCTGGCTCAGGATGCGCAGCACTACGTCGGGGCCGCTGCCCACTGAAAAGGCGGTGTACAGCGTGACAGGCCTGCTGGGGTAGGCGGAGGCCTGCGCCCAGGCGTTGCTGGCCAGGCAGCTGGCGGCCAGGGTGGCGGCCAGCATAAAGCGGCGTCGGCGGCATGGCATGGTCTGTCTCCTGGTGCGGCGCTTTGTTTAGTGGAATCGCCGTGGCAGAGGCCATTATGTGCCGCGAAACATGCCTGTAAAAATCAAATATTCATATTATTCATACCTCAAATCGTATGGCTGGCGCGGCATTACACAGGCATGTCATGTCGCCCGCCTAGGATTCCTGGCTTTACTCAATGCCCTCGCGGGGCACTACAAAAAGGAAGGAATCCATGCTTTTCCGTCGATCTGCCCTGGGTGGCGGCCTGCTTTGCGCCGCCTTGTTGAGCGCATGCGGCAGCGGTAGCGATGATGATGACCACGACGCGCTGCCGCCGCCGCAGGCCAGCAATTACCAACTACAGATTCTGCATACCAACGACCATCACTCGCACCTGGATGGCAGCGCCTACGATCTGCAGCTGGGGGGCATGTCGACGCGCGTGCAGCTGGGCGGCTTTTCACGCGTGGCGGGCGTCATCGACCGCCTGCGCACGCCGGACACGCTGGTGCTGAACAGCGGCGAACTGAACGGCACCCTGTACTTCAGCCTGTTCAAGGGCGAGCCCGACTTCAAGCTGTTCAACGCGCTGGGCCTGGACGCCTACCAGCTGGGCAACCACGAGTTCGACGAGGGTGAGGCCGTGCTGCGCGGCCTGATCGACATGGCCACGTTTCCCATCCTGGGCGCCAACGTCAAGCCCACGTCGCGCAGCCCGCTGTATGGCGCGCCCATCAAGCCTTATGTGATCCGCGAAATGAACGGCCAGAAAGTGGGCGTGATCGGCATCCTGAAGGTAGAGAAGACCGTCAATTCGTCGATGGTGACCGATGCGGTGGAGTTCACCGAAGAAGTATCCACGGTGCGCCAGAACGTGGACGAATTGAAGGCGCAGGGCATCAACAAGATCATCGTGCTCAGCCACCTGGGTTACGACGGCGACCTGGCGCTGGGCCGCCAGGTAAACGACATTGACGTCATCATCGGCGGCGATACGCACGACCTGCTGGACTCCACCGGCGAGCTGGCGGCCATGGGCCTGGAAGTGGACGGCGATTATCCCACCGTGGTGTCGGCCCCCGACGGCCGCCAGGTGTACATTGCCCAGGCCTGGGAAATGGCGCTGGGCGTGGGCGTGCTGAATGTGGAATTCGACCCGCAGGGCGATGTGCTGGCCGCCCGGGGCAATATCGTGCTGCCGGTGGACAAGCCCTTCCTGCAGGCCGATGCGCAAGGCGATTTCGTGGCGGTGGACGCGGCCCGCGAGGCCGAGCTGGCCGCGCTGATCGCGTCATCGGAAACATTGGCGCTGCAGGCGCCCGACGCGGAAGTGGCGGCGATTCTGCAACCCTACAGCCAGCAGTTAGAAGATTTCCGCCAGCAGACGCTGGGCTCGGTGGCGCAGACCTTGCCGTTCGACCGCATTCCCGCCGCTTTCGCGGCGGGCAGCGCGCCCACCGGCAGCTATGCCGCCTACTACGTGGCCGATGCCTTCCTGAAATACATGCCGCGCGCCGACATCGCCATCCAGAACGCCGGCGGGGTGCGCACGCAGTTCCTGCAAGGGCCGTTCAGCGTGGCCGATGCCTACACCATGCTGCCGTTCTCGAATACCGTGGCCACCGTCGACCTGCGCGGTGCCGACGTGATTGCGGTGCTGGAAGACGCCGCCCAGTACGCGCTGACCTCGGGGTCCACCGGCGCGTTCCCGTATGCCTCGCATCTGCGCTTCGACGTATTCAAGAGCCAGCCGCCGGGCAGCCGCATCCAGAACGTGGAGGTGAAAGACCGCGCCGCCGGCACGTGGGCGCCCATCGATCCGGCCGCCACCTACCGCGTGGCGACAAACTCGTTCACCGCGCTGGGCAAGGATGGGTACGAAACCTTCGCCCGGGCCATCGCCGCCGACCCCGGCGTGCATGAAGACAGCCACGTCGCGTATGCCGTGCCCTTGGTCGAATATTTCCAGAAGCACCTGCCCGGCAATGAACTGCCGGTACTGGATCCGGCCGACTACAGCTTGAAGTCGGTTACCGACTGAGGCGGGCCGTCAGGCTTGCGCCCGCAGGCCTGCAAAGAACGCCTCGGCGTTTTCTTGCAGGCCTTCGATGTAATAGCCGCCTTCCTGCACCACCAGCACCGGCACGCCGAATTCGGCCACGGCGTGGCCGATGCGTTCGAAGCCGGCGCTGCTGACGGCCACCTTGGCCTGCGGGTCGCGTTCGAAGATGTCGAAGCCCAGCGCCAGCACCAGCACGTCGGGCTGGAATACCTGGATGGCATCGACCGCGACGGCCAGCTTGTCGAAGAATACGGATTCGGGCGACCCGTGCGGCATGGGCAGGTTCAGGTTGTAGCCGAAGCCTGCGCCGGCGCCCTTTTCGTTGTCGTAGCCCGCCACCACGGGGTAGAAATTTTCCGGGTCGCCGTGGATGGACACGTAGTAGACATCGTCGCGTTCGTAGAAAATTTCCTGCACGCCCTGACCATGATGCATGTCGGTGTCCAGCACGGCCACGCGCTGGTACTTGCTGCGCAGGCGCTGCGCGGCGATGGCGCTGTTGTTCAGGTAGCAGAAGCCGCCGGCGGCATCGCGGCGCGCATGGTGGCCGGGCGGGCGGCACAGCGCATAGGCGTGGCGGTCGCCCGCCAGCAAAGCATCGGCGCCGGCTACCGCCGCTTGCGCCGACCAGTATGCCGCATGCCAGGTGCGCGGCCCCACCGGGCAGCTGCCGTCGGCCAGGTAGCGCGCCGCCTTGGCCAGCACGCCGCGCAGCGCGTTGGGTTCGCGCACGAACACATTCGACACGACTTCATCGCCCCAGTCTTCGGGCAGCTGTTTCCATTCCTGGTGGGCCGTCTTGAGAAACTGCAGGTAGTCCAGCGCATGCACGGCCGTCAGGGGCGCCATGCCGGCGTCGGGCGGTTGGCGCAGGTCGAAGCCCAGTTGTTTTACCGCGCCGACCAGGGCACTGGCGCGGTCCGGTACTTCCTGGGGGGTGCGCATCTTGCCGCGCGAGAAATAAGTTTGCGGATGGTGCTGGGCCTGGTCGGGGTGGTAGTAGGCTTTCATGGCGGCGTGGGGCAGGGGCAAGTGGCCGGGCGGCGGCGCCCGGGGCGGCAGGGTGTCGATGCATTGTGAACCAGAACCCGCCCGGCCCAAAGTACCACTTCCGTGCTGGCAGGGCATACCGCTTGCGCCAGGCCGCGCCGGCGCGGTCGGGTCAGCCCACGCCCAGGTGCCGCGCGAACGTGGCCGGGTCGGTATTGGTGCCGCACAGCAGCACGCCCACGCGCTTGCCGGCCAGGTCGGCTTTAAGCTCGCCCGCCAGGGCCGCGGTGGCGGCCGCGCAGGCGGGCTCGGTGGCCAGTTTCAGCTGCTCGAACAGCAGCCGCATGGCGCCGCGCAGCGCATCGTCGGACACCTTCACCAGGCGGTCGACATGCTGGCGGCACAGCGCGTAGCTGTATTGCTCGGTGTGCGGCGCCATCAGGCTGTCGGCGATGCTTTGCATCGCGCCCATCTTGATGGGGCCATTGGCGGCGAAGCTCTGGTGCATGGCGTCGGCGCCCTCGGGCTCTACGCCGATGACCTGGCATTGCGGGGCAATGAGTTTCACCGCCGTGCTGACGCCGGCCATCAAGCCGCCACCGCCGATGGGTACGATCACCGCGTCCAGGCCGCCGGCCTGTTCCAGCCATTCGTAGCCCAGCGTGGCAGTACCCAGCACCGTGCGGTAGCCATTGAAAGGATGCACGAAGAAGCGCCCCTCTTCGCGTTCGATGCGGTGCACGGTGTCGAAGGCCGCGGCGCCGTTCTCGGCCAGCACCACCTCGGCGCCATACTGGCGGCAAAGGGCCACCCGGGCCGGGCTGGCGGTCTTGATCATGACCACCTTGGCGGGAACGCCCAGGCGCATGGCCGCGTAGGCCACGGCCACGGCATGGTTGCCCGCCGATACGCAGGTGACGCCGGCCGCGCGCCTGGCATCGTCCAGCGCCAGCAGGTTCGAGAACGCGCCGCGCGCCTTGAAGGTGCCGCTGGCCTGCAGTAGCTCGAACTTGAAGTTCACCGCCGTGCCCGGCACGGGTTCGAAATCGGCTTTCTCGAGCACGGGCGTGGTACGCACCCACTGCTGCAACTGGGCGTGCAGTGCGGCAATGGCGGACAGGTCGGGTAGGGTGGCGGTGTCTGGCTGGGTCATCGGAATTCCTGAAGGGGCAGCGCGCAGCGCTACGGGGGTGGGCCTCATTTCAGGCCCAGGCGGCGGCGCACCGCGAACAGCGAGGCCAGGCTGATCAGCGCCGCGAAAATCAGGTAGAAGCTGGGCGCCAGCTTGTTGCCGGTGGCGGATATCAGCCACACGATGATGAAGGGCGCGAACCCGCCGAACACCGTAACGGCGATGTTATAGGCCAGCGACATGCCGGTGGTGCGCGTCTGCGTGGGGAACAAGTCCGTCAGCAGGGCCGGCAGGGCGCCGAAATAGCCCGACAGCAGAATGCCGATGACGATCTGCACGACGATCATGGTGCCGAAAGTGGGCGAAGCCGACAGCAGCAGGAAGAGCGGGTAGATCAGCACCAGGAACAGTATCGCCGACGCCACCATGATGCCGGTACGGCCATGTTTGTCGGACCAGTGTCCCACCATGGGTGCCACGATGAATTGCACTACGCCCGTGACCAGCGTGGCGGCGAATGCGGCGGCCGGCGGTATGCCCAGTTGCTTGACGGCAAAGGTGGGCATGTACAGCACCAGATAGGTGGCCACCGTGCCCAGCACCACCGTGCCGATGGCCAGTACCAGCCGCGCACGGTGCTGCGTGAAGGTGTCGCCCAGCGGCGTCTCGGTGCGTTCCATGGACAGGAACTCCGGTGTTTCGTCGATGCGGGTGCGTATGTAGTACGCCACCGGCCCGATGATCAGGCCGAAGAAGAACGGAATGCGCCAGCCCCAGGAAGCCATCTGCTCGGGTGTCAGCCATTCGTTCAGCCCGGCGCCGAAACCCGCGGCCAGCAAGGTCGTCAGGCCCTGGCTGGCCACTTGCCAGCTGGCGAAGAAGCCGCGCCGGTTGGGGGTATGTTCGGCCAGGAAGGCGGTGGCGCTGCCGAACTCGCCGCCCGCCGAGAAACCCTGGATCATGCGCGCCACCACGATGCCGATGGGGGCCCAGATGCCGATGGCCGCATAGGTGGGCATGACGGCGATCAGCAGGGTGCCTATCATCATCAGGGTGATCGACAGCGTCAGCGTGGCGCGGCGCCCGACGCGGTCGGCGTACACGCCCAGCACCAGCGCGCCCAGCGGCCGCATGAAGAACGACACGCCGAAGGTGCCCAGGGTCAGCAGCAGCGACATGACTTCGTTGTCGCTGGGGAAGAACAGCCGCGCGATCGTGACCGCGAAGAAGCCGTAGACCACCAGGTCGAACCATTCCAGTGCATTGCCGATCGAGGCGGCCGTGATGATGCGCCACGCCGCGGGCGAGGTTCTGGTGGCGGCCGGGCCGACCGTGGTTGCGGTATTCATGGGTAAGGCTCCCCTAGGGCTGTCGTTATGGTTTGGCAAGGCTGTCGATGACGTTGGACAGGAAACTGCGGCATTGCTCGATCTGTTCCAGCGCGACGAACTCGTTGGGCTTGTGGGCCTGCTGGATGTCGCCCGGGCCGCAGATCACCGACGGAATGCCGGCCTGCTGGAACTGCCCGGCCTCGGTGCCGTACGCCACCTTGCGGTGCGCGGTGTCGGCGGTCAGCGCGCGCACCAGCTGGGTAATGGCGGCCTGTTCCGACGCGTCCAGCGACGGGGCGCTGGCCAGGGAACTGAGCTCGATGGCGGCATCCGGGTGTTCGCGGCGCATGCGCGGCAGCAGTGTGTCCTGGGCGTACGCCTGGATGCGCGCGTAGAACTGGGCGGGGTCCGCCCCCGGCAGATTGCGGTGCTCGAATTCGAACTGGCAGTGCGCGGGAATGGTGTTGACGGCGATGCCGCCCTGTATGGTGCCCACCTGGGCGGTGCTGAACGGTACGTCGAAGTCCTGGTCGAACGGCCCCTCGGCCCGCATGCGGTCGGCCAGTTCGCGGATAAAGCAGATCAGCTGCGCGGCGTACTCGATGGCGTTCAGGCCCTTGGGAGTCAGCGACGAATGCGAAGCGTGGCCATGCACGCAGCAGCGCCATACATTGATGCCCTTGTGCGCCACGATGACGCGCATCGAGGTCGGTTCGCCCACGATGCAGCCATCGGGCCGCACGCCGCGCGCCTTCAGGTCGGCCAGCATCCGCGGGGCGCCGACGCAGCCTATTTCTTCGTCGTACGACAGGGCGAAATGCACCGGTCTTTTCAGGGGGGTGGCGGTGATGCGGGGCACCAGCGACAGCGCGGTGCCGATAAAGCCCTTCATGTCGCAGGTGCCCCGGCCATACAGCCGGCCGTCGCGCACTTCCGGGCGGAACGGGTCGCTGTCCCAGTCCTGGCCGTCCACGGGCACCACGTCGGTGTGGCCCGACAGTACGATGCCGCCTTGCGTGCCGCCGTCTGCGGCCGGCACGGTGGCATACAGGTTGGCCTTGGCGCCGGTGGCGTCGTGGCTCAGGTGCGAGGCAATGCCCGCGCGGCGCAGATCGTCGCGCACCATTTCGATCAGCCCCAGGTTCGAGTTGCGGCTGGTGGTGTCGATGGCGACCAGGCGCCGCACCCAGTCGGTGGCGGACAGGTCAGTGGCCTGGTTCATGGCTGTGTTCCGGGGACGCGGGCAATGGCTTCGATCTCGACCAGCGCGCCGGGCACCATCAGGTCGGCGCGCACGGTCGAGCGCGCGGGCAACTGCAGGCGGCCAAAGTACGCGCCGTAGGCCGCATCGAAGGCGGCGAAATCGTCGATGCGGCTGAGCCACACCGTGGTCTTGACGATGTCGCCCAGGGCCAGGCCCGCGGCCGCGAGCTGGCGGTGGATATGGTCCAGGCAGGTGCGCGTCTGGGCGGCCACGTCGTCGCCCACGATGCGGAACCCTTCGCCGAACGCCATCTGGCCGGAAACAAAGACCAGGTCGCCGGCATGCCGGTGCATGGAAAAATTGGGTTGGCGGCGGGGGGGCTCGATGGCGGGCGGGGGCTGCATGGACGGCTCCGTAGGAATGGGTGCGGGCCAGCTTAGTCGTCCGTTTGCCGGCGCGCTTCTGCGCGCGTGCCGGCTTTGTTTGCCAAAGCGGCAAAAGGATCTCAATGATGCGGCTTCCAAGGGTTTTCCCGAAGACAGGCGTCCATACCCGGTGTTGGCTTGACGCTGCGCAAAGCGCCCCGGTAACGTTATTGCCATTCAACTGGTCCCCCCGGACTGTACCTCTGTGGATAACCTGGTCGCCAACCGCCTGCATGCCTATGTGCCCCATACCTACGAGGTCGTGGGCCTGGAGCCCGTAGGCTCGGCGTGCTTCATCAGGACGCGGCCGGCGGGTACCGGCATGGACGGCTACCGCGACACGCTGGTGCTGGGCGCCGGCCTGTCTGCCAGCTGGGCCGACATTACCCGCCCGCGCGCCCTGGAAGAGCACTACGACTGCAGCGGGGCCCTGAAGATCCATCTGCGCATGGCGGGGCATTCCTCGGTGACCGATGGCGGCGAGACCCCGCACGCCATAGACGGCATGTCATGCAGCGCGCTGCTGCAGCCGCGCGGCGCCCGCAAGATCGAAATCTTCGGCGCCGGCGAGCGCGAGCGCTCGGTTACCGTGTCCTGCACCCGCGAGTACCTGGTGGACGAACTGGGGCTGGACCCGGCCGCCTACGGGGGCGCGCTGGGCCGGTACCTGATGGACGACCCGGGTACATTCGCGCTGTTCCGCGCGGGGCTGGACCCCGATATGCGGCAGGCGGGCCAGTGCTTCTTCGAGCCCGTGGACGATCGTCCCATGCGCCGGCTGTTGCTGCAGGCGCGCGCCGAAGACATCGTGCGCCGGTTCTTCGGCCATATGCGCCATGACGATGCCGTGGACGAGATCCGTCCGCGTGACCGGGCCATGGCCGAGCGCGTGGCGGCACTGCTGGCGGACGCCTTCCGCGAGCCGCCCAGCGTGCGCGAACTGGCCGGCCTGGCGGGCGTCAGCGTCTCGAAGCTGTCGCGTGCCTTCAAGGCCGTGCAAGGCGTCACCATGTCGGAATACCTGCTGGCCATCCGCATGCGGCACGCCATGGCCCTGATCCGCGCGGCGCGCCTGCCGGTGACGCAGGTGGCGCTGGAAGTGGGCTACGAGCACGCCGGCAACTTTTCCACGGCGTTTCGCCGGCACTACGGCGTATCGCCGCGCGCCGCCGGCGTCACGCTTCGTGGAAAACCGTGAACTCGTCGATGTCCATGCGCCCGGTGCGGTACTGGTTGGCGGGCTCGTCCGGGTCTTGATAGCCGATGGAAATCCCGCAGGCCACGGTCTGGTCGGCGGGAATGTCCAGGTGCTGCTTGACGATGTCCGGGTAGTTGGCCAGCGCCGCCTGCGGGCAGGTGTCCAGGCCGCAGCCGCGCGCCATTACCATGATGTTCTGCAGGAACATGCCGTAGTCCAGCCAACTGCCCTTGTCCAGGTCGTTGTCGATGGTGAACAGCAGCACGCACGGCGCGCCGAAGAACTCGAAGTTCCGGGCGTGCTGGCGCGACGAGGCCTGGCGGTCGCCCTTCTGGATGCCCAGCAGGCTGTACAGGCCCCAGCCGGTTTCGCGGCGCCGGTCCAGGTACGGGCTGCGCCAGTTGACGGGGTAGTACTGGTATTCGCGCCGCTCGGGCTCGCCACGCGCGTGGGCCTGTACCAGCGCCTGCGACAGGGCATCGCGCCGCGCGCCGGTTACCACATGCACCTTCCAGGGCTGGATGTTGCTGCCGCTGGGCGCGCGCGCGGCTACTTCGATAATGCGGCGGATCAGCGCCGGTTCCACCGGCGTGGGCAAAAAGCCGCGCACACTCTGGCGCGACACGATGGCTTGTTCGACGGCCTGCCGGGTATCGTTCATGCACTTGCCTCTGCTGGGAGCGGATCGGCCATCAGGCGCGGCCCGCCATATTTGAATGAACCTTGCGCGGTGGCCAGGATGCGGCCATCGGCGGTGCTGACTTCGGCGCGCGCGAAATAGATTTTGCGTCCGCGCCCGGTGACAATGCCGGTGGCCCTGACCTGGCCCGCCGTGACCGAGCCGATGAAATTGATGGCCAGCGAAATCGTGACGGCGTTGTCTTGCTGATTGCCCGGCTGCGGCACGATGCCTGAATAGCCGCAGGCGGCATCCAGCAGCGCGCAGACCACGCCGCCCTGCAGCGCGCCCTGGCGGTTCAGGTGGCTGGGGCGCAAGTCCATGCTGAGCACGATGCGCCCGTCGCCCCAGTTGTCGATGACGGCGCCCAGCGAGTGTAGGAAAGGGTTGTGTTCGAAACCGGACATGGGTGTGGAATGGATATGCAACTGTCCGATCATACCCCCGCCGGCGAGCGGGCCATGCATCTCGCGGCGCGCGGCGCTACCATACTGGGTTACCGGCAACCTTCATATGCAGGCCATACGATGAGCGCACAGCAGCAGCAATCCCGCAAGACCACCACCGCCATACGCCAGGCCAAGGGGCCGGGCAAGGTCGTGGCGCTTACCGCCTACACCGCGCCCATGGCGCGCCAGCTGGACCCCCATGTCGACATGCTGCTGGTGGGCGATTCGCTGGGCATGGTGGTGTACGGCCTGCCCAGCACGCTGGCGGTGACGCTGGACATGATGATCGCGCACGGCGCGGCGGTGGTGCGCGGGTCGTCGCAAGCCTGCGTGGTGGTGGACCTGCCCTTCGGCAGCTACCAGGCATCGCCGGCGCAGGCCTTCGAGGCGGCGGCGCGCGTGCTGGCCGAAACCGGCGCGCAGGCCGTGAAGCTGGAGGGCGGCGCCGAAATGGCCGATACCGTGCGGTTCCTGACGCAGCGCGGCGTGCCGGTGGTCAGCCATATCGGGCTGATGCCGCAGCAGGTGAATACGGTGGGCGGCTACAAGGCCCAGGGCATGCAGGCCGACGGCAGCGACCGCATCTTGCACGATGCGCAGGCCCTGGAAGCGGCCGGCGCTTTCGCGCTGGTGGTGGAATGCACCGCCGAAGCCGTGGGGCGCCGCGTGACCCAGGCACTGCAGATACCCGTCATCGGCATCGGCGCGTCGCCCGCCTGCGACGGGCAGATCCTCGTCACCGAAGATGTGCTGGGCATGTCCGGGGCACGGGTACCCAAGTTCGTGAAGCAGTATGCCCAGTTGGGTGCCGAGATCGAGCAGGCCGCGGCGCGTTACGCGCAGGAAGTGCGGGCGGGCACGTTCCCGGCGCCGGAACACTGCTTCGGGGTCAAGGCCGGGTAGCCGCCTGCCTCGCGCCGCGGCGCGTCCCGCAATATGCTGGGGCGAGCGGCGGCCAGCGCGGCCGGCCAGTCTTGGTTGAAGTGGGCGCCGCGGCTTTCGCGGCGGGCACTGGCGGCGCGCACGATCAATTCGCCCACCTGCAGCAGGTTGCGCAGTTCCAGTAATTCGCGGCTGGCTCCCTGGGTCTGCCAGCGGTGCGCCACCGCCTGCCGCCAGCCGGCTATCTGCGCGGCCGCGTGCGCCAGCGATGCATCGCTGCGCACGATGCCCACGTGCTCGTTCATCAACTGCCGCAAGGCCAGGCGCTCGCGCGCGGCCGCGGTATCTGGCGCGCCGCGCT
>NZ_JAJMLX010000104.1 GCF_020991325.1 Bordetella petrii | reverse complement strand
GATGCGCAACCCGCCTCCCCCGCCCGGCTACGCCGCCGCGCTGCCGGCCGACGAACATCCGGACCGTTTTCGCGGCGACCCGGATTTCATGCTGACCCTGTCGCGCGGACTGCGCGTGATCCGGGCTTTCGGTGAGCGCCGCTATCCGCAGACAGCGGCCGACCTGGCCCGCCGCGCCGGCCTGCCGCGCGCCGTGACACAACGTTGCCTGCATACGCTGATCCGCCTGGGCTTCGCCGAACGACAGGGCCGGCATTATGTGCTGACGCCGCTCATCCTTAGCCTGGGCCACGCGTATTTCTCGTCGACGCCCTTTGTGTCGTTTGCCCAGCCCGTGCTGGAAGAACTGAGCGCGGCGGTGAACGAAACCTGCGCGCTGGCGATCATGGAAGGCAACGAGGTGCTGTACCTGTCGCGCTCGGAAGTGCATCGCATCCTGGCCACGTCGCTGGGCCTGGGCAGCCGGCTGCCGGCCTATTGCACTACCATCGGCCGCGTCATGCTGGCCCAATTGTCGCCCGGGGCCCTGGATCGCTACTTCGAATCGGTCGACTTGGTGCCCTACACGGAATACACCGAAACCTCGCCCGACCGCCTGCGCGACATCATTGCCCAGGTACGCGAGCAGGGCTACGCGGTGGTCGACCAGGAACTGGAACTGAATGTGCGCGCCATCGGCGTGCCCGTTACCGCCGCCAGCGGCCGGGCCTGCGGCGGCCTGAACGTCAGTGTGAAATCGCCCCGCTTGGCGCTGTCGAAGTTTGCCGCGGAATTCCTGGCCCCCATGCAGGTGGCCGCCAGCAAGCTGGGGCAGTTTCTGGTGCTGTAGCCGCCATGCCCGGCAGTTGCCTTAACCCGAGGCAGCGGGGCCGAACAGCGGCACCAGGACCCCATTGGCAGCCGGCTCGAAACGGACGGCGACAGGCATTCCGATGTGCAAGGTGTCGAAGGGGCATTCGACCAGATTGGTCATGACAGCGGGGCCCTCTTCCAACTGCACGTAGCCTACCGCATAGGCCGGCTTGGCGCGGCGCATGATGGTGTAGGTGTACACCGTGCCCCGGCCGCTGGCCGGTTCCCAGCGGACGTCGGCCGAAAAACAGAACGGGCACAGCGCACGCGGATACCAATGGGCCTGCCCGCAATGCCGGCACCGCGGAATCACGAAACTTCCATCAGCAGCGGCCTGCTGGAACGGCGCGGATTCCGGCTGCCGCAAGACTGCCGCGATAGACCGCTGAACATCAGTGTGATCCGCCATGATCAAACCCTTTCCATAATAAGCGTGGCACTGCCGTGCCGCGTGCCCAGCGATCCGCCGGTGCCGTGCGCCAGGGCCAGCGTGCAGCGCGGCACCTGCACCGCGGGATGTGCTTCTCCGCGCAGTTGACGCACGGCCTCGATCACCTTGGTAATGCCCCCCCGGTTGGCGGGGTGGTTGTTGCACAGGCCGCCGCCATCGGTATTGAAGGGCAGTTTGCCCACGCCTGAAATCAGATTTCCGTCCATGACGAACTTTCCGCCCTCGCCTTTTTTGCAGAAACCCAGGTCTTCCAGCTGCATCAGCACGGTGATGGTGAAACTGTCGTAGATCGAGGCGTACTGAATGTCGGCCGGCGTCACTCCAGCTTCCTCGAAGGCCCGCGGACCGGACCAGGCCGCGCCGGAATAAGTCAGGTCGACCTTGCCGCCCATTTGGCCCTTGACGGCCTCGCCCGCGCCCAGGACGCGGATCACCGGACGCTTCAGGCTGCGGGCGATCTCCGGGCGCGCCACCAGCAAGGCGCCACCGCCATCGGAGATCACGCAACAATCCAGGCGATGCAAGGGATCGGCCACCATGGGCGATTCCAGCACCTGCCGCACCGTCACCACGTCGCGCAGCATGGCATGCGGATTGTGCTGGGCGTGGTGCGAGGCCGCCACTTTGATCCAGGCCAGTTGCTCGCTGGTGGTGCCGAACTCGTGCATATGGCGCATGGCGGCCATGGCGTACATATTGACGGTGGCCGGCGCATGCGGCAGTTCCCATTCCAGGTCGGGCTGGTCCGGGTTGCCAGGACGCGGTGCCGTACCGGTGGCCATGCCGCTGCTGCGTGGCCGGCCCGCCAGCGTGATCAGCGCCACATTGCATTTGCCGGCCGCAATGGCCTGCGCGGCATGCGACACCAGCGCCAGGTAAGAACTGCCGCCCACGTCCGTGGAATCGATGTGCCGAACCCGCAGGTTCATGTAGTCGACCATGGACAGCGGGCCCATGCCGGGGGCATCGCCCGCGCAGAAATAGCCGTCGATATCGTCTTTGCCCAGGCCGGCGTCGGCCAGGGCGCCGGCGGCGCACTCGGCATGCAACTGGGCGACCGACTTGTCGGGCGCGTGACGGGTGGGATGCTCATAGGCGCCGACTATGCAGGCCTTGCCATGGATGCTCATGCAACTTCCTCGGGCGTCGGGGTTCACTCTTTGGTCAGTTTGGCTTGCTCGACCGTTACCGCCCAGCGGTCGATTTCGCCGTCGATCTGCTTCTTGAATGCCTCGGGCGAATTGCCCACCACGACATAGCCGATCTGCGCCAGGCTGTCCTGCACGTCTTTGATCTGCAAGACCTTGACCAGGGCTTCGTTGTAGCGTTTGACAATAGCCGCATCTGCGCCCTTGGGCAAGAAGATGCCCGTCCAGGTCTCGGCCTGGAAGCCCGGAAACCCGGATTCGTCCATGGTGGGCACGTCGGGCAGCAAGGCATTGCGCTTGAGCGAAGTCACGGCCAGGATGCGCACGCGCCCATCTTCGGCCAGGGCTTTCGAGCCCGGAATCGTGTCGAACGCCAGCTGGATATCGCCGCCCACCAAGGCGGTCACGACCGGGCCATTGCCCTTGTAGGGCACGTGCATCATGTCCAGCCCGGTTTCCTGTTTGAAGAACTCGGTCAGCAGGTGCAAAGATCCCCCCGTGCCCGACGTGCCGTAGAACAGCTTGCCGGGATGGGCTTTGCCATAGGCCACCAGTTCCTGCACCGACTTTACCGGCAGCTTCGGATTCACGATCAGGGTATAGGGGCCGGCCGCCAGTTGCGTGACCGGAATCAGGTCGGTGCGCACGTCGTAGCCGGGATTCTTCAGCGTGTTGGGGTGCACCGCCACCACGCCAGTGTTCAGCAGAATGGTATGGCCGTCCGGCGCGGCGCGCGCCACATGGGCGGCTCCGATGGCGCCGGCGGCGCCCGGCTTGTTCTCGACCACTACTGATTGGCCCAGTTCTTTGCCCAGGTACGGCGCAATGATGCGGCCCACCGGATCGGTCGAGCCGCCTGGCGAAAACGGAATCACCAGGCTGATGGGCTTCGTGAACACGGGCGCGGACGTGGCGGCTTGCGCGGCGGGCGTGGCCAGCAGGCCGGCCAGTAAGGCGAACAGCAGACGGCGGTATGTCATCTTGTCTCCGGATTGTTTATTCGATCTTGGTATGCGTGCTGATGAACTTCGGAGCTAATGATAGGAAAATGCCGCCCTCGCAGCGTTGCCATAATAGAAAAGCTGCTTTGAGACATCCGTACGCGTACGGGAACCTCTTCGGGTAATTACCGAGACGGCGCCTGCGCGTTGAACAGCGGCGCCACGAGCAGGCCGCCGTCGGCCACCAGGTCTTGCCCGGTGATGAAGCGCGCGGCGTCGCTGGCCAGGAAAGCCACGGCATCGGCGATATCGCCCGGTTCGCCAAGACGGCGCAGCGGCAGCATGGCCAGGCGGGCGGCGGCACGGTCGGGGTCCCGGTAATAGCCATCCGACATGGGCGTGCGCACCATGCCCGGGCTGACCGAATTGGCGCGCACGCCACGCGGCCCCCACTCATTGGCCATCTGGCGCGTCAAGCCGCACAGGGCGGCCTTGCTGGCGCCATAGGCACCGACCCGCGTCGGCCATTGCGCGCCGATAGACGCAATATTGACGATACTGCCGCACTGCTGCGCCAGCATCATCGGCGCCAGGGCCTGGGCGCACAGCAACGCGCCGCGGACGTTGACGTTGAATACGCTGTCCCAGTCCGCGAGCGGCAGGTCTTCCAGCGGCACCGGCGCGGTCTTGATGCCGGCGTTGTTGACCAGCACGTCACAGCGTCCGTAACGGCGAGCCACCTGCCCGGCCATGGCGCTTATCGCGGCAGGATCGGTGATGTCACAGGCGATGGCGTCGGCTCGATGGCCGTCATCGGGCGCGGGCGCCCGCCTGTCCACCCGTACCACGGCGGCCCCCATGCCCGCCAGGCGCCGGGCAATGGCCGCTCCCAGGCCGCCGGCGGCGCCGGTTACCACGGCAACGCGGCCGTCCAGGCTGCGGGCATCGAAAACGGGAAGGGGCGAAGTCGCGTCGGGCATGGCTCTCATCCTGGAACAGGCGCGGCGGCGGGCTGGGTTTCCCCGGCCGCGCAGTGGGGGTCGATGAGATTCTAGAAACCGGGCCGCCGCCAGCTATGAAAGTACGGAACAGAACGATTCATTTATCCAGGCCGGCCGGCGCCGCCAGTGGCGTATGCGCCAGTTCCAGTTCGCTGAAAGCCTCGGCCAGGAAATCAATGAACACGCGCACCTTGAGCGGCAACATGCGCGTATCCCGAAACAGCACGTACACACCGTTGTCAAAGGTGGTATTGGTGAGCTTGTAGCCAGGCAGGAGATGCACCAGGCGGCCGGCCTTCACATCGTCGGACACCGACCAATCCGCCAGCAGCGCAATACCCAGGCCGCTGATCGCGGCGCGCCGCAGCACTTCGCCATTGTTGGCGTACACCGAGCCTTGCACGGCCAGTGTGCTGGGCTGGCCGTCTTTCAGATAGCGCCACGAGGTGGGTTCGCGGTGCTTGCGGTAAGTGAGGCAATTGTGGCCTTTTTCCAGGTCTTCGGGCACCCGCACCGGCGCGTGCGAACGCACGTACGAAGGGCTGGCCACCACAATGCGTTCGCCCACCGCCAGTTTGCGCGCCACGTACGACGAATCGTCCAACGGGCCTAGCCGCAGGTCCACATCGAAGTTCTGCTCGATCAGGTTGACCGGTTCTTCGGACAGGTGCAGGTCGACCGTCAGGTCGGGGTATCGCGCGGAAAACCGGTGCAAGAGGGGTGCGATCAAGAGGATGCCCAGCAGCGTGCGTGAATGGACGCGCAACTGGCCTTCGGGCGCCTGCTTGATATGGCGCGCCAGGTTTTCGGTTTGCGCAACATCTTCCAGGATGCGCTCCATGCGCTGGTGATAGATCTGGCCCGCCTCGGTGGGCATCAGCCGGCGGCTATTGCGATCGAGCAGCCGCACGCCCAGCTCTTCCTCCAGCGCGGCTATGCGCCGCGACACCGTGGCGGGCGACAACCCAAGCGCGCGCGCCGCCGCGGACAAACTACCCAGTTGCAGGGTGGTGACGAATATCCGGACGGGATCAAGGGCTTTCATGTCGGTTCGAGGTGTGCCGGCCAGGTGGCGCGGTCTCGCCGCATGAAACGGCGTACCGGCTCAGCCTCGTCCGGATTCCGGGACAGGGAGACGCGCTTGCATCATACGTTGATTTCATTTTTTGCAAAGAAGGTATGCGCGCCAGGTCGTTCTGCCGGGAAACATCCCTGCCTAGAATCGCCTTCAACCGGTTGCACGGGGCCATGCGGCTGGCAGGTGCCCCAGAACACTAACGGAGAGAGGCATGAGCCTGGATTTTGGAATCTTCATCCTGATGCAGCAGCGCGACCAGCGGAAATCCGCCGCGCAGATCATCCGGGAAGCCGTCGAACAGACACAGATGGCGGACCGCAGCGGCTTTGCTGCCGCCTGGTACGCTGAACATCATTTTTCCAACTACGGGCTGTGTCCCTCGCCCCTGATGATGGCCGCCCATTGCGCCGGGGTGACCCGGCAGATCCGCGTGGGGTCGGCGGTGGTAGTGGCGCCGCTGTACACGCCCGCCAGGCTGATCGCCGAAATCGCCATGGCCGACCAGTTGTCCCAGGGGCGCCTGAACGTCGGCATCGGCGGCGGCTACCAGCAGTTTGAATTCGAGCGCTTCGGTATTTCGCTGGAGAACGCCAAAGAGAAAACCCTGGAAATGCTCGACATGATCGAGCTGGGGCTGACGCAGAAGAAGTTTTCCTACGAAGGCGCCCACTATCAGCAACCAACCACCGCCATCAACGTGCGCGCCGCGCAGCAGCCCCTGCCGCCGGTATGGATTGCCAGTGGCGATCCCATGCTGATGCGCCGCGCGCTGCGTTCGGACTATCACGTGTTCATTTCGGGCGGCCTGGGCGGCACCAAGCGGCTGGGCGGATTCCGCGGCGTGATCGACGAACTGTGCGTGGCCGAGGGCAAGGATCCCGCCCGCGCCAAGGTGGCCATGCTGCGTTTCGCCTACGCCAGCGACAATCAGGCCGAAGTCGAACACTACGTGGATTGCGCCCGCTACCAGCAGCGCATTGCCGTCAGCCTGAAAACCCGGCGCGAATCGGTGGAAGATGATTATCTGGTGGCGGAACAGCCCTACGATGAAGAGCTGCCCTTCGAGAAACTGATGAAGAACCTGCCGGTGGGGTCGGTGGATACGGTGATCGAACGGCTGCTCGGCGATATCCGCGCGGTGCGTCCCGTGCATGTGGCCTTGCAGACCCAGGTGGGCGACTTCGATCATGGCCTGATGCTCAAGCAGTTGCAGCTGTGGAACCAGGTCATCATCCCGACCATCCAGCAGGAACTGGCTCGCGACCAGGCCGCCGCAACCACCGAGGCCGCATCGTGAGCGCCAACCCCGCGAACCCCGCGCGGCCGCTGGCCGGCGTGCGCGTCATCGATGTCAGCCGCGTGCTGGCCGGCCCCCTGTGCGGCCAGATGCTGGCCGACATGGGCGCCGATGTCATCAAGGTGGAAGCCCCCAGCGGCGACGAGAACCGCCAGTGGGCCCCCATCGCCGAAGACGGCGAAAGCTGCAACTTCATGAGCGTGAACCGGGGCAAGCGCGGCATTACCCTGAATCTGAAAGACCCGGATGGGCGCCAGGTGCTGTATTCACTGCTGGAACAGGCCGACGTATTGCTGCACAGCTTCCTGCCCGGCACGGCCGCCGCGCTGGGCATCGAGCCCGAAGCCCTGCGGGCACGCCATCCCAGGCTAGTGGTCTGCGGTATTTCGGCCTTCGGCGCCCAGGGGGAGCTGGCCGACCGTCCCGGCTACGACGCGCTGTTGCAGGCGTTCTCGGGCATTATGTCGTTCACCGGCGAGCGCGACGGCGGGCCGGTGCGCTCGGGCGTGTCGTTCGTGGACATGACCACCGGCATCCTGGCCTATTCCGGCGTGCTGACCGCGCTGATGGGCCGGGCCCAGACCCAGCAGGGTGCGCTGGTGCATGCCTCGCTGCTGGAAACGGCCGTCTTCCTGCTGGGCTACCACGGCGTGGGCTGGCTATCCACCGGCGCCTTGCCGCGCCGGGAAGGCTCCGGCCTGTGGCACCTGGTTCCTTACCAGGTCTTCGCCTGCCAGGACGGCGAAGTACTGACGGGCGCCTTGAACGACGCCACGTGGCGGCGCTTGTGCCGGTCGGTAGGACGCGCGGACCTGGAAAACGATCCGGACCTGGCCACCAACGCGGGCCGCCTGGCCCGGCGGGACGAGGTCATCGATGAATTCAAGCGTATTTTTGCCAGCGGCACGGTGGCCGAATGGATCGAACGCCTGGAGGCCGGCGGTGTGCCCATCGCGCCGCTGCACACGATTGCACAGGCGCTGACCCACCCGCAAAGCCTGGCCAACGACATGGTGGTGCAGGTAGACAGTGGCAACGGGGCGCCGCTGCAATTGCTGGGCACTGGCTTCAAGGTGGGCGCGGGCCCGCACCACTCGCCGCGCCGCCCGCCGCGCCTGGGCGAACACGCGGACGAAATTCTGCGCGATATCGCCGGCTTGAGCCCCGACCGCATCCAGGCGCTGCGCCAGCGCGGCGTGGTGTGACATGAGCGTCCGCATCACACGCAGTCCGCTGGGCATTGTCACGTGCCTGCTGGACAACCCGCAGCGGCGCAATGCGCTGAACGGCGCCATGCTGGAAACGCTGTGCAGAACCTTTGAAGCGGCATCGCGCGACGCGCATACCCGCGCCGTGGTCCTG
The DNA here is from genome assembly GCF_020991325.1 of Bordetella petrii. Taxonomy (GTDB): domain Bacteria; phylum Pseudomonadota; class Gammaproteobacteria; order Burkholderiales; family Burkholderiaceae_B; genus Bordetella_A; species Bordetella_A petrii_E. The sequence goes on along the minus strand of NZ_JAJMLX010000104.1, from coordinate 5,990 downwards.
CGCGGCGGTTCCGGCACGTTCTGCGCCGGCCGCGACCTGCGCGAACTGGACACGGAACACGACGACAGCCCCGTCAGCATCGCCGAACGCATCGCGCCCGTCACGCGCCTCGCGCGGGCGGTACGGCATTGCGCGGTGCCCACCGTGGCCGTCGTCGAAAGCAAGGCCGTCGGCCTGGGAGTCGCCCTGGCTACTTGGTGCGACCTGGTGCTGGCGGCCGATGACGCCACTTTCCAGATCCCCGAGGCGCGCGCCGGCATCGTGCCTACTTACACGGCGGTATCGCTGGCGCAAGCCATAGGCCAGCGCCAGGCGCTGGCCATGTGCCTGGGCGGGCGTCCCATAGGCGCGGCCCAGGCCCAGGCCTATGGCCTTGTACAGCGCGTTTGCCCCGCCGCCGGACTGGACGATGCCATCGGCCTCATGTGCCAGGAACTGGCCCAGGGAGGCCCGCAGGCCCAGCGCCAGTGCAAGGATCTTCTGGCGCGCACCAAGGGCCAGGGCTTCGATGCGGCCATTGACTGTGCCGCGACCTTATCCGCAACGTCCATGCGCAGCGCCGAGGCCCGGGAGGGCATGCAGGCCGTGCGCGAGAAGCGTCCGCCCGCCTGGACGCAGCCTGCCGGAAAAGACGACTAGCCCGGCCACCGATTCATCGGCACCACCCAGGGACGGCGCGCTCACCCATTAACGGAGACCAAGACATGTCAAGCACACCGCATAGCGGCACATCATTCAACCTGCAGGGCAAGGTCGCCGTCGTGACCGGCGCAGGCCGCGGCATTGGCCGCGAAGTCGCCCTGCTGCTGGCCAGTCAGGGCGTCAGTGTCGTGGTCAACGACATAGGCGCGGCGCTGGACGGCCAGGGCAACGACACCGGACCCGCCATGGAACTGGTGCGCGAGATCGAGAAACACGGGGGCAAGGCGGCGGCCAACACCGCCAGTGTGTCCGAGTGGGAATCGGCGCGCAGCCTGGTCGAACAAGCCGTCGACACTTATGGCCGCATCGATTACGTGGTGAACAATGCCGGCATCCTGCGCGACAAGATCTTCCACCAGATGGACCCTGCCGACTACGAGGCTGTGCTGAGAGTGCACCTGTTCGGCAGTTTCTACGTCAGCCGCGCTGCCGCCGAGCATTTCCGCAAGCAGGAAAGCGGCGCCTTCGTGCACATGACGTCCACTTCAGGCCTGATCGGCAGCATCGGCCAGGCCAACTACGCTTCGGCCAAGCTGGGCATCGTGGGCCTGTCGCGGTCCCTGGCACTGGACATGGCGCGCTTCAATGTGCGTTCGAACTGCATTGCCCCCAGTGCCTTCAGCCGCATGATCGAATCCGTGCCGGGCGCCACGCCCGAGCAGAAGGCCCAGAATCTGGAACTGCGCCGGGCGCGCACCCGTCCCGAGCAGATCGCGCCGGTGGTGGCTTATCTGCTGAGCGACCACGCCAGCCATGTCAGCGGCCAGATCATCGGCGTGCGCGGCAACGAACTGTATTTGTATAGCCAGCCGCGCCCGGTGCGCGTGCAGCACAACAGCGACGGCTGGACGCTGGACACCTTGCGGGACCACATCGGCGAAGGCTGGAAAAGCTCCTTCACTCCACTGGAACGCACGCGCGACGTGTTCCCGTGGCAAGCCCAATAGCCTCGCTCTTCCGGGGAATACACCGTGATCCGCCGCGATATCCTGCTGGCCTGGCCCTTCGAAACCCAGACGCACCGCTACACGCGGCGCGACACAATGCTGTATGCGCTAAGCCTGGGCTTTGGCGTCGACCCCGTCGACCCGCAACAACTGGACTACGTCCTGGAAGACCGCCTGCGCGCATTCCCCACGCAGGCGCTGGTGCTGGCGCATCCGGGCCCCTGGACGGCAGACCCCGCCACGGGCGTGGATCGCAAGCGTGTAGTGCATGGCGAGCAATGCCTGACCCTGCACCGGCCGCTGCCCCTGGAAGGCACGGTCACCTCGCGCAATCGCGTCACGGCCGTTCTGGACAAGGGGGCCGGCAAGGGCGCCGCCATCCAGACCGAACGCGAGTTGCACGACGCCGCCACCGGCGAGTTGCTGGCCACTATCGCCGGCACCACCTTCTGCCGGGGCGACGGCGGCTTCGAGGCGGCCGCGCCCGAACTTAACCAGGCCCCGCAGTCGGTGCGCCCGGATGCCCCCGCGCGCCCCGACCGGCCGCCTGACACCGAGGGCGAGTTGCCCACGTTCACACAGGCCGCCTTGTTGTACCGCCTTAACGGCGATTACAACCCTATCCACTCCCACCCCGACGCCGCACGGGCCGCCGGCTTTGAACGGCCGATCTCGCACGGCCTGCTGTCGTTCGGCCTGGCGGCCCGCATCCTGGAACGCACCTGCGCGCCACTCGGGCTGGCCGGCATCCGTGCGCGCTTTGCCGCGCCCATGTACCCCGGTGAAACCCTGCGCCTGGAGATATGGCAAGGCCCGGACCACTGCGTCTGGTTCCGCGGCCTGTGCAAAGAGCGCAACAAAGAGGTCCTGGCGCAGGGCCACGCCCGGCTGCGCACTCAAACCAAGCACTGAGGAATTCTTATGACCGCGTCCCGTCGCCTGCAAGGCGTTTTCCTGGTGGCCAGCGACATCGATGCACAGGCCGCCTTCTATGAAACCGTGCTGGGCCTGCCGCGACAGTTTCGCGACGGCCGGCGCTGGATACAGTACGACGCCGGGGGAACGCGCTTTTCCCTGTCCAGCCGCGAAGAGGCCGGCCCCGCCCAGGCCGGGTTGGTTCCCGTCTATGAAGTCGACAGCTTCGACGGTGTCGAGTCACTGGTATCCCAGGCCGGCGGCCAGACACTGGGCCTGCGCGACATGGGCGGCCACGGCGCCGTGCTGTCGCTGCGCGACCCGGAAGGCAACCTGTTCCAGATGTTCCGCCGCGCGCCGAAGGCCGCCGGCCCGCAACCGTCCTGATGACAGGTGCTGCATGAACCTAGCCCCCGACACCCTGGCGCCATTCGACCCCATGGAATTCCGGCGCGCCCTGGGCACCTTTCCCACTGGCGTGGCCATCATCACCACCTGCGGCCTCGACGGCCAGCCGGTGGGACTGACCTGCAACTCATTCAGCTCGGTATCGCTGGATCCTCCGCTGGTGCTGTGGAGCCTGCGCCGCGCCAGCAAGTCGCTGCCAGCCTTCCGGGGCGCCAGCCACTTCGCCATCAATGTGCTGGCCGAAGACCAGCGCGAACTGTCGGCCCGCTTTGCCAGCTCCAGCGTTCCCGACAAGTTCGCCGGCACTGCATACAGCACCGGCCATGGCGGCGTGCCCTTGATCGACAACTGCCTGGCCCGCTTCCATTGCAGCACCTACGCCGAGTACGAAGCGGGCGACCACTATATCTTCGTGGGCCGCGTCGAACGCTTCGAGCACGCGCGCGAAGACGACCCCTTGGTGTTCTACAAGGGGGCGTACATGATCCTGGCCCAATCGCTGCGCGACCTGGCCAGTGACGGCCGCATGTCCATGCCGGCGCTGATCGAAGCGCGCTTGAACGTATACGGCGTGTTGCTGAGGCTGGCCTGCCAGAAAGGCAGCCCCGAAGATTTCGACGCGATCGAGGCGCACCTGGACGCCATGGAAACCCTGAAGCAGCGCGGCGACATGGCCAGCCGTGCGCGCGCCGCGGTGGATTTTTTCAATCTGATCACCCAGGCGGCCCATAATGATGTCTTGTCCATCGTGGCACAGTCGCTACGCACGCTGATGCATCACGCCGTCCACACGCAGGCCGCCGAAATGAGCTGGCCCGCCATGCACCAACCCGAACTGACCCCGCTGCGCCGCCGCATGCTGGAATGCCTGCGCGCCCGCGACCAGGAAGGCGCGCTGGCCGCCATGGAAACCTATTTCGGCCACGTCCAGCGATTCCAGAACCAAAGGAAAACCGCCCCGTGACCTCTTCCACCAGCGCCCTGTTCAGTCCTTTCAAGCTTCGCGGCCTGACCCTGCCCAACCGCGTGGTGGTATCGCCCATGTGCCAGTACAGCGCGCGAGACGGCAACGCCACCGACTGGCACATCATCCATCTGGGCCAGTATGCCGTCAGCGGCGCCGGCCTGTTGATCATCGAAGCCACCGGTGTCGAGCCCGCCGGCCGCATCACCGCCGACTGCCTGGGCCTGTGGTGCGACGACAATGAAACCGCGCTGGCACGCGTGCTGGACAGTGTGCGCCCATACGCCAGCATGCCCATCGGCATCCAGCTGGGCCACGCGGGCCGCAAGGCTTCAGTGCGCCGGCCCGGCCAGGGGCGCGGCAATCTGCCGCGCAGCGAAGGCGGCTGGCAAACTTTCGGCCCCACGGACGCCCCCTTCGGCCCCGAGTGGGAAGCCCCGGCCGCGCTGGATCGCGAGGGCATGCGGCGCATCATCCGCGCCTTCGCCGACGCCACCCGACGCGCCGACCGCCTGGGGCTGGACCTGCTGGAAATCCATGCGGCGCATGGGTATCTGCTGAGTTCGTTCCTGTCGCCCCTGGGCAATGCCCGCAACGATGCGTATGGCGGCAGCCGCGAGAACCGCATGCGCTTTCCGCTCGAGGTGTTCGAGGCAGTGCGCGCGGCCTGGCCGGCCCATAAGCCGATGGGGGTGCGCTTCAATGGCACGGACTGGCTGCAAGGCGGGCTGGACGGCGAAGACGCGGTCGCCTTTGCTCTGGCGCTGAAAGCACGCGGTTGCGACTACATGGATTTATCGTCGGGCGGCAGCGCGCGGGCGCAGATCCCGCTGGGCCCCGGTTATCAGGTGCCGTACGCCACACAGGTCAGGCACGCGGCCCAGGTGCCGACCATGTGCGTCGGCCTGATCCGCGATTTCGAGCACGCCGAATCCATCGTCGCCAATGGCGAGGCCGATCTGGTGGCGCTGGGCCGGGGCCTGCTGTACAACCCGCGCTGGGCCTGGCATGCGGCCGAGGCCCTGGGCGCGCAGGCGGCCGTGCCGCACCAGTACCTGCGCGGCGCCACGCGTGAAGGCGTGCCATCCCAGGACACGATATTGGCGCGCCGCCAGCGGCCTTAACGCAAGCCCAGCTCCGCCCGGCGAATGAACAGCAGGTCTTGGGCATCGCGGCGCGACCGGCTGACCTCATCCGTCAGGCGCGAGGAATCCGTCGCCGGCCCGGTAAAGTAGAAATCGAACACCACGTCCCGCCGCTGGATGCGCCACTGGCCCCCACGCCGCGTCACGTGGTCCAGATACCGGCCGATGGACTGGTTGTCTACGGCAGTGCCCTCCGGCCCCGCAGCGCCTACACGCTGGTGCGCGGTGAAACAACTTTCCACGAGCGCGCTGTCGTCGTCGACGAACTCGACCAGCACATTGCTGATCAGGTGGATGGAACGCTCGATCGTTGCGTGGCGCGCTTGCAGCGACGTAATGAACCCGCCGATATCGCCCTTGTAGCTGCCGTGGTTGTCGTAGGCATCGGGATGGTATGCCGCCCGGACTTGCGCCCAGTCTTTGCGGTCCACGCCGCGTGCGTAGCGGTACAGGTTCTGCTCGATGGCGTGAATATCTGTCAGGCGGGAAGCGTCGGGCATGGCGAATCTAGGCAAGCTTGGGAACCGGACCATTCTAAGCGCCTGGATGGCGTGCCTTGCTTGCCCCACTGAAAAGCACCTTTGCAGGGGCTTCAAAGGTTTGCGCGTCAGCCGGACCCATCGGCGTGGATTGCCGGCAGCCCCGTGGTGTCCATGGCAAAAGCCGCGGCCGCGCGGCCGATACGGTCGTTCACGGCCCGCCAGGCCGCGTCGCGCGGCGGCTCTTCGACCAGGATGCGCGCATACGCGCCGCCGTCCAGTTCGCGCAGCATCGCGTACAGAGCCTGCGCATAGAGGTCCGGGTCGTTCGACACCCGGTGCCAGGCCAACCGGGTGTCCAGCCCCTCTGGCGGTGCCCCGAACGCCACCACGGCCACCCGCTCCGCCGCGGGCAGGCCCTGCCCGCGCG
>NZ_JAJMLX010000103.1 GCF_020991325.1 Bordetella petrii | reverse complement strand
CGGCCGGCGCGCCCGCCCGGGTAGAACTGGAAGACGGCACGTTGCTGCACGCCGATGTGCTGCTGGTGGCCATCGGGCTGGCACCGTCGGTGGAGCTGGCCCGCGATGCCGGACTGGCCATCGATGCCGCCACCGGCGGCATCCTGGTGGACGCGGCCTGCCGCAGCACCGACCCCGCCATCTACGCGGCCGGCGATTGCGCCAGCCAGCATCGTGCCGCCTGGGGCGGCAGCCTGCGGCTGGAATCGTGGCAGAACGCCAATGAGCAGGCCCGCATCGCGGCGGCCGGCATGCTGGGCTTGCCGTCGCCCGAACCGGCCTACCCATGGTTCTGGACAGACCAGTACGGCTGCAATGTGCAGATACTGGGCATGCCCCAGCCCGGCCTGGCCTACACCTGCCGCGGCCAGCCCGACCCGGCCGCCGACGCCCCGCGCTTCATGTGGCTGGGCCAGCGCGACGGCGTGCCGGTGCATGGCATTGCCGTCAACGCCGGCGGCGACCTTCGCCAGTTGCGCGTGCTGTTCGAGCGCGGGCTGCCCATCGATCCCCTGCGCTTCGCCGACCCGGCCGAAGCGCTCAAGCCCCTGGTCAAGGCCTGCCAGGCCGCGGCCGCGGGCGCCTGACCCTTTTCTCCTGGACTGGAGCCTGTTCCATGTATCAATCGCAAACCGTCATCGGCCGCACCCTGGCAGCCAAGGATGCCGCGCTGGAAGACTGTGTATGGCCCGCGGACGCCCTGCACGCCATTCCCGACTGGGTGTACACCAGTTCGGCCATCTATGAAAAAGAGATCCAGGCCATTTTCCACGGCAAGACCTGGAACTATGTGGCGCTGGAGGCCGAAATTCCCGAACCGGGCGACTACAAGCGTTCGTACGTGGGCCCCACCCCCGTGGTGGTGTCGCGCGCCGAAGACGGTTCCGTGAATGTATTCGAGAACCGCTGCGCGCATCGCGGCGCCGAATTCTGCCGGCACAGCCAGGGCAATGCGAAGGAATTCGTGTGCCCTTACCACCAATGGTCGTACGACCTGAAAGGCAACCTGCAGGGCATTCCGTTCAAGCGCGGCGTGAATCGCATTGGTGGCATGCCCAAGGATTTCCGCAACGAACAGCATGGCCTGCGCAAGCTGCGTGTCACCACGCGCCATGGCGTAATTTTCGCGTCGTACTCGGAAGAGACCGAGCCCATCGACGAATACATGACGCCCGAGATCCTGGCCGATTTCGATACCGTGTTCCCGGGCAAGCCGCTAAAGGTGCTGGGTTACTACCGCAATGAACTGCCCTGCAACTGGAAGATGTACCACGAGAACCTGAAAGACCCTTACCACGCCACGCTGCTGCATTCGTTCCTGGTGGTGTTCGGGCTGCTGGTGGCCGGCAACAAGTCGGCCATGCTGGTGGACTCGGTGCACGGCCGGCACGGCACCATGGCGTCGGCCAAGAGCGAAGACAAGTACGCCCAGGTCAGCGACGAGAACAAGAAGGAAATGCGCTCGTTCCACGACGGCCTGTCGCTGCGCGACGACCGCTTCCTGGAATTCGTCAAGGAATTCGATTCGCCGTGGTCGGTCACGATGCAGACCATCTGGCCCAACCTGATCGTGCAGCGCGAGATGAATACGCTGGGCGTGCGGCAGATCGTTCCCAACGGACCCGACAGCATGATCATGCAGTGGACCATGTTCGGCTACACCGACGATACCCCCGAGATGGAACGGCACCGGCTGCGCCAGGGCAACCTGATGGGGCCGGCCGGCTTCCTTGGGCTGGAAGACAACGAGGCCATGAAGTTCGTGCAGGAAGGCGTGCGCCGCGCCAGTACCGGCGTGAACGTGCTGAAGCTGGAGTCCAACAAGCTGGGCACATCCGACAGCCTGATATCCGAGGCGGCCATCCGCTCTATGTATGCCTACTACCGCCAGGTGATGGGCTTGCCGGTGGAGAACGCATGATGAACAAGCCGTACTCGTATCCGGAACGCCGCGTCGCCGCCGCGCGCGCCATCGAACTGAAGCTGGAAATCGAGGAATTCAATGCCGACTACTGCGCCGCGCTGGACGGCGGCGAGGTGGAACGTTGGCCGGAATTCTTCACCCAGGACGCGCTGTACCGCGTGACCGCCCGCGAGAACGCCGAACGCGGCCTGCCGGTGGGCCTGGTGTACGCTGAAGGACGCGACATGATGCACGACCGCGCCGTGGCCATTTCCCGCACGCAGATGTTCGCGCCGCGGCACATGCTGCACGTGGTCAGCAACACGCGGGTAACCGATGAATCGGCCGATGGCGAAATTGCCGCCACGGCCAGTTTCCTGCTGCTGCAGACCTTGGTGGAAGGGCCTACCACGCTGCACCTGGCGGGCGTGTACCACGACCGCTATGTGCGCGAAGGCGGCGCGCTGAAACTGCGCGAGCGGCAGGTGGTGTACGACACCACCATATTGGCCAATGATCTGGTGTATCCGGTTTAACGGAGAAGCATGGCCGGGTGTCTGGCTCCCGTCAGGGTGCCGGACACCCGGCCATGCCGGTGAATACTCGCCGCGGCGGCTAAGGTAGTGCCATGGGTATCTGACTCCCGCCAGGGTGTCAGATACCGAGTTGCACCAAACGGTGTCTGGCACCCTAGCGGGAGCCAGACACCCACCTGTCAGCCTCCGACCTCTTCCAGCACCGCCAGCGCCTCGTCGCGCGGCATGACGGCGGCGTACTTCTGTTCCATGTCGAACAGGCTGGCTTCGTGCGGCGCCAGGGCGCGGTCGCCCACGCAATCGGCCAGCACCAGCGGCCGCAGCCCATACGACATGGCATCCACCACGCTGGCGCGCACGCAGCCGCTGGTAACGGCACCCGCCACCACCAGGGTCTGCACCCCGCGCTGCGCCAGCCAGGCCGACAGGCCCGTGCCAAAGAAGGCCGACGGCACCGTCTTGCGCACCACCAGTTCGCCGGGCGCGGGCGCCAGCTGGGGCACGATGGCGCTGGCGGGCGCCGCTTCCTTCAGGGTCAGCATGCCTGGCACTTTCAGGCTGAAGATATTGTGGTCGGCATCGTCGTCGGCGTACACGATGCGGCTGTGCGCCACGGCCCAGCCTCGTGCGCGGGCATGCGCCAGCAAGGGCACGGTGCGCGCAATGGCCTGGGGGATATTGCCGCCGCCGAACACCGCCGGGTCGGCGAAGCCGTTGACGAAATCCACGATCAGCAACCCCACCGGCGCCTTCAGTTCCAGCGTCGCGCCGAAGCCCTGGCGCTGGTAGGTGCCCACTTCCCTGTCCACGTTCATGCCTGCTCTCCGTCCAGCACCTTGCCGCGCGCCACCACATCCACGCCGTCCAGCCGCACCGTGCAGCGGCGCAGCGGGATATCGATATGGCAGGTGGTGGTGCGCGACCCGCCAGCCTCGTTATTGGGGCCCAGCGAGAACAGGAAATTGCCCTCGTAGGCGCGCGCGTCCATGCCGATGGTGGCCTCGCGGTCGTACAGGCCCAGCGTGGTCCAGTGCGCGCGCGGCTGCAGGCCCCAGCCGATATGCGAAATGGCGTAGGCCTCGGGATCGTTGAACGACGCCACGTATTCGCTCAGCAGTTCGGCATCCACCCCGCCCTCGATGCGCGTGGCATAGCCGTTTTCCACCGTCAGGCGCACCGGCTCGTTCACATAGCATTTCTGGGGCAGCAGAATGTCGCCGCGGTCCAGCACGATGGTGCCGCTGGCGCCGCCCTCGTTGGGAAAGGTCAGCACGAAACCGCTGGGCCAGTGGTCCCAGCGGCCTGGCTCGTCCACGAAACCATATTCGCTGATGGCCGGGAACTCGCCCAACGGGCAGCGTAGGTCGGTGCCAGCGTCGGACACCACGGTCATTTCGCGCGCCTGCGACAGGCGCCCGGCCGCGCGCAACACGCGCGCGCGATCGGCCTCGGTGGGCACCAGGCGGGCCAGTATTTCCGGCGGCTCTACCGCCAGCAGAATCTTGGTGCCGGTTTTCAGAATGTCGTGCTGCTCGGGCGAGAACAGCAGCGTCATCAGGTCCAGCACCAAGTCGCTTTCTTTCAGTGCGGCAATGGCGGCGCGGTTGCCCGTCAGCGGCGTAGTGCCCAGGTAAGCCAGCGAATCGCGGCTGAGCGCTTTCTCGCCATTCACGGGCGGCAGGTCCAGCCGGTTGACGATCGCGCCCATGGACTGGGTGGCGATCATGGCGGTGGACAAGTTCTGCGGGTGCGTGGCGGCACTGGTCAGAATGGTGACCGTCTGGCCGGCTTGCAGCTTGGACAGCGTCAGCACCTGCTTCCAGGCACTGATCATTTCGTGGTCGCTAACAGGCATGGCAGGCTCCGTCAGAGAGATACACCCAGGAAGTCGCCGAAGGCCTGGTAGAAGCCCGGCTCGTTGTCCCATGGAATCATGTGGCCCGCGCCTGGCACCCGCGCGTGCGCCACGCCGGGGGCCAGTTGCCGGATCTCGGCCACATCTTCATCGCGCACCACATCGCCGCGCTCGGCCGTGATCAACAGGCCCGGCACGCGCAGCGACGGCAGGTCGGCATGGATGTCGTCGGTATGAAAACCGTCGAAGCTGGCCAGAATGGCGCGTTCATCGCAGGTGTGCAGCCACTGAGCCCGCAGGCGCAACTGCTCTTGCGTCCAGGTGGGGCAGAATGCGCGCATGGCCTCGGCATCCATGCCGTGGCGCGCCTGCGCCATGGAATCCACGTACCACGGCAGCTTGGCCGGATAGGCGCGGCGGCCGGGCCCGGAAACCGGGGGGTCCACCATGACCAGCCGCGCCAGGCCGGCCGGCGCCTGGCGTGCCGCGCGGATGCCGATGCGCCCGCCCATGGAATGCCCCACCAGGCTGTAGCGCTCCAGGCCCAGCGCCTGGGCGAAGGCGATCACGTCGGCGGCCTGGGCATCCAGGCTGTAGTCCAGGGTGTCCGACGCTTCGGACAACCCCCGGCCCCGCACGTCCAGCACATAGGTATCGAACTGCCGGCCGAAGCGCTCGCCCACGAAGCCCCAGGTGACGGCCGGGCTGGTAATGCCAGGCACGATGACGACCGGATCGCGCCGGCCGCGCTCGCCTTCGTTGCCGCCGTAGCGCAGGTAGTGCTGGCGTATGCCGTTGGCGTGCACGTGGGCACCGTATTGCAATTGGGTCATGGCGATGGACTCCTTAGTATGCGCCCGACAGCAGGGCGCCCGCGCCCGGCACCACGGGCTCCAGATCCAGGGCCTTGAGCACGGCGTAGGTAGTGGCGATGGCGGCGGTGATCACCGGTTTGCCGGTTTGCGCCTCGACCTTGGCCACGGCCGGCAGCGAGGGCATCTGCACGCAGGCCGACAACACAATGGCATCCACATTGCTGGTGTCCATCTGCGCCACGATGTCCGGCAGGCGGGCCGGGTCGTGCCGGCCCACTTCCAGGTTGTCGGGGATTTCCAGCGCGCGGTAATCCACCACTTCGTAGCCTTCGTTGCGGATGTAGTCCACCACCAGTTCGGTCAGCGGCTTCATGTAGGGCGCCACCACCGCGATGCGCCTGGCGCCTATCACTTCCAGCGCGTTCACCAGCGCGCCCGCGCTGGTAATGACGGGCGCATCGGCCCCGTTGGCGGCGGTGTGCGCCTTCAGGCGCTGTTCCGACTGGCGGTGGTAGCCATGGCCCATGGCCATGATGGCCACCAGGCAGGCGTACCCCAGCACGTCGACGCGCGCGTCGCTGAGCTCCACCGCGCAGCGGTCGGATTCCGCGTCCATGGCCGCCAGTTCTTCTTTCACCACCTTCTTCATGCGCATGCGGCTGGAATGAAAGGTGAACCGCTCCGGGCGGATCTGCTGGCGCGCCAGCAGCATGGCCGGAATCTCGGTTTCCATGGTGGTGTTGGAACTCGGCACGATCTGGCCGATGCGGTAGGTTTTGGGCATGTCGTCCTCCGGGCGTCGGGGTCAGAGCTTGAACAAGCGCTGGGCATTGCCGCGACAGACCAGGTCGCGGGTAGTGTCGTCCAGCGGGGCGGTTTCAATGAACTCCACCGCCAGGTCGGTGGATTCATAGGGATAGTCGATGGAGAACATCACGGCCTCGGCGCCCATTTCGGCGATGGCGCCCACCAGCGTGGCGTGCGAGCACACGCCGGACGTGGTGATCAGCACATTGCTGCCTATGTATTCCGACGGCTTGCGCTGCAGCTTCACGCCATAGGGATAGGCCGCGAAACGGCTGTCGAAGCGCCAGCGCTGGAACGGCAAGCCCTCGCCCATGTGCCCCAGAATGAGCTTCAGGTCCGGGTAGCGGTCGAACACGCCGCCGAAGATCAGGCGCAGCGTATGCGTGGCGGTTTCCACTCCCCAGCCCCAAGTGGCGCCGGCCAGCTCGGGATGGCCCCGGTAGGCATGCGGTTCTTCATAAGCATAGAAGGGGTGCAGGTACAGCGGCACGTCCAGCGCCTGCATGCGTTCCCAGAATACGTCGTAGGCCGGGTCGTCGTAGTACACGCCGTTGGTGTGGCCGTTGACCAGCGCGCCCTTGAAACCCAGGTCTTTCACGGCCCGCTCCAGCTCGTTGGCGGCCGTGGCCGCGTCGTGCATAGGCAGGTTTGCAAATGCTCCATAGCGGTCCGGCCGCGAAGCTATCTGCGCGGCCAGGAAATCGTTGTTCTCTCGCGCGCGCTTCAGCGCCACCGCCGCGTCCTGTTCGCCCTGCACGCCCGGCCCGGTTTGCGACAGGATGACGTAGTCGATGCCGGCACGGTCCATCAGTTCCAGGCGGCCCGCGCCGAAGTCGTTCAGGCGCTCGCCCAGCGCGGCCGACGTGGCCGGGTCCAGGTGTTGCACGAACGCTTTTGAATAATCGCCAAAACCCACTGCGGTGTAGTGTTCCTCGAAGGCGATCTTGCGCACTCTGGTCATGCTTCAACTCCCCTGGGTGTGCGGCCCCGGCGGTATCCACCGGCCAAGCCACATATTCAGCATACTGACTATATAAGAACGGCTGCGTCCCGGGAAGCCTGAGCCTGCGGGACCTGGCGCCTGTGATTTACCTCAGTATACTGATTTTATACTCAGCATACTGACAATTAAAAGCGATTTTTCAGCTATTAGGGATCACCCGAAGGTGCTGGCCAGCAGCGCCCGCTTCAGGCGCTGCGCCGGCTCGAAGTGCGCTGCTTCTTTCAGGGTGAAGAACGACAATTGGGTGGGCCCGGTGTCGAGTTCACCGCCGGACAGCGGCCGGATGCCAAGGGTACTGCGGTACTGGGCGATCAGGCGGTCGGGGCCGATGCTGACGAACGACCCCGCGGCCACCATGTGCATGCCCGAATGAATGGACGGGCAGACCACGCGCGCGCGCGGCGCCACCAGCCCGTTGTTCAGGAACAGCCGCTGGAATGCCGCATACGTGCGCGAACTGGGATGCGGCACGACCCACGGGCACGAAACCAGATCGGCAATGCGTACTTGCCTGCGCCGCGCCAAGGGATGCCCGGCCGATGCGAACACCTGCATTCTGCCCGACCACAACGGCTCGGCATGGATCATGTCCATGCCGAGTTCGGCCGCGATGCTTTCGTCCAGCCACCCCACCACGCAGTCCAGTTCGCCAGCGGCCAGCGCCGTAGCCAGCGACATGGCCTCGCCTTCCTCGATATACATGAAAGGCAATTCGCCCTGGTCCTGCAGGCGTGCCAGGGCGTCGGGCAGAGAGCTGAATCCCACCAGCTGCACGCACCCCACGCGCAGCAGGGGGTCTCCTCCGGTGTAGCGCGCCGCGCCGATGGCCGAGTCCACCGTGGCCATGGCGATGACCAGGCGATCGCGGGCGTGGCGTCCCGCCACTGTCAGGCGGCCGCCGCGTACATCGCGCTGGACCAACTGCGCGCCGAAGACGTGTTCGAGTTCCCGCAGCAGCAGCGTGACCGCCGGCTGGCTTATTCCCAGTTCACGCGCGGCGGCACCCAATGACCCCTGGCGGTCGATGATCTCCAGCAACCGCAGGTGGCGCAGGCGCAGGCGGTCCAGCCGGTACGCGGCCGAAGACGGGACGGTGTCTGCATCAACCGGCGGCATGGGATTTTTCTTCATACGAAAATTATATGGGTTAATGAGTTTTTCATAATTGCTACTTAAGCCTTGGGTATCGATAATTCCGTATGACCGTCGTCGGATGTCCCGGCATCACAAGAACGGCATCTTCTGGAGACAACATGCACAAGCCCCCTCATTTCGCGCGGCGCCGCTTCCTGCGCAATAGCGCACTGGCCGCCATCGCTTATTCGGTCGCCGGCCGTGCCGGCGCCCAAGCGGAATATCCCACCCAGCCGGTACGCTTGATCGTGCCTTTCTCGCCCGGCGGCGCGGTGGACATTTATTCACGCATCATTTCTCCCGAGCTGTCGAAGCGTCTGGGCCAGACCGTTGTCGTGGAGAACCGCCCCGGTGCCAGCGGCAATATCGGGGCCGAACTCGTCAAGCGCGCGGCGCCCGACGGCCATACTTTGCTGGTGGGCAACATCGCCATCATGGGCATCAACCCGGTTGTCTACAAGAACAACCCCATCGATCCGCTGAAGGACTTGACGCCCATCACCAAGACGGTGAACGTCAACTACGTGCTGGTGCTGAACCCGCAGGTGCCGGCGCGGTCAGCCGCCGAACTGATCGCCTACGCCAAGGCGAACCCCGGCAAGCTGACCTACGGTTCATCCGGCACGGGCAGCATGCAGCAAATGGCCGCCGAATTGTTCCAGGCGCGTACCGGCATCAAGCTATTGCACGTTCCGTACAAGGGCACGGGCGCCCTGGTGGGCGACCTGGTGGCGGGACATGTCGACATGATCTTCGCCGACGAAGGCTCGATGATGCAGCAGGTAAACGCGGGCAAGCTGGTTGCGCTGGGCGTCTGCGGGCTGGCGCGCCGCCCCCAGTATCCCGACCTGCCCACCATCGCCGAAGCGGCCAACCTGCCGGGCTTCGAGGCGGTTGCCTGGCAAGGGCTGGCCGGGCCGGCGAACCTGCCAGCCCCCATCGTGGAGAAACTGAACACCGCGTTCAATGCCATCCAGGCCGACCCGCAGATCAAGGCACGCCTGGCCGAAGCGGGCCTCAGCACCGACGCGGGCACGCCGCAGGCATTCGCGCAGTACATCGGCGCCGAACTGGAGAAGTGGCGCAAGGTGGCCACCGACATCGGCATCTCTGTGGAATAAGCTGCACACCCATGACGATTGAAAAGGTTGAATGCTGGGTATTCCGCGCGCCGATCGAGCAGCCTGTTTCCGCCGCGGTGGGCAGCATGACCAACCGGCCCGCTGTTTTCCTGCGGATCAGCGCCGACGATGGCGCCTGGGGCTGGGGCGAGGTGTTCTGCAATTTTCCGACCGTGGGCGCCGAGCATCGCGCCCGCATCGTGCTCGACATTATTGCTCCGCTGATCGAAGGCACCCCCAGCAACCAGCCCGCCGCCACTTGGCATCAGCTGACGCAACGGCTGCGCCGCATGGCGCTGCAGGCGGGCGAACCAGGCCCGCTGGCGCAGGCCATTGCAGGGGTCGACCAGGCGCTGTGGGACATGCAGGCGCGGCGCGCCGCGCAGCCTTTGTGGCGCCTGCTTGCGGCCGATATGCCGCAGGCCGGCAATCGGGTTCGCCTGTACGCCAGCGGCCTGGGGCCCGACCGCGCTGCCGAGACCGCGCTGGCCAAGCAAGCGCAAGGCTTTACGGCCTTCAAGTTCAAGGTGGGCTTTCACCCGGATAAAGACCTGGACGACTTCGCATCCATGCGGGCGGCGCTGGGCCCGCGGGCACAGATCATGATCGATGCCAACCAGGCCTGGGAACCCGGCACCGCGGCGCGGCGCATCGCCGCGCTGGAACACTACGACCCGTTCTGGATCGAAGAGCCATTGGCGGCCGACGAACCCCTGTCCGTGTGGCGGGAACTGGCCGGCAGCACTTCGGTGCCATTGGCCGCCGGCGAGAATATCCGGGAACACGTGAACTTCGAAGCGGCAATCGGTAATGGGCATCTGCGCTTCATACAACCCGATGTCGCCAAATGGGGCGGCATTACCGGCTGCCTGGCGGTAGCGCGCCACGCCCAGCAGGCGGGCCTGGTGTTTTGCCCGCACTGGCTGGGCGGCGGCGTCGGCCTGGCGGCGTCCATGCACCTGCGCGCCGCGCTGGGTCCCGAAGGGCTGGTAGAGGTCGACGCAAACCCCAACCCGCTGCGCGAGCAAGTCTGCGTGCCGGGCCGGCTGGAAGAAGGCTGGCTGAGCTTGCCCGATACGCCCGGCATCGGCGTGGAACCCGACCTGGCGACGCTGTCTGAATACCGCGTCGAACTGGGGTAGCGGCGCGCCACCCGAAAAGTTAGAACGACTTCAGGGCGGTGCGGCTGTACTGGTTATTGGCTTCGACCAGGGTGGACAGCAGTTTCATGAACACTTCGCGGTTGCGCGGAGTAAGCGGTTCCAGCAGGCGCTGCTGGGCGCGGGCCATGCCGCCCTGCAGCAGGCCCATGATGCGCAGGCCTTCCTGGGTGATCACGGCCTGCCGCGAGCGCTTGTCGTTGGGGTTGACGCGCCGCTCGACCAGGCCGCGCTCTTGCAGGCGCTTGATCACATCGGCGGTGGTGGTGCGGTCCAGGCCCAGTTCCATGCCGATGGCCGTCTGGTCCAGCCAGGGGCTGAGCGACAGGGCGGTCAGAACGCCATACTGCACCGGCGTGACATTCTGCGTCTTGCACTCTTCGTAGAACAGCGCGTAGTGGATCTGGTTCAGCCGGCGCACCAGGTAGCCGGGCCGCGACCAGAGCACCTGCTTGGCCGGATCGAACACCGTGTTGTCGGGGGCTCGGGTGGCGCCGCGGGCCTTCTTGGCTGCCTGGTGGTTGTCTCGTTCCGGCATGGAATACTAAGCCTTTATTTGTTAGTACACTGAATATTACACCACCGCCGCAGAGGTGCCTGGACCGGCTATTTTCGCCAGAACATCGGCGTAAACAGCACGAGCACCGTCAATAATTCCAACCGTCCGATCAGCATCGCAAAAGTGCATATCCAGGTCTGGAAATCGGTAAGCACCGCGAAATTACCCATCGGCCCCACCGGCCCCAGGCCCGGCCCGGTGTTGTTGATGCTGGCGATGACCGCCGAAAACGCGGTAACCGGCTCCAGCCCGGAAACCAGCATGAAACTGGTGAACACGCCGATGGACAGGCCGTACACCAGCATGAAGGCCAGCACCGACGCCATGACCCGCTGGTCGACCAGCCGCCCCGCCATGCGGATGGGGCTGACCGCGTGCGGATGCAGCATCAGGACCAGTTCATTGCGGGCCTGCTTCACCAGCAGCAGGGCGCGCACCATTTTTATGCCGCCACCCGTGGACCCGGCCGACGTCACGAAGCCCGACAGCAGCAGCATGGTCAGCGGCGCCACCAGGGGCCAGGCCGCGTAATCCACATTGGCATAGCCCGTGGTGGTGGCCACCGAGATGGTGTTGAACATGCCGTAGCGCAGCGCCTGCAGTGGTTCGTCGTAGATGCCGCGGAAATACAGGAACCCGGAAATCAGCAGCCCGGCGCCCAGCATGATGACCAGGTAGGGAATCGTCTGGGGGCAGATGAGATAGGCGCGCGCGCTGCCCTGGCGCAGCGCGTTGAAATGGGTGGCGAAGTTGATGCCGGCCAGGGTCATGAACACCATGGCCACCAGTTCGACCGACACCGAATCAAAGTACACGAAGCCTTCGTCGCGAGTGGAAAACCCGCCCAGGCCCATGGTGGTGGCGGTATGGCACCAGGCGTCGAACCAGGTGAGCCCCACGCCGCGGTACGCCACCAGGCACAGTATCGACATGCCGAAATACACGGCATACAGGGCCTTGGCGGTGCTGGCGATGCGCGGGGTAAGGCGCTCGTCTTTCATGGGGCCGGGGGTTTCGGCGCGCACCACCTGGTGTCCGCCCACGCCCAGCAGCGGCAGGATGGCCACGGCCAGCACCAGGATGCCCAGGCCGCCTATCCATACCAGCGTGGAACGCCACAGGTTGATGGACGCCGGCAACTGGTCCAGGTTGACCAGCACCGTGGCGCCGGTGGTGGTAAGCCCCGACATGGCCTCGAAATAGGCATCGGTGAACGACAGCGGCAGGCCGGCGCGGTCGAAATAGATCAGCAGCGGAATGGCGGCCAGCAGCGGCAAGGCCAGCCACACCACCACCACCAGCAGGAAGCCGTCGCGCGCATGCAGTTCGCTGCGGCCGCGCCGCGTGGCCAGCCACACCACGGCGCCGCCGCCGAAGGCCAACAGGAAACCGTCGAGAAAGGCCGTGAGGCCGGCATCGTCGCCCACGTAGGCCACCAGCAGCGGCAGCAGCATGGTGAGCGAGAACACGACCATGGTCAGGCCGGCGACATAGAAGGTTGCCAGCAAGCGGTTCATGCGGTCCGCTCAAAAGGCATGGCAGTGTGGCGCATGGGGGGCCCGTCCCGGAAGTCAGAAGAAAGACGCCGATACCTGGAACAGCTTCTCGACGCGCGGCATCATCTGGCGCGAAGGGACAAAGACGATGACATGATCGTCGGTCTCGATGATGGTGTCGTCGTCGGGCATGATGATGTCGTCGCCACGGGCCAGGGCGCCGATGCTGGCACCCTTGGGCAGCTTGATATGGCCCACCGCGCGACCCACCACCTTGGAACTGCTGCGGTCGCCGTGGGCGACCGCTTCGATGGCCTCGGCCACGCCCTGGCGCAACCGGTGCGCCACCGCGATGTCGCCGCGGCGCACGTGGCGCAGCAGCTCGCTCATGGTGGCCTGCGAGGGCGACACGGCAATATCGATATGGCTGCCCTGCATCAGTTCGCCATAGGCCTGGCGGTTGATCAGGGCGATGACCTTGCGGGCGCCCAGGCGCTTGGCCAGCAGCGACGACATGATGTTGTCTTCGTCGTCGCTGGTCAGGGCCAGCCAGGTGTCCATGTCGCCGATGTTCTCGCGTTCCAGCAGTTCTTCGTCGGTGCCGCTGCCGTGCAGCACCAGCACGTTGCTGGGCAGTTCGGTGGCCAGGTACTCGCAGCGCTTTTCGTTGCGCTCGATGATGCGCACGCTGTAGTTTTCTTCGGCCAGTTGGCGGGCCAGGCGCAGGCCGATATTGCCGCCGCCCGCGATCATGACGCGGCGCACGGTTTTTTCGGCATCGCGCAACTGGCGCACGGCGCGGCGCGCGTGGCGGGTGTCCACCACCAGCACGACCTCGTCGCCCGGGGCGATGACGGTGCCGCGGTCGGCCTGCAGGGGCCGGCCATCGCGCACCACGTCGACCACGCGCGCGGCCACGTCGGGCCACACTTCGCGCAGCTGCGCCACGGGATGATGCGCCATGGGGCTGCCATGGCCCACCCGCACCGTGACGACGCTGATGCGGCCGTCGGCGAATTCCACCACCTGCAGGGCTTCGGGGAATTCGATCAGGCTGTGCAGGTAGGTGGTGACACTGCGCTCGGGGCTGATCAGGGCGTCGATACAGAAGCCTTCTTCGCCCATCAGCTCGGGATGTTCGGCGAAATCGGGCATGCGGATGCGGGCGATACGCCGCGGCACATTGAACAATTGCCGCGCGATCTTGCAGCCCACCATATTGGCCGCGTCGGACGCCGAACAGGCGATGAACAGGTCGGAATCGGCCGCGCCAGCGGATTCCAGCACCGACACCTGGGTGCCGTCGCCATGGACGACGCGCAGGTCGAAGCGGTCTTGCAGGTAACGCAGATGGTCGACATCGGTATCGATGACGGTGATGTCGTTCTGCTCGGACACCAGGTTCTCGGCCACGCTGGTACCCACGCGGCCCGCCCCCATGATGAGGATTTTCATGTGCCTCGCTTGCGCGCGGATTCGATGCCCAATTGCTTGAGCTTGCGATACAGGTGGGTGCGTTCCAGCCCGGTGCGCTCGGACACGCGGGTCATGCTGTGGTTTTCGCGGACCAGATGGTATTCGAAATAAATGCGTTCGAATTCGTCGCGCGCTTCGCGCAGGGGCTGGTCCAGGGGGATGGACCCCAGCCGTCCATTGGACAGCGGCGAGGCATCGGCCGCCGCGGGCGCGGCCGCCGGGGCC
>NZ_JAJMLX010000102.1 GCF_020991325.1 Bordetella petrii | reverse complement strand
GGCCCGCCGCGAACGCGCCGCGCCGGCCTTCACGCGCTCGCGCGCCGCGCTGCTGGGAGTGGGCAGCGGCCTGCTGGGCGGTTTTTTCGGCGTGGGCGGCGCCGTCATGGCGGTGCCCATCCTGACTTCCGTGTTCCGCCTGCCTCAGACATCGGCGCAAGCGCTGGCCCTGACGATGGTCATTCCCGGGTCGACCATCGCGTTGATCACCTACAGCTGGGCGGGGCAGGCCAATTGGTGGGTGGGCCTGCCGCTAGCCGCGGGCAGCCTGGCGTTCGTGCCGGTGGGCGTGCGCCTGGCCTACCGGCTGCCCGAACACAGGCTGCGTTCATGTTTCGCCGCCATGCTGTTCGCCACCGTGGCCTTGCTGGTCTTCGAGGCCTGATAGCCATGGCGCTACCGTAGGCGCCGTGGCGAGCTTTTACGGATCTTCATGGGTGTCTGGCTCCGAAGATGCCAGACACCCGGCGATACGCTTTTTTTATCTTAAGGTAGTGCCATGGAAGCCTGACAGGGGCTGCGCGGCTTTGGGCGTGGACAGGCACCGGGTGCGTTGCGCAGGCGGCCGGAATCCATGACGATCCGTTAGCGCAGGCAAAACATTCCGGCGGTGCTGAACCTTTGCCGGTGGGCCGGCTCCAATCATACCGGGCCACTCGCCCAGGTGTTTCAAGGAGTACACACATGACCACACCCGCCCGTATTGCCGCGTTCCTGTCTACATCGGCGTTGTGCCTGGGCCTGGCCAGCAGTCCGTCCTATGCAGACCAGCGCGATGCCGACAACCCGCGCGAAGCGCATTCGCTGACGCGCGACCGCGAACCCGCCAGGAACGATTCCGCTGCCGACGCCGCCGCGCCGGACGATACGGGTGCGGCAGCGTCCGGCGGTCAGCCGGCCAGCGCCCGGTAGTCGCGCGCAATCTTCCGGTACCAGGCGTGCAGCAGCAGGGCCGACAATGCCAGGCCCAGCATGGCCATCAGCCACATGGTGCCGGCGCCAGCCGGAGAACCGGGGATCACCAACGTGCGCAGCCAGTCCAGGCCGCCGCGTCCCGGCCCGAAACCCAGCCACCAGCCGCCCAACAGGCCCACGCCGGCCAGGGCCACGGTCTGCAGCAGCAAGGGAACCACGGCCACTTTGTAGGCGCGCAGCACATACGAGTTGATGCATTGCATCGAATCGCACAGATGGAATAGCGGAATGATAGTCAGCAGCGTGCCGGCCACGGCCGCCACTTGCGCGTCATCCGTGTAGGCCGCCAGGATCATCGGCCGGCCGGCCAGCAATACCGACGAAGTCAGCAGCGCGCCCAGCAAGCCCAGCGCCATGCCCGCCAGCGCGGTACGCTGCGCCGCCGCAGGCTGGCCGGCGCCCAGCGCTTGCGCCGTCAGCGCCGCGGTGGCCACCCCCAGCGCCATGGGCATCATGTAGCACAGCGCCGCCAGGTTCGACATGATCTGGTGCCCGCCGCTGACATACGTGCCTTCGCGCGCCACCAGCAGCGCCATGAACGTGAAGGCCGATACTTCCACCAGATAAGATCCGCCCATCGGCAGACCCAGCCGCAGCAGCTCTTTCTGGGCCGGCCACGACGGCCGGCCCAGCGTCAGGGCAAAGCGGCGGAAATAGCGGTCGTGCGTCACCACCCACAGCCCCACGCCCAGGCTGATCCAGGACACGATGGCGGTTGCCAGGCCGGCGCCGGTGGCGCCCATGGCAGGCAGGCCCAGATTGCCGTAGATCAGCACCCAGTTGAAGAAGGCCTTCAAGCCCACCGCGGAAAGATTGATGATCATCACGACCTTGGGGCGCGACACCGACGTGCCCAGCGCGTAGATGGTGCGAAACACCAATGCCGCCGGCAGGGCCAGCGCCAGAGCCCTCAGGTAGCCGGCCACGCGGTCGCGCACTTCGGGCGCCACATCGCCCGACAGCGAAAGCCATATGTCCGGAAACATCATCAATACGGCGCCCAGGGCGGCCAGCCCCAGCGCCATCCACACGCCTTGCCCCCAGGTCTGCCCCACTTCCGCATGCCGGCCGGCGCCGAAGTGCTGGGCCTGTATGGGTATCAGTGCATGCACCACTCCCATCAGCCCGACGAAGATGGTGATGTATACCGACATCGACAGGGACATGGCCGCCAGGTCGGTGGCGCTGGCATGGCCGTTCATGGCGGTGTCCAGCACGCCGAAGGCGATGCCCGCCCATTGGCTGATCAGCACCGGCCAGGCCTGGCGCACGATGCCGCGCATCGTGCCGCCCAGCCCGGCCGCCGGGACAACGGCGTGGGTCATTGCGAGGGGTGCAGGCGCAGCAGGCGGAAAACTTCGTGGCGGTCGGCGCGCCGGCCTCCGCGCCACAGTTCCTGCGCGCCTTCGCTATAAGCCGATTGGCCGTCGCGCAGGCGTTCGCGCGTGGTCTGCTGCAGGATCAGGGGGCATTTCGAGTCGTAGCTCAGCGTCAGATTGTCGAAGATCAACAGCGACGCGCGCTGGCCGCTGCCCACGCTCAGGCCGCGCACGCATTCGCCGGGCTGCTGGTGCCGGGCCAGCACCGTCGCCAGTTCCGCCGACATGGCCCGGTAGCTGCGGGCGTAGTCCACCGCCGGCTGCCACAGCAGCACCAGCAAGATCCAGGTGGCGGTCAGGCCGCTGGCCGACAGCACCGTGCCGCGCCACAGCGCCGCGGGATGCGAGCGCAGGCGCCACATCACCAACAGCACCCACGCGCCCGTCACCGCCAGGGCCAGGGCAAAGGCCACCCATGAAATCACCGGCTCGTAGCCCGAGGTTTGCCGCGCGATATTGCGCGAGATCTGCGCCGGCCAGCCGAAGTGCAGGGCCACCCAGCCCAGCCATGCCGTGGCCACCGTCAGGGAAAAGCACATCACCGCGAACCAGTCCAGGGTATTGACCACCCCGCGCCGCAGAGTGGGCAGCGAAAACGCGCCCAGGATCGCGCACGGCACGGCCAGCAGGATGAACTCAGCGTCGGTGGGCTCTTCCAGGAAAAGCAGCAGCAGGCCGGCGAAGGCGGCCAGCACCAGCGGCAGCCAGATATGGGGGGAATACAGCCAGTCGCGCCAGCGCCACACGGCCAGCAGGGCCAGCGGCCAGGTGGGCCACAAGTACCAGGGCAGGTCGCGCACGGTGCGGCCTACGTCCGACAGGTCGGGCCAGGCAAACGAGGCCAGGTTCCAGGTTTTCCAGTTGCTGATCCAGTAGCTGCTGCCTTGGGTCGCGGGTATCCACCATGCCAGGATCAGCACCGCGGCCACGCCGGCGGCCAGGGGCAGCCAGCGGCGTTGCGACCACAGCACGCTGCGCGGGTAAAAGGCCAGGGCGGCGCCTAGCATGATGGGCGCCGCGCCTATCCAGCCGCGCGTCAGGAAGCTGGCCGCCAGCGCCACGCCCAGCGTGATGGCGCCCGTGACCGGGCGGTCCAGGGTGCGGGCCAGCGAGTAAAAGGCCAGGGCCTGCCAGGCCATGATGGCCGGCACGACCGAGGTTTCGTGGGTGCGCTGCAGAATGCCCACCGTGGCCAGCAGCAGCAGCAGCGCCGCGTCGGCCAGCATGCGGCCGTAGTCGCGGGCCTTGGGTTCGCCGCCGAATGGCAGCGCCAGCGGCTGGGCTTCGGCGCGGCGGCCCAGCAGGTAGGTGCCGTACCAGACGCTGACCGTGGTAATGCCGAACCATATCAGATTGGGCAGGCGGCCCGCTGGAATGTAGCCGATCAGCGGCCCCAGCAGCCACATGCATATCGCGCCCGCCCAGGTGATCAGGGGCCCTTCTTCCGCATAGGCCAGTTGCCCCACCTGGGGCAGCAGCCATGTGTGCGCGCCTTCGCGCAGCGCGGTGATCATCGTGGCCAGGCCGACCGCGTCATCGGTTTTCCAGGGGTCACGCATGAACAGGCCGGCCAGGATGTAGGCCAGCGACAAGCCCAGCAACACCAGCCGGGGCAGCTTGGCGGTGGCCGGGATGGTCAGTCGGGCTGGAGTTGAGCGCGTGATAGGAGACACGGGGCTAATGTAACCGAGCGGCTCGGGCCGGTGGCCTTGAAATGGGGATGGATGGGAGCGGCACGGAAAAAAAAGCAGCCCGTAGGCTGCTTTTCTACTGCGCCTCTTCGAGGAGCAAGTTTACGACGCGGATTTGACCGTGCCGGCAGTGCGCGCGAAGCGGGCGCGGAATTTCTCGACGCGGCCGGTTTCGACGATACGGGTTTGCGCGCCCGTATAGAACGGGTGGGACTCGGACGTGACGTCGCACTTGAACAGCGGGTAGGTCTTGCCGTCGAGCTCGACGGTTTCGCGAGTGTTGATGGTGGAGCGCGTCACGAACTTGGTGCCCGTTTGCACGTCCATGAACACCACTTCGCGGTATTCGGGGTGAATGCCTTCTTTCATGATGAATTCCGGTTCTTCCGGTCTGGCCGGTGGGTTTGCGGGTCGCCAGCCGAGCGGGTGCTTCGTACCCGACAGCCACGTATCCAGGAAGTAACCATGCATTCTAGCACGAATTTCCAGGTGTGGCCCCAAGCTGCGCCGGGTGTCTGGGTGTCAGGCACCCATGGCGCTACCTTAAGCTGCCGCGGCGAGTTTTCGTCAGGCACCCGTGAACATCCGGGAAGTGGGCGGGTTTCCCGGATTGTTACAGGTCCGTGCGCAGCGCCCAGATCTCGGGGAACAGCACCACGTCTATCATTTTGCGCAGATAGGCCACGCCGGACGTGCCGCCGGTGCCGCGCTTGAAACCGATGACGCGCTCTACGGTGGTGACATGCCGGAAACGCCACAGCCGGAAGGCATCTTCCAGGTCGGTGAGCTTTTCGCCCAGTTGGTACAGGTCCCAGTGGCGGTCGGGGTCTCGGTACACGGCCAGCCAGGCGGCCTCTACCGCCGGGCTGGCCGTGTAGGGCTGGGTCCAGTCGCGGTCCAGGTGGCTGGCCGGCACGTCCAGGCCATGGCGGGCCAGCAGGCGCAGCGACTCGTCGTACAGCGACGGCGCCCGATAGGCCTGCTGCACCGGCGCCAGCAGGTCGGCGCGGTGCGCGTGCGGCTTGAGCATGGCGGCGTTCTTGTTGCCCAGCAGGAATTCGATCTGGCGGTACTGGTAGCTTTGAAACCCGCTCGAGCGCGCCAGGTAGGGGCGCAGGGCCGAATACTCGGGCGGAGTCATGGTGGCCAGCACGTCCCAGGCGTGCACCAGTTGTTCCATGATCTTGCTGACGCGCGCCAGCATCTTGAATGCCGGGGGCAGGCGGTCTTGCGCCACGTGGACGATGGCGGCGTGCAGTTCGTGCAGCATCAGCTTCATCCACAGTTCGCTGGTCTGGTGCTGCACGATGAACAGCATTTCGTTGTGTTCGGGCGACAGTGGGTGCTGGGCGCCCAGCAGCGCGTCCAGGTGCAGGTAGTCGCCATAGGTCATGTCCTGGGCGTAATCCAGTTGTGCCTTTTCATTGCGGACGATGTCTTCGGGCCGTTCGGGGGTATTCATCGGGTCTTGCCTGAAAATCGGCCGCCGCCATGGCTGGCGGCGGCTTTGGATGGGCGGTTCAGCCCAGTTCGCGCAAGACGGCGCGTACCGGGCTGGCATCTGCCTGGGCCAGCGCCAGCGGAAGGGCGATCAGTTCGTAGTCGCCTTCGGCCACGTCATCGAGCAGCAGGTTTTCCAGCACGCGCATGTCGCGCCGCAGGATGACGTGGTGGCTGTCCAGGGTCTTGCTGGACGCGGGGTCGATGCTGGGCGTGTCCAGGCCGATCAGCATGACGCCGCGCTCGGCCAGCCATTCGATGGTATGTGGCGCATAGGCCGTGAAATCGTCGGTCCACCAGTCCAGCGCGGCGTTGCGGGCGGTGCGCACCAGCACGCGAGGCGGCAGCCCGGTGGCGGCATGTTGCAGGTGTTCGGGCAGGATCAACGGCCCGCAGTCCAGCGCGTGGATGACCCGGCAGGGGCCCAGGAACGGTTCCAGGCCAAGCGCGCCAATTGCGGGCGCGCCGTTCCTGTAGTGCAAAGGGGCATCGGCATGGGCCCCGATGTGCGGAGACAGCGTGATCTCGCTGACGTTGACCGGACAGTCAGGGGTCAGCGACCACTTCCAGTGCTGCTGGTAGGGCGTATCGCCCGGGAACACGGGCGAAGCCGCCGATACCGGCGGAGAAATATCCCACAGGCGCTTCATTGGACAGGGCGGGCCGCGGCGTGCTGGTTGATAGGGTATCCAGTCTAACGAAAATGCCCTGCCTTTGCTGCCCG
The DNA here is from genome assembly GCF_020991325.1 of Bordetella petrii. Taxonomy (GTDB): domain Bacteria; phylum Pseudomonadota; class Gammaproteobacteria; order Burkholderiales; family Burkholderiaceae_B; genus Bordetella_A; species Bordetella_A petrii_E. The sequence goes on along the minus strand of NZ_JAJMLX010000102.1, from coordinate 8,067 downwards.
CGGGCAGCCTACAGCAAGCCCATTTCGGCCATGGAGGTCACCGAGTCCCCGGCCACGATCAGGTGGTCGACCAGCCGGATGTCCACCAGCGCCAGGGCCTGCTTCAGCCGCAAGGTGAATTCGCGGTCGGATTGGCTGGGCTGGGCCGTGCCCGACGGATGGTTGTGCGCCAGGATCAGGGCGGCCGCGTGGTGCCGCAGGGCCTCGCGCACCACTTCGCGGGGGTATACCGACGCCTGCGCCAGCGTGCCGCGCGCCAGTTCGCCGCTGGCGATCAGGTTGAGCTGGCTATCCAGATACAGCGCCAGGCAATGCTCCACTTTACGGTGGGTCAGCGCCATCTTGAAATAGCCCTTGACGCTGCCCGGGTCGGCCAGGGTGCTTTGCTGCATCAGTTGCTCCTCGGCCGCGCGGCGCGCCAGTTCCAGCACGGCGGCCAGCGAACTGGCCTTGGCGGCGCCCAGGCCGGGCAGGGACATCAGTTCGTGGGGCGATGCGGCGAACAGGCCGCGCAGCCCGCCATAGTGGTTCATCAGCCTGCAGCCCATTTCCACCGCGGAGCAGCCCCGCGTGCCGGTACGCAGGGCCAGCGCAAGCAACTCGGTGTCCAGCAGGGCGGACGGGCCGTGGCGCAGCAGGCGTTCGCGGGGGCGTTCGTGTTCGGGCAGGGTGTCGAGCAGGGGCATGGCGGGCACTCGGTGGCGGCGGGGCACCACAATGCCAGAAGCGCGGCCGCCGTCCGCGTGCTAGTGAGCGTTTCGGCCCCTTCGTATTTGTGCGCTGGGGCGGTGGCGCAGGGGGCTTGCCCCGGCGGCGGCCAGGACGTTCTAAAATAAGGGTTTACCGCCACATTTCACGGTGACCACCTTGAGCAGCGCCGCCGCCAACCAGGCGACCCCCGTCCGTCCCGATTCCTACCTGACCCTGCACTATCGCATCGTGTTGGCCTCGGGGCCGGGGCAGGATTCCGTTTTCGCCGACACCTACACCGGCCGGCCGGCCACGCTGCAAATGGGCGGCGGGCAATGGGCGCCCGGCCTCGAAGCCGCCCTGCTGGGCCACGTCGAGGGCGAGCAATTCAGCGTTACCCTCGATCCCGCGCAGGCGTATGGCGAACGCAACCCCGAACTCATCCAGAAGGTCACGCGCAAGATGCTGGCCGAGCATGCCGGCGCCGACGCCACCTTCGAACCCGGCGACCTGGTCGAGTTCACCGCGCCCAACGGCGCCCGCTACTCGGGGGTCCTGAAGCAAATCGAGGCCGACTGGGCCTTGTTCGACTTCAATCACCCGCTGGCCGGCACGTCGCTGCGCGTCGACGTCCACATTCTCGGGGTGCTGTAATGAACCGCCGGGTCACGGCCGCCGACGCCGAAGTCGTGCTGGCGCAGCCGCGCGGCTTCTGTGCCGGTGTCGACAGGGCCATCGACATCGTCGAACGCGCCCTGGAATTGCATGGCGCGCCCATCTATGTGCGCCACGAAATCGTGCATAACCGCTATGTCGTCGAAGACCTCCGCGCCAAGGGCGCCATCTTCATCGACGAACTCGACCAGGCGCCCAGCGGCGCCATCGTGGTGTTTTCCGCGCACGGAGTTTCCAAGGCGGTTCGCCAGGAAGCCGAATCGCGCGGCTTGCAGGTCTTCGACGCCACCTGCCCGCTGGTCACCAAAGTGCACATCGAAGTGGCGCGCATGCGCGCCGCGGGCCGCGAAATCATCATGATCGGCCACAAGGGCCACCCCGAGGTCGAGGGCACGCTGGGGCAGGCGCAAGGCGGCATGTACCTGGTCGAAACCGCCGCCGACGTGGCTGCGCTGCAAGTAACCAACCCGTCCAACCTGGCCTTCGTCACGCAAACCACGCTGTCGGTGGACGATGCCGCCACCGTGTCGGCGGCCCTGCGCGCCCGGTTCCCCGATATCGTCGAGCCCAAGAAAAGCGACATCTGCTACGCCACGCAAAACCGCCAGGACGCCGTCAAGGTGCTGGCGCCCGACTGCGATCTGGTCCTGGTGGTGGGCAGCCCCAACAGTTCCAACTCCAACCGCCTGCGCGAAGTGGCCGAACGCATCGGTACCGAGGCCTATCTGGTCGACGGCGCGCATGCCATCGACCCAGCCTGGCTGGAAGGCCGCCAGCGCATTGGCATCACTGCCGGCGCGTCGGCCCCCGAAGTGTTGGTGCAGCAGGTGGTGCAGCGGCTGAAAGAACTGGGTGCGGTATCGGTGCGTACCATGCCGGGCCTGGAAGAAAGCGTGGCATTTCCGCTGCCGAAGGGGTTGTCGCGCAAGCCGGCGCCGGCTTCCTCCACCCCAAACTGACGCGCCGCCGCACTGTCCACCCCAAGGAGACTCCATGCAGTTGCACAGCTACTTCCGCAGTTCGGCCGCTTATCGCGTGCGCATCGCGCTCAACCTGAAAGGCCTGTCGTATGAATACCTGGGGGTGCACCTGCTGAAAGACGGCGGGCAGCAACTGTCGGACTCTTACCGTTCGCTCAACCCCACCGCGCTGGTGCCCACGCTGGTCGATGGCGATACCGTCATCGGCCAGTCACTGGCCATCATCGAATACCTGGACGAAACCCATCCGCAGCCGGCCTTGCTGCCCTCCGATCCGGCCGGCCGCGCGCGGGTGCGCGCCATCGCGCAAACCATTGCTTGCGATACGCATCCCCTGAACAACTTGCGGGTGCTCAAGTACTTGAAGCGCGACATGCAAGTCAGCGATGACGCCAAGAACGCCTGGTATCGGCATTGGGTGCAACTGGGCATGGCCGCAGTGGAATCGATGCTGGAAAATTCCCCGGCCACCGGCCGCTACTGCCACGGCGACGCCCCCGGGTTGGCCGATCTGTGCCTGGTACCGCAGGTCGCCAATGCGCGGCGCTTCGACTGCGATCTGTCCGCCATGCCCAACGTGCTGCGCATCGACGCCGCCTGCCGCGAACTGCAGGCCTTCGACCTGGCCGCGCCCGAAAAGCAGCCCGACGCGGAATAGCGGGTTGGCATCGGCCCGGCGTCCAGCCGGCCGGCGAAAACAAAAAGGGCAGCCCATGCGGGCTGCCCTTTTCAGGTATTTTGGTGCCGGCAAGAGGAGTCGAACCCCCGACCTTCGCATTACGAATGCGCTGCTCTACCAACTGAGCTATGCCGGCTTGCGCAAGGCGCTTACTGCATTGCAGTGCATTGCCTTTTGCAGATTCGGCGCCGAAAACGCGTCGCGCCGAAAGACCGAAATCATATCAGACTTTCAGTTGCCACGCTTCAGTGCCACGCATAAGTGCACGCACATGCTGTCCGAATAAAAAGATATCGGGCGCAACTTGCACTGCCTGAAAATATCCGTCATAATCTCGCTTCTTTAGCAGTTCCCCGATAGCTCAGTCGGTAGAGCGACGGACTGTTAATCCGCAGGTCGCTGGTTCGAGCCCAGCTCGGGGAGCCAAAAAAATTCAGGGCCATTCACGAAAGTGAATGGCCCTTTTGGCTTTCCGGGGCCTTTCGTTGTGCCTTGCCGCCTCTTGTTTTCAAGGGCGCTACGCGTTTTGCGCGCGGTCTAGAAACAGCGTCACCAATAGGGCGCAGTCTTGCTCGGACGTCACTGCGTGTTGTATGCCCGGCGCCAGGTATACCAGCGTTCCGGGCAAGAGTTTCTGCGTCTTGCCGTGGGCCTGCAGTTCGGCCGCGCCTTCCAGGCATTGCAGGGTGATGGCGCTGTGCGCAATATCGTGGGGCGGCAGGGTGTGGCCGGCGGGCAGCGTCAGGTGCAGCACCTCCAGTTGGTCGGCCCGCACCAACGCCCGCGAGCGGGTATTCTTCAAGGCGGGCCCCAGTGGCCGGATATCGATCAGTTCGCCGGATTGGGCGTGGTTCAGTGCCATGGCGGCTCCTTTGACTACCTGCGTTGGTGTGCCGCGGCTGGCGGCTTCTGGCATGCAAAAAAACTCTCTCTCTGGCGGCGATTCACCGGATCGGCGCATCGGCGTCACCGTGCTTACCGGCTTCCTGGGGGCGGGCAAGACAAGCCTGCTGAACCGGCTAGTGCAAGATCCTGCATATGCCGATGCGGCTGTCATTGTCAACGAGTTTGGCGAGGTGGGGGTAGACCACCATCTGGTCCGGCAGGCCGATGCCCGCATCATCCTGATCGAGGGTGGCTGCATTTGCTGCACCGTCAATGGCGGGCTGGTGAACACTTTGCGCGATCTGTTCATGCTGGCGCTGCGCCGGCAGGTCAAGCCGTTCCGTCGGGTGGTGATCGAAACCACTGGCCTGGCCAGTCCGGCGGCGATTCTGTTTACGCTGCGCCATGAACACTTCCTGGCCGAGCGGTATGTTTACCGGGGAACCATAACCGTCGTCGATGCCCGGCATATTCCTGGCCAGCTTGAGTCGCAGCCCGAGGCCGTTCAGCAGGTGGCGCTGGCCGATATCATCGCCTGCACGAAATCCGATCTGGTCGATCCGTCCGCCCTGGCCCGGGCGCGCGATGCGGTGGCGCAGGTCAATCCGGGTGCGGCCATCTGCGTGCAGCCCTTGGGGGCGCCGCTTGATGCCAGGTTGCTGGCGCCGGCCAAGGTGTCGGTGCGGGCCTATGGCGATTCGCTGTCAGGGTGGATGCGCGCTTTTTCCGCATCCTCGCCCGCGGGGCGGCATGGGCAGGTCGTCCAGGTGGTGGTGGCCTTGCCGGCGCCGATCAGCCGCGCGGCGTTTCATTCCGGCATGGCTCGCCTGCAGGAGGTTCATCATCAGGCCTTGCTACGCATCAAGGGGCTGGTGGTTTTTCCGGGCGAATCCGGGCCCTGCGCCATTCATGGCGTGCACCGCGATCTGTATCCGCCCGTGCCGCTGCCCGCCTGGCCCGAAGGGGTGGCGGAATCGCGGTTGGTGTTCATCGCGCGCGGCCTGGATCCTGGCGAACTTGGGCGGGCGGTGCGGCAGGCCCTGGGTCTGCCGGAGTAGGGCGCGGGCTCCGGGGTCGGCGCGGTTCCGGAAATACGTTATAAAGCGTGCATTAGCGCAAAAAACGAGACAGCCATGGATCGCCTGAAAGCCATGCAGGTGTTCGTTGAAGTCGTCGATCGCGGCAGTCTGTCGGCAGCGGCCCAACGCCTGGACATGTCCCGCGCCATGGTGTCGCGCTATCTGGCCGAACTGGAAGAGTGGGTAGGCGTGCGGCTGCTGCACAGAACCACGCGCCGCCTCAGCCTGACGCCGGCCGGGGCCGAGACGCTGCCGCGCTGCCGTCGCATGCTCGACCTGGTGGGCGATATGCATCAGGCCGTGGCCACTCCGGATGCCCAGCCGCGTGGCGAATTGCGCATGACCGCCAGCCTGTCGTTCGGGGTGGCGCAGCTCAGTGCGGCCGTGGCGGATTTCGTTGGCAAGTACCCCGGCGCCCTGGTGGACTTGCAGTTGGTCGACCGCGCGGTCAATCTGGTCGAAGACAGGGTGGACCTGGCGGTGCGCATCACCAACGAGCTGGACCCGAATCTCATCGCGCGCAGGCTGGCGCCGTGCCGCTCCGTAGTGTGCGCCGCCCCGGCCTATCTGCTGTCCCATGGCAGTCCCGCGCGGCCCGAGGACCTGGCCAAGCACAATTGCCTCACCCATAGCCACTACGGCAAGAGCCTGTGGCGGCTGCGGCGGGACGACGCCTGGGTCGACGTGCCGGTCAGCGGCAACATCACGGCCAACGACGCCCTGACGCTGGCCCGTGCCGCCGTGTGCGGCAGCGGCATCGCCTTGCTGCCCACTTACCTGGCCGCGCCCGAGCTCGCCGCCGGGCGGCTGGTGGCGCTGTTGCCGGCCACGCCGCCTGAAGAGCTGGGTGTGCATGGGGTGTATGTTTCGCGGCGCCAGATGCCATTGATCCTGCGCGCCATGCTCGACTTCCTGGCCGACAGGTTCGGGGAGGCCCCCTGGGACGCGCGCTGAAAAATCCAGGAACGGCGATCCGTCCCAGGGTTTGTCGGGCGGGGTAATACGGTTATAATCCATTCACTGTCTTCATGAAGACCAACGTTTCCCCGGCCGACGTCACCCCAATGGGTAGGCGTGGTATCCATGGCTTGAATGCCGTGTCGCAAGGGCTGGGGGTCGGGCAATGCCGCAGCGGGTATCTCCGCGGCGGGCTTCCCGGAAGCTGGCGCCGCTACAGCGGGTTGAGCCCATCCGAGTAGGTTGCCGGAAGAGTTGGCAGGCCGCCTGTGCGCCGGCCGGTCATGCAGGCAGCATGGTCGTTCCATACGTCTAAGAATCGTCGGCCCGGTGCCGCCGCAGAGTCGTACCCGCTTGGGGTTCGAACCTGGCTTGGTGGATTGCAATTTCGGGGCAAGGGGTATCCTGCTTCTGCGTTCCGCGCCCTGGGCGCCTGGCGATTCAGGTTCTATTTTTAAAGTAATTGCCGCCGCTGCGGCGGCGCTGCGCACTGATATGCGCGGCATGGTGCGAATCCAATGCGTCGGCTGGCTGGCTTGCCCGTGCCAGACGCGTTTACAGGAACGTCGTGAACACTACGCAAACAAGCGTTGCAGCAATAGCCATTCAGCCCGTTGGGCTGCGCGGGGCCTGTGGCCTGCCCGGGGCGGGCGGCGGGTGCAAGGTGGCCGGCTGCGCGGGCAAGGTGCCCAACAAAAAAGGCCCGGCGATGCGCCGGGCCTTCAGTGAATTTGGTTGCGGGGGCAGGATTTGAACCTACGACCTTCGGGTTATGAGCCCGACGAGCTGCCAGACTGCTCCACCCCGCGTCTGAGAAGAAAAATAATAGCCTTTTTTCAGATTTAGCGCAAATTAGCCCTTTTTAATAGACAGAAAATCGATGAACGATAGCGAGGCAACATGCGTGCTGGAGACCGCACTGCTATGCGCCAGCCAACCGATGCAATTGGCGGAAATGCGCAAGCTGTTCGGCGATGACGAAGAGTATGGCAACGACAAGCTGCGGACTTTGCTGGAATCGCTGCAGGGCCACTGGTCCGAGCGCGGCATGCATCTGGTGCAGTTGGCCACCGGCTGGCGCTTTCAAAGCCGTCCGCAAATGCAGCGCTACCTCGAGCGGCTGAATCCCGAAAAACCGCCCAAGTACTCGCGCGCCGTCATGGAAACCCTGGCTATCGTGGCCTGGCGCCAGCCGGTTACCCGCGGCGACATCGAAGATATCCGTGGCGTGACGGTTTCCTCGCAAATCGTCAAGACGCTGGAAGACCGTGGCTGGATCGAGGTCATCGGCCACAGGGATGCGCCGGGACGGCCGGCCCTGTTCGGCACGACGCGGCAATTCCTGGACGATCTAGGGTTGCGCGCGCTGGATGAATTGCCGCCGCTCGATACCGCGCAGGCCGCCGCCGCGCTCGAGGGCCTGGACCTGGGAGGGTCCGAGGTGACTCTGGAGCCCGTCACTCCCTCGCCGAATGCTGAACCGGAAGCAGACGGCCAGGAAGCAGGCGGCCAGGATGCGGCGGACGGTCCGGCCGCGGAAGCCGCCGACGAGGAGGCGGGCCGCGCGTCGGTTGCGGCGGCCACCGACGCTTCCGAGCCTTCCGCGGCCGAGCCGGTCCGTGCGGGCGATGTTCCCCAAGAACCCGAAATGCCCCCGCCCGCGCCAGACCAGGTTCCGCAACCTGGCGTCCAGCCCGAGGTCGAGCCGGTGGCGCCCGAGCCCGAGATCACCCCGGCCGACCCTCAGCCCGAAGTCGAGCCGCCCACCCCCGAACCCGAGGTCGAGCCGCAAGTGCCCGAACCCGAAGTCGAACCCCAGGAACCCCAGCCGGACGCGGAGCCTCCCGCGCCCGAAGAGGTTCCCCCGCCCCCCGATGAAGACCGGTCCGCCGCGAGCGGGCTGGCCAAAGCTTGAAATCTGGAGCTGTCTCTGTGACAACGAACACAACGATGCAAGAAGAAGATTTTCCCGTTCCCGCACCTGATGCAACTGCCCGTGCCGAGCCTGTCGCCAACGAGGCTGCTGATGCCGTCGAGACGGCGGAAGCGGCCGCTGGCGACGGCGGCGAAAGCGGGGCCGCCCGGGGGCGCGGGCGCAAGCTGCGCACCCCGTTCCGTCGCC
>NZ_JAJMLX010000101.1 GCF_020991325.1 Bordetella petrii | reverse complement strand
GGTTCCTGCCGCCGGGGCTGCGGGGGCGGGGGTGGGCGCCACCGGAGCCGGCTGGGCGGGCGTGATGCCCTTGACCAGGGCTTCGGGGCGGGCCTTCACTTCCTGGTCGCGCGGGGCCCAGGCCATGTCGGTGGACGGCGCCTCGGCCAGCTCGAAGCTGGTTTTCACTTCTTCCAGCCGCGGATCATCGTGGCGCAGGCGTTCGATGTGGTGATGCGGCGTTTCCAGGTGCTTGTTGGGGATCAGCACCAGGTTGACCTTCAGGCGGGCTTCCATCTTGGCGATGTCGGCGCGCTTTTCATTGAGCAGGAAGGTGGCCACGTCGACCGGCACCTGGGCGTGCACCGCCGCGGTGTTTTCCTTCATGGCCTCTTCCTGCAGCAGGCGCAGCACGTGCAGGGCGCTGGACTCGGCATCGCGGATCACGCCGGTGCCGTTGCAGCGCGGGCAGGTGATGTGCGAGCCTTCGTTCAGGGCCGGACGCAGGCGCTGGCGCGACAGTTCCATCAGGCCGAAGCGCGAGATCTTGCCCATCTGGACGCGGGCGCGGTCGAAATGCAGGGCATCGCGCAGGCGCTGTTCGACGGCGCGCTGGTTCTTGGTGTCCTCCATGTCGATGAAGTCGATCACGATCAGGCCACCCAGGTCGCGCAGGCGCAATTGGCGGGCCACTTCGTCGGCCGCTTCCATGTTGGTGCGCAAGGCGGTTTCTTCGATGTCCGAGCCGCGGGTGGAGCGTGCCGAGTTGACGTCCACCGCCACCAGGGCTTCGGTGTGGTCGATGACCACGGCGCCGCCCGACGGCAACTGCACCGTGCGGGAATAGGCGGTTTCGATCTGGTGTTCGATCTGGAAGCGCGAGAACAGCGGGATATCGTCGCGGTAGCGTTTGACGCGCTGCACGTTGTCGGGCATTACCACGCTCATGAACGCGGTGGCCTGGTCGGCGATTTCGTCGGTGTCGATCAGGATTTCGCCGATTTCGGGCGAGAAGTAATCACGGATGGCCCGGATGACCAGGCTGGATTCCAGATAGATGAGAATGGGGGCGGCGTTGTCGCGGGCGGCGGAATCGATGGCCGTCCAGAGCTGCATCAGGTAGGACAAGTCCCATTGCAGTTCTTCCACGTTGCGGCCGATTCCGGCGGTGCGGGCAATGATGCTCATGCCTTGCGGCACTTGCAGTTGCTCCATGGTGTCGCGCAGTTCCTGGCGGTCTTCGCCTTCGACGCGGCGCGATACGCCGCCGCCGCGCGGGTTGTTGGGCATCAGCACCAGGTACCGGCCCGCCAGCGAAATGAACGTGGTCAGGGCGGCGCCCTTGTTGCCGCGTTCTTCTTTTTCAACCTGGACGATCAGTTCCTGGCCTTCGCGCAGGGCGTCCTGGATGCGGGCCGAGCGTACGTCCACGCCTTCCTTGAAGTAGCTGCGGGCCACTTCCTTGAAGGGCAGGAAGCCGTGGCGGTCTTCGCCGTAATTGACGAAGCAGGCTTCCAGGCCGGGCTCGATGCGGGTGATGACCCCTTTGTAGATGTTGCCTTTGCGTTGTTCGCGGCCGGCGGTTTCGATGTCGAGATCGATGAGCTTCTGCCCATCGACGATGGCAACGCGCAGTTCTTCCTGGTGCGTTGCGTTGAACAGCATGCGCTTCATGAGTGGTGTTCTCCGTTGTCATGACGCGCCGATATCGGCGCGTGACCTCGGGCCACTCGGGCTGCGGACTGTAGCGGGGCAAGAAGATCAAACGGCTGCCGGGCGAAACGCCCAGGCGTAGCCGCCGCCGGTCAGGCGGGCACGTCGTGCCCTGGGGCACGCGGTTCTGTCAGCAGGAGAGTCAGCTTCACTAAGTGTGGTTGACGGAAAGGATTGCTGTGAACGACAGGTGCGGCCGGCAACTGGCCCGCGCGCACCTGGTGCTTTAATTACGCGACGATTCTTGCAGTGCTTCAGAGCCACTTGCGGCATGCAACGGACCTGCCAGGACGGCGGGCAAAGACAGTGCCACACCACCATCCGGCAGGGCGCGGTTGCGCCGGCGACCGAGAGACCCCGGAGCTGAACGAGCAGGCAGCAGTACAATGGCGGCCCGCGCGCTCGACGGAGACGCGCAAATATTGCATCTCTACGCCAAGCGGCTAATTCAGCCCCTTAAGGCTGTCCCGATTATATGTCGCTTTCCGCAATGCGCAAAGAAACCCCTGTTTCCGCCAATTCCGCCCCGTCTGTCCGCCTGGTAGAGGTGGGGGTCGAGCACGCCGGCCAGCGTATCGACAACTTCCTGCTGCGCCTGTGCAAGGGAGTGCCGAAAAGCCATATTTACAAGGCCATACGCGGCGGCGAGGTCCGGGTAAATAAGGGACGCATAAAAACCGACTACCGCGTGGTCGAGGGCGATGTGGTGCGCGTGCCCCCATTGCGCCTGCCCGCCCCGGGCGAGGCGCGTCCGGTGCCCGGGGCGGAATTCCCCGTGGTGTTCGAAGACGATGCCCTGCTGGTGGTGGACAAGCCGGCCGGGGTGGCGGTGCACGGCGGCAGCGGCGTGTCGTTTGGGGTCATCGAGCAGCTGCGCGCCGCCCGCCCGCAAGCCCGCTTCCTGGAATTGGTGCACCGGCTGGACCGCGAAACCTCCGGCCTGCTGATGGTGGCCAAGAAGCGCAGCGCGCTGCTGGCCCTGCACGCCATGCTGCGCGAGGGCAGGGGCGACAAGCACTACCTTGCCCTGGTCGAGGGCGATTGGGTCAACGACCGGCAGCACATCCGCCTGGCGCTCACCAAATGGACCACCCAGTCCGGCGAACGCCGCGTGCGTCCCGATCCGGCCGGCCAGGCGGCGCACACCATCGTCACGCTCAAGCAACGCCTGGGGGGTTACAGTCTGGTTGACGCCGAACTGCGCACCGGCCGCACCCACCAGATCCGGGTGCACCTGGCGGCCAGCGGCTTTCCCATCGTGGGTGACGATAAATACGGGACGGATGAGACGCGCGCCCGGTTCGCGCGCCAGGGGTTCAACCGCATGTTCTTGCACGCGCACCAGTTGACCCTGCCGCACCCGCTTACCGGAGAAACCCTGCGGCTGACAGCGGAATTGCCCGCAGCCTGCCGCAAGCTCTTGCAACAACTGGAGAATGCTTGAACATGCCGTACTCGCTGGTGGTATTCGATTGGGACGGAACCTTGATGGATTCCACCAACGGAATCGTGTCGGCGATCCAGGGAGCCTGCCGCGACCTGGATCTTCCGGTGCCCACGGCCTCGGCCGCCAGCTGGGTGATCGGCCTGTCGCTCGAAAGCGCGCTGCGCAAGGCTGTTCCCGAACTCACCCAGGCCATGGTGCCGCGCTTCCTGGAGCGCTACCGTACCCATTACTTGCTGCGCGACCCAGACCTGCAACTGTTCGAGGGCATAGAGGGGCTGCTGGGCGAACTGGGCGGTCAGCAGGCGCGCCTGGCGGTGGCCACCGGCAAGAGCCGGGTCGGCCTGAACCGGGTGCTGGCCGCCACTGGCCTGCGCGACGTGTTCCACGCGACCCGTACCGCCGACGAAACCTTCAGTAAGCCGCATCCGGCCATGCTGCACGAACTCATGCAGGAACTGGATGTCCAACCCGAACGCGTGGTCATGGTGGGCGACACCTCCCACGACCTGCAAATGGCCTGCAACGCCGGCGTGCACGGCCTGGGCGTCACTTACGGGGCCCATAGCCCGGAAGAACTGCGCGGATGCGGCCCGCAGGCCGTGGTGGACAACGTCGCCGCACTGCGGGAATGGTTACTGCCGCGCGTGGGAACCTGACAGCCTGGGAGCCTGACATGTTGATACGCAAGCCTGGCCATGTGCCGCCGCCGTCCGAAATCACCCCCGAAGCCATCTGGCAGTCGCGCCGCAACTGGCTGGCGCGCGCCGGCATGGTTGCAGCCACGGCGGGCTTGCCGGCCTGGGCGGCGCGCCATGCGTACGCCCAGAATGCCGCGCCGCTGCCCGGGCGGCCCAGCCCGCAGTTCTCTGTCATGGACAAGCAGACGCCGTACGGCGACGTCACCAGTTACAACAACTACTACGAGTTCGGGGTCGACAAAGGCGATCCGGCGGACTACGCCCACAAGCTGCAAACCCGGCCCTGGACAGTCAGTGTCGAGGGCGAGGTGCAGCGTCCGCAAACCTTCGATATCGACACCTTGCTGAAGCTGGCGGCGCTGGAAGACCGTGTGTACCGGCTGCGCTGCGTGGAAGGGTGGTCCATGGTCATTCCGTGGGTGGGCTACCCGCTGGCGGCCTTGCTGAAGCAGGTAGAGCCCACTGGCAATGCCAAATACGTGGAATTCACCACGGTGGCGCAGCGCGAGAACATGCCGGGCCTGCGCTATCCGGTGCTCGACTGGCCCTACGTCGAGGCCTTGCGGCTGGACGAGGCCATGCATCCGCTGACGCTGCTGGTGTTCGGCCTGTACGGCAAGGTGCTGCCCAATCAGAACGGCGCCCCGTTGCGGCTGGCCGTGCCCTGGAAATACGGGTTCAAATCGGCCAAGTCGCTGGTGCGCATTCGGCTGCTGGAAAAGCAGCCCACCACTTCGTGGATGCAGGCGGCCGCCCGCGAATACGGTTTTTATGCCAACGTGAACCCCGACGTGCCGCATCCGCGCTGGAGCCAGGCCACCGAGCGCCGTATCGGCGAAGACGGCCTGTTCACCCCCAAGCGCAAGACGCTGATGTTCAATGGCTATGCTGACCAGGTGGCATCCCTGTACCAGGGCATGGACCTGAAGGCCAATTACTGAACCCGGCATGCCGCAGCCGACTGCCGCCCCGGCTTCCGCTGCCCGCCGCAAGCAATGGTCGGCCGCCATGGTGGGGCGCTTCAAGCCGTTGCTGTTCGTGGCGGGCCTGCTGCCGTTCGCGCGCTGGGTCTGGCTGGGGTTCAACAATGGCCTCACCGCCAATCCCGTGGAATTCCTGACCCGTTCATCGGGCACCTGGACGCTGGTATGCCTGCTGGTGGCGCTGGCTATCACGCCGTTGCGGCGCATTCTGGGGCAGCCGGCCCTGGTGCGGCTCAGGCGGCCCTGCGGCCTGTTCGCTTTTTTCTACGGCAGCATGCATTTTCTGGCCTGGGTCTGGTGGGACCGCGGGCTCGAGCTCGGATCCATGCTGCAGGACATTGCCGAACGGCCATTCATTGCCGTGGGCCTGGCCGCCTTCCTGTGCATGGCGGCGCTGGCGGCCACGTCCACGCAGTGGGCCATGCGCAAGATGGGGCGCCACTGGCAAACCCTGCATCGCGCGGTGTACCTGATCGGCGTCCTGGCCATTGTGCATCTGTGGTGGCACAAGGCTGGCAAGAACGATTTCGAGCAGCCGCTGCTTTATGGCCTGGTGCTGGCCGCGCTGCTGGGGTGGCGCGCCGCGGCGGCCTGGCGCGCCCGGTGAAGGGCGGGCTTAGCTGTCAGGGCCCGGGGCTTTTGGGCAAGGCCATCATGATCGCGGCCGTCTCGGCGTCGGGCTGCCCGTCGTAGTTCGACGGCCGGTAGTGCATCTGGAAGGCGGCGATCACGTTGCGGGTGGCGCGGTCCAGTTTGCCGTGTTGCGGGCAGGCGTAGCCCAGTTGCGCCAGCTGCCGCTGGAACCAGGCTACTTCCGGCACTCCCTGGCGTTGCAGGCCGACCCAGTTGGCGGCCGCCTGGGCCTCGTCGAACCAGCGCCCGATGCCGGCGTCGGCCAATTGCTTCCAGGGGAACAGCGGCCCCGGGTCGGTCTTGCGCTGCGGCGCGATATCGCTATGGCCCACCACGTTTTCAGGGGCGATGCCGTGCCGCGCCAGCACATCCTGCAGCAGCAGGATCAGGCTCTGGATCTGCGCCTGGGAATACGGTTGCCAGCCCGTGCCGCCCGGGGCGTGGTCGTCGCGGCCGCCATTGACCAACTCGATGCCGATGGACACGGGATTCAGCGACACCTGCCGATACCAGCTGCTTGCCCCGGCGTGCCAGGCGTTGCGGGTTTCATCCACCAGCCGGTATACGCGGGGAGATGCCTGGTCGGTAATGAGGTAGTGGCTGCTGACATTGCCGCGCGACAGCAGCTTCAGGGAATGCTCGAGGGTGGTGGATGTGTAATGCAGCACCACATAGCGCACGCGGCTGTCCTGGCCGGTGGCGGTGATCGAATCGTCGATGTGCAGCCGGGGCGGTTCCTGGCGGCTGGCGCATCCGCCCAGCGCCATCGCCAGCGCCAGCAAGGCCGGGCCGGCAATACGGTGGGGCGGAACTGGCCGGGTCATGCGCGCTGGGCCAGGTACAGGAACAGGGTGGGGCGCTTGTCCAGGTCGGGCGCGGGGCGGGATTTCCATTCCGAGATGGTGCGCGTCTGCACCCATTCATCGTCGGTGGTCAGCGAACGGGCGACGCACAGGCGGGTATCGCCGCGCAGCGAAGCCAGCAGGGTGGCGAACATGGCGGCGTTGCGATACGGGGTCTCGATCAGCAACTGGGTCTGGTGATGGCGCGCGGAATGCTGTTCCCAGCTGCGCAGTTGCCTGGCCCTTTCGGCCGGATCGACGGGGGCGTACCCGTGGAAGGCGAAGCGCTGGCCGTCCAGGCCGCTGGCCATCAGGCCCAGCAGGATGGACGAAGGCCCTACCCAGGGGCGCACCGCGATGCCCAGGCGATGGGCGGCCGCCACCACCGCGGCGCCGGGGTCGGCCACGGCCGGGCAGCCGGCCTCGGATACCAGGCCCAGTTCGCCGTCCTGGCGCAAGGCCGCCAGCCATTGCTGGATCTGCGCGGCATCCGTCTTGGGGCCGAGGGTGTGGATGGTGATTTCCTGCAGGGGGCGTACGGTGCCAATCTGCTTCAGGAAGGCGCGCGCCGTCTTGGCGTTCTCGGCGATGTAGGTGTCCAGGCGGCCCGCCAGCGCCCTCGCGTCGGCGGGCAGCCAGCGTTCGGCCGGCGCATCGCCCAGGCTGACGGGAATCAGGTGCAGGGTGCCGCTCATGCCGGCGTGCCTGCGGTCAGGGGATCCAGCCCGAAGGTGGCCAGCATGGCGGTCAGGGCAATGAGCGGCAGCCCGATGATGGCCGTGGGGTCGTCGCTGCGGATGGATTCCATCAGCGCGATGCCCAGGCTTTCCGCCTTGGCGCTGCCCGCGGTATCGTAAGGTTCTTCGGCGCGCAGGTAGGCGTCGATGGCTGCATCGGTCAGCGGCCGGAACCGGCACAGGGTTACCACGTCGGTTTTTTCCACGCGCTGGCCGTCGGTGACTGCCAGGGCGCTGTGGAACTCCACCGTCTGGCCAGCCAGGGCGCGCAATTGCAACCGGGCGCGGGCAAAATCGCCTGGCTTGCCGATGGGCTGGCCGTCTACCGTGGCCACCTGGTCTGATCCGATCACGATGCAGTCTGGGTGGCGGGCCGCGATGGCGCGCGCCTTTTCCACGGACAGTCGCAGGGCCAGGACGGCCGGGGCTTCGCCGGGGGCTGGCGTTTCGTCGATGTCGGGGGAAATCGCCTGGAATGGCAGGCGCAGGCGCGACAGCAATTCATGGCGATACCGGGAGCTGGAGGCAAGGATCAGGCGGGGTGTCGAGTTGGGCATGCGGTGTTTGACGGTAATGCGTAAGTCACGGTATTATCTAACGTTTTGCGGGATTTTTGCAGGCAGCGGTATCTGCACCACGGAGCACACATGAGCAAGAATGAACGGGCAGGGGCGGCACAGCCGCGCGGCTCGGCTGGTTCGAGCGGCGCCGTGGTCGATGCTTTTGCGCTTGCCCGTCAGGGCGGCCATGCCCAGGGTACCGTACCCTTGGTGCGGCTGGCCAGGGCTGCCGAAGGGCTGCCCCAGCAGCCTGCCGGCGAAGCCGGCCTGGTGGCGTGGTCGGTGCAGGGCGAAACCGGCAAGGGCATGGGCAAAACCGGCGTCGCCGCCGGCCAGCCGCTGCTGCACTTGCACGTGCAGGCCAATCCGGTCCTGTTGTGCCAGCGCTGCAACGCCCCGTTTGTTTATGCAGTAGATTCCCGAACAGTGTTGCAGTTGGTGCAGTCGGAAGACGAGCTCGACGACGACCTGTCCCTTGATACGCAAGACCCGGAACTTGCGGACGCGCTACCCGACAAAGTAGTGGGTTCGCATCGCTTCGATCTGTTGGCCCAGGTCGAAGACGAGCTCATCCTGAGCATTCCATATGTGCCCAGGCATCCTGTATGCCCGGGCGCACAGGCCGAAGATGGCGACGCGCCGCAAGCGCCCGCCGACGGTCGTCCGTCGCCGTTCGCGGTGCTCGAACAACTGAAGCGCAAAGATTAAGGTCAACATCGGGCGCATCGCATACAATGCTGCCCGTTTCTAGGAGTCATCATGGCTGTTCAACAAAACAAGAAGTCCCCGTCCAAGCGCGGCATGCATCGTTCGCATGATTTCCTGGGCAACCCGCCCACCGCGATCGAGCCCACCACCGGCGAAAACCACCTGCGTCACCACATCAGCCCCAACGGCTTCTATCGTGGCCGCAAGGTGCTCAAGACCAAGGCCGACGAATAAAGTCGGGGCGGATTCGCCATACGCATTCACGGCAGCGCTTGATCCGCAACTGTGATACGCATCGCCATTGACTGCATGGGCGGCGATTTCGGCCTGCCCGTCACCATTCCGGCCGCGATCGAGTTCGCCCGGCAATATCCGGATTCCCGGCTGTTGCTGGTCGGGCTGCCCGACGCCATCGAGGCCGCGCTGGCCGAGCAAAAGGCCGTCCCGCGCGACCGCCTGGAAATCGTGCCCGCCACCGAGGTCGTCTCCATGGACGACTCGGTCGAGGTCGCCCTGCGCCGCAAGAAAGATTCCTCCATGCGCCTGGCGGCGCAGGCCGTCAAGGACGGCCGCGCCGACGCCTGCATTTCCGCCGGCAATACCGGCGCCTGGATGGCCATTTCGCGCTACGTGCTCAAAACCCTGGACGGCATCGACCGCCCGGCCATCGCCACGTCCATTCCCAACCAGACCGGCCGCGCCACCACGGTGCTCGACCTGGGCGCGAATGTCGACTGCACGGCCGAGCACCTGCTGCAGTTCGCCATCATGGGCGCCGCGCTGACGCAGGCCGTCGACCATCGCGACAATCCCTCGGTGGGCCTGCTGAACATCGGCGAAGAAGTCATCAAGGGCAACGAAGTGGTCAAGGAAGCCGCCGAGCTCCTGCGCCGCAGCCCGCTGAACTTCCATGGCAACGTGGAGGGCAACGACATCTTCAAGGGTACGGTCGATGTCGTGGTCTGCGATGGCTTCGTGGGCAATGTGGTGCTCAAGTCGGTCGAAGGCCTGGCGAAGATGCTGTCCAGCGTCATCCGCGAAGAATTCAAACGCAACCTGATCACCCTGCTGGCCGGCGCCATCGCCAAGCCGGTGCTCAACCGCCTGCGCAACCGCGTCGACAACCGCCGTTACAACGGCGCGGCGCTGTTGGGCTTGCGCGGGGTGGTGATCAAAAGCCACGGCTCCGCCGACGCCTATGCTTATGGTTTTGCGTTGCAGCGCGCCCGCGAGGCTGTCGTGAGTAAACTGCAAGAACGTACCGCCCAGGCTGTGGCGCTGATTACCCAGCGCGTCCAGATGGGCGAGGCCGTTGCCGGCGAGTCCGCGGCGGCCGGGGACACCGTTTGATGGATACCGCAATGACATACGCCGTGATCGCCGGTTCGGGCAGTTTCCTGCCCGAACGGGTCGTGTCCAACGACGAACTGGCCGCCGAGCTGGCCACGCGCAATATCGCCACGTCCGACGCATGGATCGTCGAGCGCACCGGTATACGCCAGCGTCACCTGGCCGAGCGCGGCGTCACCACCAGCCAACTGGCCACCCTGGCGGCCCGCCGCGCGCTGGAAGACGCCGGTGTGCAGGCGTCAGACGTCGACCTCATCATCGTGGCCACCTCCACGCCCGATTTCGTCTTCCCCAGCACCGCCTGCCTGGTGCAGGCCAACCTGGGCGCCAAGGGCGGCGCCGCGTTCGATGTGCAGGCCGTGTGCAGCGGTTTTGTCTATGCGCTGAGCACCGCCGACGCCTTCATGCGGGCAGGGCGGGCGCGTTGCGCGCTGGTCATCGGCGCCGAAGTCTTTTCGCGCATCCTCGACTGGAACGACCGCAGCACCTGCGTGCTGTTCGGCGACGGCGCGGGCGCCGTGGTGCTGAAGGCTTCCAGCCAGCCCGGCATCCTGGCCGCCCAGTTGCATGCCGATGGCTCGCAAACCAAGATCTTGTGCGCGGCCGGCAATGTGGCCTACGGCGACGTCACGGGCGATCCGTTCCTGCGCATGGACGGGCAAGCCGTGTTCAAGCAGGCGGTTACCGTGCTCGATCGTTCGGCCCGCGATGTCTGTGCCGAAGCCGGTGTCGACCTGGCCGACGTCGATTGGCTGGTGCCGCACCAGGCCAATGTCCGCATCCTGAATTTCCTGGCGCGCAAACTGCACGTGCCTGCCGAAAAAGTCGTGATCACCGTTGATTCCCACGCCAATACCTCGGCCGCCAGCGTGCCGCTGGCCCTGGACGCCGCCCGCCGCGACGGCCGTGTCCAGCCGGGCCAGCTGGTGCTGATGCAGGGCGTGGGCGGCGGGTTCACCTGGGGCTCGGTCCTGGTCCGCATGTAACGCCGGGCGTTCCGGCCGGGGCGGGCGCTCCGATGTCGGGTATTCTCACCGATTCAGAAATCAGTCGATACATTCCATTATGAAAATCGCGTTTGTCTTTCCTGGCCAAGGTTCGCAGTCGGTCGGCATGCTCGATGCCTGGGCCGGCAATGCGGCCGTGGCCGAGGTCGTGGCTCGCGCGGGCCAGGCGCTGGGCCAGGATCTTGCCGCGCTGATCGCGCAGGGCCCTGCCGACCAGCTCAATCTCACCACCAACACCCAGCCCGCCATGCTGGTTGCCGGCGTGGCCGTGTTCGCCGCCTGGCGGGCCGCGGGCGGGCCGCTGCCTGCCCTGATGGCTGGCCACAGCCTGGGCGAATACGCCGCCCTGACGGCGGCTGGCGCCCTGTCGCTCGAAGATGCCGTCCGCCTGGTGCGCGTGCGCGCCGACGCCATGCAGGCGGCCGTACCCGTGGGCACCGGCGGCATGGCCGCCATCCTGGGCCTGGACGATGATGCCGTGCGCGCAGCCTGCGCCCAGGCTGCCCAGGGGGAAGTGGTCGAGGCCGTGAACTTCAACGCGCCCGCCCAGGGCGTCATGGCCGGCCACAAGGCGGCCGCCGAGCGCGCCTGCGAAGCCGCCAAGGCCGCCGGCGCCAAGCGTGCGCTGCCCTTGCCGGTATCCGCGCCTTTCCATTCCAGCCTGCTGCGCCCGGCCGCCGATGTCCTGGCCGGCGCCCTTGCGCAGGCCTCCGTGTCGGCTCCCCAGGTACCGGTGGTCAACAATGTCGATGTCGCCACCCCCGCCGATCCGGCCGCCATCCGCGATGCCCTGGTCCGCCAGGCATGGCACCCGGTACGCTGGGTGGAAACCCTGAAGGCCATGAAGGCCCAGGGCGTCACGCACGTGGTCGAATGCGGTCCGGGCAAGGTGCTGGCCGGCCTGACCAAGCGCATCGACAGCGAACTGACGGGCCTTTCCATTACCGATCCGGCCTCGCTGGACGCCGCGCTGGCCGCGCTCAACCAGAATTGATACGGCGCGCCCGCGCAGGGCGCCCGGTATAACGGAACCTGATATGGACAAACAATCGGCAGAACTGCAAGGCAAGGTGGCCCTGGTAACCGGCGCCACGCGTGGCATCGGCAAGGCTATCGCCCATGAACTCGCCAGTCGCGGAGCAGTGGTGGTGGGCACCGCCACCAGCGAATCGGGCGCCCAGGCCATCACCGAAGCGCTGGGGCCCCTGGGCGGGCGCGGCGTGGTGCTGGACGTTACCGACGCCAAGGCCTGCGATGCGCTCATCGACGCGCTGGGCAAGGAAGCGGGCGGCCCGCACATCCTGGTCAACAATGCCGGCATCACCCGCGACAACCTCGCCATGCGCATGAAGGACGACGACTGGTCGGCCGTCATCGACACCAACCTGGCGTCGGTGTTCCGTCTGTCGCGCGCTGTGCTGCGCGGCATGATGAAAGCGCGCTGGGGCCGCATCATCAACGTGACCTCGGTGGTGGGGGCCAGCGGCAATGCCGGCCAGGCCAACTACGCCGCCGCCAAGGCCGGCGTGGCCGGCATGTCGCGCGCGCTGGCGCGCGAGCTGGGCAGCCGCAACATCACCGTCAATTGCGTGGCGCCGGGCTTCATCGACACCGACATGACGCGGGCCCTGGGCGATGACCAGACCGCGGCATTGCTGCAGCAAATTCCGCTGGGCCGGCTGGGTTCGCCCGTTGATATCGCGCATGCGGTGGCCTTTTTATCGGGCCCCCAGGCGGGTTACATTACTGGAACCACCCTGCACGTCAACGGCGGGATGTACATGCAATAAGGCCGCCCAAGAGCGGCCCGTCAGCGGCTCGCCCAGGGGTATACAGTTATTTTTGTCACGGCCAAGCGTTTGCATTCCTCTACGCTTGGCTATAATTCGCGGGATTTTTCCCAATTGGAGATCTGCATGGAAAGCATCGAACAGCGCGTCAAGAAGATCGTCGCTGAACAACTTGGCGTCAACGAAGCCGAGATCAAGAACGAATCCTCCTTCCTTGACGACCTCGGTGCCGATTCGCTCGACATGGTTGAACTGGTCATGGCGCTCGAAGACGAATTCGAGACCGAGATCCCCGACGAAGAGGCCGAAAAGATCACCACCGTGCAGCAAGCGATTGACTACATCAATTCGCACGGTAAGCAGTAAGCAGCCTGTATTTTTCCGGGCGCTCTCCGCATTGCGGAAGCGGCCGGGAACCGGGGCGGTTTCAGGGGTGCCGTGCGGTCCGTACGCGGAAACGTCGTGACGTTTCCGCGGCCGGGCGGGCCGCATGCGCGGCGCATCCGAAAACCGCCTTTTCTTTGTCTGTTTTAGGAGTCATCCGTGAAGCGACGAGTCGTCATCACCGGCCTGGGTATCGTATCGCCCGTGGGCAACGACATCTCCAGCGCCTGGGACAATATCGTCAACGGACGTTCCGGCATCGGCCGCATCACCCGTTTCGACCCCTCGGCCATCACCACGCACATCGCGGGCGAGGTCAAGGACTTCGACGTCACCCAATTCATGCCGGCCAAAGAAGCCCGCCAGATGGATACTTTCATCCATTACGGCATGGCTGCCGGCATCCAGGCCTGGCAAGACAGCGGGCTTGAAGTCACCGAAGCCAATGCCGACCGCATCGGGGTGATCGTCGGGTCGGGCATTGGGGGCCTGCCCCGCATCGAAGAAACGCAAACCGAGCTGCTGGCCAAGGGCCCGCGGCGTATTTCGCCATTCTTCGTGCCGGGGTCGCTGATCAACCTGATCTCCGGCCAGTTGTCCATCAGGTTCGGCATGAAGGGCCCCAGCTATGCGGTGGTGTCGGCTTGCACGACCGGCCTGCATTGCATCGGCGACGCGGCCCGCCTGATCGAATACGGCGATGCCGACATCATGCTGGCCGGTGGGGCCGAATCCACCGTGTCGCCCCTGGGCATCGGCGGTTTCGCGGCCATGCGGGCGCTGTCCACGCGCAACGACGACCCGGCCACCGCTTCGCGTCCCTGGGACCGCGACCGCGACGGCTTCGTGCTGGGCGAGGGCGCGGGCGTGCTGGTGCTGGAAGAATACGAACATGCCAAGAAGCGCGGCGCGCGCATCTACGGCGAGTTCGCCGGCTACGGCATGAGCTCCGACGCGCACCACATCACCGCGCCCGACAAAGACGGGCCGCGCCGCGGGGTGGTCAATGCCTTGCGCAATGGCGGCATCAACCTCGACGAAGTCGACTACGTCAATGCGCACGGTACGTCCACGCCGCTGGGCGACAAGAACGAATCCGATGCGCTCAAGCTGGCCTTCGGCGACCACGCCAGGAAACTGGTGGTGAATTCCACCAAATCCATGACCGGCCACCTGCTGGGCGCCGCCGGCGGCATCGAGGCGGTATTCACCACGCTGGCCGTGTACAACCAGAAATCGCCGCCCACCATCAACATCTTCAACCAGGATCCCGAATGCGACCTGGATTACTGCGCCAACCAGGCGCGCGACATGAAGATCGACGTGGCGATTTCGAATTCCTTCGGTTTCGGCGGCACCAACGGCTCGATGGCCGTTCGCCGGGTCTGATTGGAAGTCCACCGGGAATCCGGCCGCCGGGCGCTCAGCGTGCCGGTGCGTCAACCCCGCCACCTGCGACGCGTAAGCCAGACGGCCCAGGCGGGCGCGGCGGCCTGCGCCGTTGCAGCGGCATGGTGGCAGGCTGGCCC
>NZ_JAJMLX010000100.1 GCF_020991325.1 Bordetella petrii | reverse complement strand
AATGATACGGCATACGAGATAATCATGGATTGGTGCAGTGACTGGAGTTTGCTCTTCCGATCTGGGCCCGCGTGGCGGAGGCGGGCTTGCCCACGGGCGCCGGCAGGTCTATACCCAGGCCGGCCAGCGTGGACTCGACCGAGATATCCAGCGCCCCGCCCGCACCATAACCCAGCCGGCCATGGTACGGTGTCTGGCCCGACAGGCGCTCCAGCACCGGACTGCTGCTGAGTTGGCCCAGGCCGGCGGCCGTGAGCGTGCCGTCGAACTTCAGGGCATCGCCGCCATGCTCGAGCTTGCCGGCAATACGCGCCGGCCCGCCCAGGAACTCGGTGCGCAACTCATCGGTGCGCACGCCCTGCTCCGAAAAATGCAGGTCGCCCCGCACATCATGCAATTCGGGCATTTGCGGCACGAAACGGAAATTGTTGCCGGCGAACACGATATGGCCGTCGACCTTGGCATTGTCCGAATCCAGCAGCGGCACCTCGAGTTTCAGCGGCACCTGCCATGAACCCGTGCCCTCGGCGCTGTCCAGGACTCCGTCCAGCAGTCCGCCCAGCGGCGAATTGGCCGCCAGCGCCAAGTACGCCGGCACAGGCCCCGAGGTATGGCCATCGACATAAAGCGTGGAGCGATGCTCCATGTCGGGAATCGAAGCGGTCACGGCCCCCAGGGTCACCGTGTGGCCCTCGCCGGTGTGCACGATGCCGCCGCCGGGGCTGTCCAGCGACAGGCCGACCTTGTCCACCGCGAAATTGCCCGCCAGGTTTTCCAGGCGCGGCCATGCCTTGGTATTGCCATGCGCGGGCGCGTAGTCCACGATCGCACCCGCATAGGATCCGGCGATGCGGAATTCGCCCACGTCGTCCGGGTCTTCGAAAGGAAAGTCGTCCAGGTCGCCCTTCACCGTGACGGCCGCGTCGCGCGCCTGGCCGGCCGGCAGCCCCCGCGCCAGCCACTCGCGCGCATCAGGATTCACGGTCAGCGGCAGGTACTTGTGAATGGCCGGCATCGCGGCCCGCGCCAGGTTGCCCTGGAAATCGGCCGTGCCGGCCGCCGTCTTGCCCTGCGCCGACCAGCGGCCATGCAGGCGCGCGTCCAGGTCGGCGTTGACGATGTCCAGTTGCCGCACGTCCAGCACGGCGGGCTGCTTGGGGGGGTGCCGCAGGCTGGCATCGAGACGGATGGTGTCGGCCTGCAGCAAGGCGGGGTCGAAAGTATGCGGCAGATTGGCGCGCACGTTGCTCAATTGCCCCTGCAGCGCCATGCCAGCCCCCTCGTCGCCCCGAACCAGCGGCACGTCGGCGAACTGCACCACGTCGCCAGGCGCGCCCTGCAGGCGCAACGTGGCCTCGGCCACCTCGACGGCCGTGGTGTCGCCCTGCGCCTGCCAGCGCAGGCCGCGCACCGCTGCATCCAGGGTGACATTGCTGACCATGCCTTCGTCCAGCGTGGCCCAGGCACGCGTGGAAACGCGGCCCGCCACAGTGGGCACGTCCAGCCAGGGGGCCCAGGCCGAGGGCTCGGCATCGTTCAGTTCGGCATACAGTTCACCCGTCCAGCGCTGCTTGCCCACCAGCAACGGATTGCGGCTGAGCCGCCCGCGCAGCGCCAGGGAACGCGCCAGGCCGGCGGGCGGTTCGGCACTCAGCGAGAACCGGTGGGCCAACGTGCCGTTGTACAGGCGCAGGCTGACATTGCGCAGCGTGACGTCGGGGGCGCCGCGGCGTTCATCGCGCCAATGCAGCGTGGCATTGGCCAGCGCCAGGTCGCGCTGCGATCCCAGCCAGCGCAGCAGGCGCGACTGCTCTTTCGGATCGCCCGGGCGGTCGAGGTCGATGGACTGGCCCGCCACCCACAGATAATTCCCCGCATCGCGCCGCACCTGCAGTTCAGGCCCGTCGACGCGCAGGCTGAGCAGTTGGGGAGACAACAACAGCACGCTGCGCCAGGCCAGCACCGCCGAGACCGAGGGCAGGCTCAGTACGGGGTCGGGTGAATTGTCGTAGATGGCAACCGAGCTCAGCGTCAGGCGCGGATTCAGCCCCCGCCAGTCCGCCTGGATGTGCCCGATGTCTACCCGCGCGCCCAGTGTGTCGCTGGCGTAGGCCTCGATGCGCGGGCGCCATTGGTCCACATTCGGTAACACCCAATACCGCAATCCCAGAAGCACGACGGCCGCGACAATGTACACGGCCAGGACGCTCCAACACACATAGCGGATGACTTTGACGGACAGGGACACGGACTGGTGGGCAGGCAAGGCATCTTGGGGTATCGTCCCCTTATACCTGAAACGCGTCATTCCGTCTGCCCGGTCTCCCCCATGTCTGCTTCCCTGCTTGCCCCCGCCCTCGCCTGGTCGGGTTATCTGCGCCGCCGCGTCGACGCGCACCCCGACCTGGCCGCCTGGCTGGAAACCGCTGCGCGGCATCCTGTTTCCGCGAACTCGCTGGCCGCCTGGCAGGCCGAGCTGGCCGGCGCCGATGCCGCCGCGATCCTGCCGGTGGAACAGTGCCGCGAAATCTTGCGCAAGCTGCGCGAGCGGGCTTTTACCGCCCTGATGGCGCGCGACCTGGGCGGACAGGCCAGCCTGGAAGAAGTGGTGGGCGCCATGACCGCGCTGGCCGACATGGCGGTTGCCGCGGCGTACCGCAGCGTGGCCGCCGAACTGGCAGCCGTGCACGGCGTGCCGCGCGACCCGGCCACCGGCGCGCCGCAGGAAATGCTGATCCTGGGAATGGGCAAGCTGGGCGGCGGCGAATTGAATGTATCGTCGGATATCGACCTGATCATGCTGTACGGGGAAGAAGGCGAAACCGACGGGCCGCGCCGTATCAGCCATCACGAATTCTATGGACGGCTGACGCGCCGAATGATGCCGGTGCTGTCCGAAGCGGACGCCCACGGCCAGGTATTCCGCACCGACCTGCGCCTGCGGCCGGATGGTGATTCCGGCCCGCCCGCATGGAGCCTTGACGCCCTGGAACATTACCTGGTGGCGCAAGGACGCGAATGGGAACGCTATGCGTGGCTGAAGGCCCGCCTGATTCCCGCCCAGGCGTTTCCCGACAGCGACCCGCGCGCCCAGGTGCGCCAACTGGAAAGCCTGCGCGTGCCATTTGTGTACCGCAAGTATTTTGATTTCGACGCCCTGGCCTCGCTGCGCTCGCTGCGCGAACGCATCCGCCAGGACTGGCAACGGCGCGCCCTGGCCCGCAATGGCATCGACAGCGCCAACAACATCAAGCTGGGCGACGGGGGCATCCGCGAAATCGAGTTCGTGGTGCAACTGTTCCAGCTGGTGCGCGGCGGCCGCATGCCGGCGCTGCAGCGGCGCGGCCTGCTGCAGGCGCTGCATGCCGAACGCCAGGCGGGCCTGATCAGCGCCGACGACACGCAGCGCCTGGAAGACGCCTACCGGTTCCTGCGCCGCGTGGAACACGCGCTGCAATACCGCGAAGACGAACAGACCCACCTGCTGCCCGGCGATGCCGGCCAGCGCGCCCAACTGGCCGACGCGCTGGGGCTGGCCCCCGATGCCTTCGAACGCACACTGGCCGACCACCGCGCGTTCGTGGCGCAAACCTTCCGCAATGCGTTCCGCCTGGCCGGCATGGGCGATGGCGATGAACCCGCGGCCCAGCCCTCGGCGGCGGCCAAGCCGGTGCAGGACGATACCGCCGAAGACGCCGAAAGCCGCCTGGCCGAGCAGATCCGCCAGGCCTTCGGCGACCAGGCCGACGACCTGCTGCGGCGCGCCGAATCGCTGCTGGACAGCCACCGCGTACGCAGCCTGCCCGACAGCAGCCGGCGGCGCCTGGAAGCCTTGCTGCCGGCCGCCATACAGGCCGCGCAGCAGACACCGGCTCCGCAGCAGGCCGCGGTACGCCTGTTCGACCTGATCGAGGCCATCGCCCAGCGCAGTGCCTATCTGGCCCTGCTGGCCGAATATCCGGACACGCTGGCGCGCGTGGCCCGCATGGTGGCGGCCAGCCCCTGGGCCGCCCAGTACCTGACCCAGCACCCCCTGCTGCTGGACAGCCTGATCGACTGGCGCACCCTGTTCCAGCCGCTGGATTTCGCCCAGATCGCGCAGCAGTTGTCTGCCGACCTGGACGCCTGCAAGCTGCCCGACGGCGAACCCGACATCGAACGGCAGATGAACCTGATGCGCGATGTACAGCGCCAGGCCAGTTTCCAGCTGCTGGCGCAAGACCTGGAAGGCGAGCTCA
Source organism: Bordetella petrii (assembly GCF_020991325.1). Classification (GTDB taxonomy): domain Bacteria; phylum Pseudomonadota; class Gammaproteobacteria; order Burkholderiales; family Burkholderiaceae_B; genus Bordetella_A; species Bordetella_A petrii_E. Next base: position 10,152 of record NZ_JAJMLX010000100.1, on the reverse strand, counting down.
CTGTCGAGAAACTGGCCGACCAGCTTTCGGCGCTTGCCGATATGCTGCTGGCCGAAACCATCCACCGCGTGTGGCCGCTGGTGAACAAGCAGGCGGGCGCCGCGCCGCTGTTCGCCGTGATTGCCTACGGCAAGCTCGGGGGCAAGGAACTGGGCTACGCATCGGACCTGGACCTGGTGTTCCTGTTCGACGATCCGCGCGAAGACGCCGTCGAGGTCTACGCCAAGTTGGGGCGCCGCATGACATCCTGGCTGTCCACCATGACCTCGTCGGGCCGCCTGTACGAAACCGACCTGCGCCTGCGGCCCGACGGCGACGCGGGGCTGCTGGCCGTATCGGTCGAGGCTTTCGAACAATACCAGCGCCAGCACGCCTGGCCGTGGGAACACCAGGCGCTGACGCGCGCCCGGTATGCGGCTGGCGATACCACCGTGGGCGCCCGCTTCGAACGCATCCGCGCCGACGTGCTGGTGCAACCGCGCGACACCGCGAAGTTGCGCGAGGAAGTACTGGCCATGCGCGACAAGATCAGCGCCGGCCACCCCAACCACAGCGGCGACTTCGACCTGAAACACGACCGCGGCGGCATGGTGGACGTGGAATTCGTCACCCAGTATCTGGTGCTGTGCCATGCAGCCACCCACCGGGTGCTGGTGAACAACCTGGGCAACATCGCCCTGCTGCGCCTGGCCGCCGAGGCCGGCCTGGTTCCGGCCGGCCTGGCGCAAAGCGCCGGCGATGCCTATCGAACCTTGCGGCGCGCCCAGCACAAGCTGCGGCTGCAAGGCATCGAGAAGGCCCGGGTGGCGCAAGACCAGCTGGCGGAAGAGCGCGCGGCCGTCACGGCCCTGTGGGCGCAGGTACTGGGACAGGATTCGCCAGCGTAATGCAAGTATGCGTAAAATAAGGGTTTTTACGCTGCAACCCGGTTTTTGCCATGTCCGAACTCGTGCGCCCCAAACTCGACCTGCCCGCCGGCCGCCGCAAGGTGCTGATGCACTCCTGCTGCGCGCCCTGTTCGGGTGAAGTCATGGAAGCCATGCAGGCATCGGGTATCGATTATTCGATCTTCTTCTACAACCCGAACATCCATCCGGTCAAAGAGTATGAAATCCGCAAACAGGAGAACATCCGTTTCGCGGAACAGCATGGCATCGAGTTCATCGACGCCGACTACGACATGGACAACTGGTTCGACCGCGTCAAGGGCCTGGAAGACGCCCCCGAACGCGGCGAACGCTGCACCGTGTGCTTCGACATGCGATTCGAGCGCGCCGCCCTGTACGCGCACGAACATGGCTTCGACACCATCACCAGCTCGCTGGGCATTTCGCGCTGGAAAGACATGAACCAGATCAACGGCTGCGGCGAGCGCGCCGCGGCCCGCTACGACGACCTGGTCTACTGGACCTACAACTGGCGCAAGGGCGGCGGCTCGCAGCGCATGATCGAAATCTCCAAGCGCGAGAACTTCTACCAGCAGGAATACTGCGGCTGCGTCTACTCGCTACGCGACACCAACCGCCACCGCCGCTCGCAGGGCCGCGACCGCATCCACATCGGCGTGAAGTTCTACGGCAAGGACGAACTGGTAGACAAGGCCACGCTGGGCGAGTAAGGCCGGCAGGCCAGGCCTGCCGCCTTGCCGAAGCGGCGCTTATCGCCGCATCGATTCCCAGGTTTTCATCAGCCGCTTCACCGACACCGGCATGGGGGTGCGCAGTTCCTGCGCGAACAGCGCCACCCGCAACTCTTCCAGCAGCCAGCGGAACTCGTCCAGGCGCGGATCGGGCGCGCCCTTCAGGGCGGCCCGCGCGCGCTGGTATTGCGTCAGCAGCGGCGCCATGTCCGACACCAGCCGGGCATCGCGCCCCGGGTCGGCGCGCAGTTTATCTATGCGGGCGATTGCCGCCTTCAGGTAGCGCGGAAAATGCGCCAGCTGGGCATAAGGCGTATCGCGCACGAACCACTTGGGCATCAACGCGCCGAGCTGCTGTTGCAGGTCGGCGTAGGCCGCGGCATGCGGCTTGGCCTGGGGCAGCTTGCGCTGCAGCGCCGCGTACTCGACCAGCACCGCATTGGCCAGGCGCGCCACTTCCTGGGCCAGCAGGCCCAGGCGCCCCTTGCCGTCCTGGCGGCGCGCCTCGAACCCGGCCGCATCCGTGGGCCAGGGTTCGGCCAGGCAAGCCTGCGCCAGGGCGCAATCGATGATCTGGTCGCGCAGTTCTTCCTGCGTGCCCAGGTTCATGTACAGCATGCTCATCTTGGTCAGGTCGGGCAGGTTCTTGTCCAGGAACTTCACCTGATCGCGCAGCCCCAGCCGGAACAGGCGCAGCAGCCCGGCGCGATGATGGCGCCGCGCCTCGTCGGGGTCGTCGAACACATCCAGGTCGCAGTGCGCGCCACGGTCGACCAGGGCGGGATACCCGATGACGGATTGGCCCTTGCGCTTGATCTCCATGATCTCGGGCAGATCACCGAACGTCCAGGATGTGAGGTTCTCGTGGGCCAGGGCTTGCGCCACGCCGGCATCGCGCACCGCCAATTGCTGGAACGTGGCTTGTGCCTGCTTGCCGAATTCGGCCTTCAATTGCGCCAGGTTGCGCCCGGCCGCCAGCATCCGGCCGTGCTCGTCCACTACCTTGAAATTCATGAACAAGTGGGCGGGCAGGGTTTCCAGCTTGAAGTCGCCCGGCGCCGGGCGTACCTGCACCTGGCCCCACATATCGGCGATCAGGGCATCTAGCAGGCCGCGCTGCGGGTCGGCCAGTTTTTCATACCAGCGCTCGTAGAAGCCCGCGGCATAGTCGGGCAGCGGCACGCAGTGGCGGCGCAACTTCTGCGGCAACGACTTCAGCAGCAGATGCGTTTTTTCCTTCAGCATGCCGGGCACCAGCCATTCGCAACGGGCCGGATCGATCTGGTTAAGCGCGAACAGCGGCACCGATAGGGTGACCCCGTCGCGCGGCGAACCGGGCTCGAAGTGGTAGTCCAGCGCCATGGCCACGCCCTGCCATTCCACCTGCTTGGGAAACACTTCGGTGGTGACGCCGGCCGCCTCGTGGCGCATCAGCTCGTCGCGCGTCAGCATCAGCGCGCCGGCGGCCTGCTTGTCCAGGCCATGCACCCACTTTTCCAGCGTGGCCGTCTGCGAGATGTTTTCCGGCAGCTGGCGATCGTAGAAAGCGTAGATCAGCTCATCGTCGACCAGGATGTCCGGGCGGCGCGCCTGGTGTTCCAGTTTCTCGATGCCGGCGATGAGCTTGCGGTTGTGCGCCACGAAAGGCAGCCGCGTGTCGATGTCGCCAGGCACCAGGGCCTGGCGGATGAACAGTTCGCGCGCATGCTGCGGATTGATGCGCCCATAATGAATACGCCGGCCCGCATACACCACCAGGCCATACAGCGTGGCGCGCTCGTTGGCCACCACCTGGCCGGCCTTCTTTTCCCAGCGTGGATCCGACCAGTTGCGGCGCAGCAGGTGGGCCGCCACGCGTTCCAGCCAGGCCGGCTCGATACGCGCCACGCAGCGCGCATACAGGCGGGTGGTTTCCACCAATTCGGCGGCCATGATCCAGCGCCCGCCCTTCCTGGCCATGCGCGATCCGGGATGGATGTGAAAGCGGATGTCGCGCGCGCCCCGGTAATGGCCGCCCTCGTCCGCCTTGAACCCGATGTTGCCCAGCAAGCCGGACAGCAGCGCCAGGTGCAGTTGCTCGTAGGTGGCCTCGGCCTGGTTGACGCGCCAGCCCTGTTCGCCCACCAGGGCGGCCAACTGGGTGTGCACGTCGTGCCATTCGCGCAGGCGGACGGGCGACAGGAAATTCTGCCGCAACAGGGCCACCAGCTTGCGCTGCGAGGCCTTGTGCTGCACCTGTTCACCGTACCAGCGCCACAGCTTCAGAAAAGACATGAACTCGGACTTGTCGTCGGCGAACTTGGCGTGGGCGGCCTCGGCCGCCTCGCGTTCGGCCATAGGCCGGTCGCGGGGGTCTTGCACCGACAGGGCCGAGGCGATGATCAGCATCTCGGCCAGGCATTGCTGTTCGCGCGCGGCCAGGATCATGCGGCCGATGCGCGGGTCGACCGGCAGCTTGGCCAGTTCATGCCCGGTACGGGTCAGCGCGAACGACGCCCCGGTGCGCGGCGATTCGCTGGCATCGTCTTCGGCCTGGTCGGACACCAGCTCGATGGCGCCCAGTTCCTGCAGCAGGTGGTAGCCGTCGGCGATGGCGCGCCCGGGCGGCGCTTCCACGAACGGAAACTGCTCGATGTCGTCCAGCTTCAGCGACTTCATGCGCAGGATCACTGACGCCAGCGAAGACCGCAGCACTTCCGGGTCGGTGAACGCCGCGCGGGCATCGAAATCCTGCTCGTCGTACAGGCGAATGCACACGCCCGGGCCCACCCGGCCGCAACGGCCCGCGCGCTGATTGGCCGAGGCGCGGCTGATGGGCTCGATGCGCAGTTGCTCGACCTTGTTGCGCCACGAATAGCGCTTGATGCGCGCCAGCCCGCTGTCGATGACGAATCGTATGCCCGGCACGGTAAGCGAGGTTTCCGCGACGTTGGTGGCCAGCACGATGCGGCGCGCATTGGTGCGCGGATGGAAAATCTGTTCCTGCTCGGACTGCGACAGGCGGGCATACAGCGGCAGTACCTCGGTGCCGGCCGGATGGTGCTTGCGCAGTGCCTCGGCGGACTCGCGGATCTCCCGTTCGCCGGGCAGGAACACCAGCACGTCGCCCGGGCCATGGCGCGCGCATTCATCCACCGCGTCGACGATAGCGTCGATCAGGTCGCGTTCTTCGTCGCCGGCCAGCCGTTCGCGGCCGGGCTTGCCGCCGCCGGGCGCCTCTTCCTGCGTGTCGTCCCGCACCGGGCGGTAGCGCACTTCAACCGGATACAGCCGTCCCGATACCTCGATGACGGGCGCGGGCCGGTCTTCCGAGGCGGCGAAATGCCGTGCGAACCGCTCGGCGTCGATGGTGGCCGACGTGATGATGACTTTCAGGTCGGGGCGCCGCGGCAGCAATTGCTTCAGGTAGCCCAGCAGGAAATCGATATTCAGGCTGCGCTCGTGCGCTTCGTCGATGATAAGCGTGTCGTAGCGGCGCAGCAGCGGATCGCGCTGCGATTCGGCCAGCAGGATGCCGTCGGTCATCAGCTTTACCGACGCGTTGGGGCCGGTGCGGTCATTGAAACGCACCTGATAGCCCACGATTTCGCCCAGCGGGGTATTCAGCTCTTCGGCGATGCGCCTGGCCACCGAAGTGGCGGCCAGGCGGCGCGGCTGGGTATGGCCGATCATGCGCTGGCGGCCGCGGCCCAGTTCCAGGCAGATCTTGGGCAGTTGCGTGGTCTTGCCCGAACCGGTCTCGCCGCTGACGATGACGACCTGGTGGCCGGCGATGGCGCGCGCGATCTCGGCCCGCCGCGCACTGACGGGCAAGTCTTCGGGATACGAGATGGCGGGAATGGGCCGCTCGGGGCGCGGCGCGGCGCCGCGCGCGGGCGGCCGGGAAACTTCTGGCATGTACGGTTTATCCTTTGAGCGCCTATTATAAAAATTTGCGATGCCGCCGCTGGGGCGGCCCCTGAATGGAGAAATCACGATGGATCTGGGTATCGAGGGCAAGCGCGCGCTGGTGTGCGCATCGAGCAAGGGCCTGGGCCGCGCCTGCGCCCTGTCGCTGGCGCGCGAAGGCGCGCAGGTGGTAATGCTGGCGCGCGGGCGCGAGGCCCTGGAGGCCGCCGCGGCGGATATCCGCCAGTTGACCGGCGCGCAGGTCGCCACGGTTGCCGCCGACATCACTACCCCCGAGGGCCGCGCCGCCGCGCTGCAGGCCTGCCCCGCCCCCGACATCCTGGTCACCAACGCGGGAGGCCCCAAGCCGGGCGATTTCCGCGACTGGTCGCGCGACGACTGGGTGGCCGCGCTGGACGCCAATATGCTCACGCCCATCGAACTCATCCGCGCCACCGTGGACAAAATGATCGAACGGCGCTTCGGCCGCATCGTCAACATCACCTCTGCCGCGGTGAAAATGCCCATCGACATCCTGGGCCTGTCCAACGGCGCGCGCACCGGCCTGACCGGTTTCGTGGCCGGCCTGGCGCGCCAGGTGGCGCAGCACAACGTCACCATCAACAATCTGCTGCCCGGCCCCTTCGCCACCGACAGATTGCTGCAGACCGCGGCCAAGGCGGCCGAGAACAGCGGGCGCAGCGTGGAAGAGGTAATGGCTGCCCGCCAGGCAGGCGTTCCCGCCAGGCGCTTCGGCGACCCCGCCGAATTCGGCGACGCTTGCGCGTTCCTGTGCAGCGCCCAGGGCGGCTTCATGACCGGCCAGAACCTGGTACTGGACGGCGGGCTGTATCCGGGCACGCTGTAGGTTGCCGCCCTTGCGTGCCTGACACCGCATCGGTCCGCAGTCATATAATTTCCGCCAGCGCCGGGCTCCAACCGCCCGGCGCCGGCCGCGCCCTTCCGGCGTGCCCCGTCATACAGGAACCGCAACCCCTCATCATGCCCGACCAGGAACCCGACACCGTCTCCGCCCAGGAAGCCCCAGAATTCGCCGCTGCGCAATTCGTCCGATGGTTCCGCGAGGTTGCCCCCTATGTACACGCTTTCCGAGGCAAGACCTTCGTGGTGGCCTTTGGCGGCGAACTGGTGCAGGCCGGGGCGCTGAATGCCCTGGTGCAGGACCTGTCGCTGCTGTCCGCGCTGGGCGTGCGCCTGGTGCTGGTGCACGGCTCGCGCCCGCAGGTCAATGAACAGTTGCGCCTGAAGGGCTACACCCAGCAGTTCGACCGCGGCCTGGCCCCCACCGACCCGGCGGCGCTGGAATGCGCCAAGGAAGCCGCCGGCGAGATCCGCCTGGACATCGAGGCCGCCTTCAGCCAGGGCCTGCCCAACACCCCCATGTCGCATTCGCACATCCGGGTCATTTCGGGCAATTTCGTCACGGCGCGGCCCACCGGCGTGGTCGACGGCATCGACTACAAGCATACCGGCCAGGTGCGCAAGATCGACGTCGACGCCCTGAAGTTCGCCATCGAGAAAGGCTCGTCGGTGGTGCTGCTGTCGCCGCTGGGTTTTTCCCCCACGGGCGACGCCTTCAACCTGGCCATGGAAGATCTGGCCACCGCCGTGGCGGTGGCCCTGCGGGCCGAGAAATTGATATTCCTGTCCAGCTCGCCCGGCGTGCTGGCGCCCGATGGCGGCGTGGACACCGAGCTGGCCCGTATCGACGCCGATGCCCTGCTGCAGCAAGGCAACCTGGACGAAGACACCGCCTTCTACCTGCGCCACGCCTCGCTGGCGGTCAAGCGCGGCGTGGCGCGCGCGCACCTGGTGCCCTTTGCCCTGGACGGCAGCGTGCTGCTGGAAATTTTCACCCACGACGGCGTGGGCACCATGGTAGTGGAAGACACGCTGGACGACCTGCGCCCCGCCACCCTGGACGATGTCGGCGCCATCCTGAGCCTGATCGAACCCCTGGAAGCCGACGGCACCCTGGTGCCGCGCCCGCGCAGCGTCATCGAGCGCGAGGTCGAGCACTTCACGGTGCTGGAGCACGACGGCGTCATATACGGCTGCGCCGCCCTGCACCCCTTCCCCGGCGAACACATGGCCGAAATGGCCTGCCTGATCGTGCACCCGGAATGGCAGGGTTCGGGCGAAGGCGAAATACTGCTGCGCCACATGGAATCGCGCGCCCGCGCCATGGGCGCGCGGCGCCTGTTCGTGCTGACCACGCGCACCTCCCACTGGTTCATGAAGCGCGGCTTCGTGCAGGGAGGCATTGCCGACCTGCCCCGCGACAAGCAGAACAACTACAACCGGTCGCGCAACAGCCTGGTGTTCATCAAGAAACTCTGAACCGCCCCATTTGTAACCAGACCGCCCTGGCGGCGGCCCGTTAAAATGGAAAGTCCATCATTGAAACCGGCAGCGAACCATGTCCCGTACCGTCAACTGTGTAAAACTGAAACGCGAAGCCGAAGGGCTGGATTTTCCCCCCTATCCCGGTGAACTGGGCACGCGCATCTGGCAAAGCGTCTCCAAGGAAGCCTGGGAAGAGTGGAAGCAGGTGCAAACCCGCCTGGTCAACGAAAACCGCCTGAACCTGGCCGACGCCCGCGCCCGCAAGTACTTGCAGCAGCAAATGGAACGCTTTTTGTTCGAGGACGGCAGCGTCGAGGCCCAGGGCTTCGTACCGCCGTCGGCGTAAGGCCCGCGCCACGCAAAAAAACCGCCCCATGGGGCGGTTTTTTCAGTTGCGGCGACAGGTCCTTCAGGCGTCGTCGGCGGCCTGCTGCGGCGCAGGGGCTTCGTCTTCGCCGCGTGCCTGGCGTTCGGTGTTTTTCACGCCCGTGTGGCGCACGTCGGCCCCCTTCACCAGGTAGATGACCCGTTCGGCCATGTTCTTGGCGTGGTCGCCAATGCGCTCGAGCGCCCGCGCGATGAACACCATGTCGATGGCGCGCGAGATGGTGCGCGGGTCTTCCATCATGTAGGTAATGAGATTGCGCAGCGCGCTTTTCCATTCGCGGTCGACTTCTTTGTCGCTGCGCACCACTTGCGCGGCCTGGATGGCGTCCAGCCGGGCGAACGCGTCCAGCACGTTGTGCAGCATGCGGCCGACGCTGCTGGCCATGTGCTGCAGCTCGATGGAAGGAATATGGCGCTGGTCGGCGTCGTACATGCGGCGCACGGTATTGGCGATTTTCTCGGCCTCGTCGCCGCAGCGTTCCATGTCGGTCAGCATTTTCGACACGGCCAGCAGCGTGCGCAGGTCGATGGCGGTGGGCTGGTGGCGCGCCAGGATCAGGCTGATTCGCTCGTCGATCTCGACTTCGAAGCGGTTGACCTGCTTTTCGCGTTCGCGAACCTTCTCGACCAGGTCCAGGTCGCCGGTGGGCACTGACGCCACCGATTCGTGGATCATGGCCTCGACCACGCCGCCCATTTGCAGAAACTGCGAACGCACGCTTTCCAGATCGGCGTCGAATTGCTTGTTAGTGTGCTCCGTCATCCGGACTCCCTGCGTAGGTGTGTTCATGGCGATGCCTTTGGGGCGCGGTACGGGTTGCGCGGTAGGCCTGCCGACCCGCAAGGTTATGACTTGTTTATTACAGGATTATGAATCGCCCCCAGCCGGGCAGCAAGGCCGCGGCCGGGCGGCGGCCTTGCCACGGCCGTCTCAGGCGCGGTCGAGCCTGCGGATGCCGTCCTGCGTGGCCAGCAGCGCCACATGGGCGCCGGCCAGCGCGAACAGGCCGCAGGTCACCACGCCCGGCAGGTTGTTGATGGCGGCTTCCAGGGCCGGCGCGTCTTCGATGTGCATGCCGGCGACGTCCAGGATCACATTACCGTTGTCGGTGGTGAAGCCTTCCCGCAGACGGGGCTGCCCCCCCATGGCGGCCAGCGCCCGGGACACCGCCTGGCGCGCCATCGGAATGACTTCCACCGGCAGCGGGAAGCGGCCCATGCGGTCCACCAGCTTGGATTCATCGGCGATGCAGATGAAGCGCTCGGCGACCGAGGCCACGATTTTCTCGCGCGTCAGCGCCCCGCCGCCGCCCTTGATCATGTGCAGCCGGGCATCGATCTCGTCGGCCCCGTCTACATACACCGGCATGCCGGCCACGTCGTTCAAGTCCAGCACGGCCAGGCCATGTCCGGCCAGGCGGGCGGCGCTGCGCTCGGAACTGGCCACGGTGCCGCGCAGGCGGCCCTTGTAGCGGGCCAGGCCATCGATGAACAGATCGGCCGTGGAACCGGTACCCACCCCGACGATGACGCCGGGGCCGAGCAGGGGCTCGATCAGGGCCAGGGCCGCGTCGGCGGCCTGCTGCTTGAGTTCTTGCTGAGTAAGCATATTGCGGTGGCGCGCCGGGCGCGCTGGAAAAGGGAAAGGATACAGCGCAGCAATTTAGCAGATACCGGGCCAGGCCCGCGCCAGAATGGCCCGCAGGTCGGCACCGGCCGGCAGTTCGCCGACAATGCCGCCTGGCTGGACGATGCGGCTGGCCACATAGGCGTCGGCCACGGCCGCGGGAGCGTGCTGGATCAGCAGCGCGGCCTGCCACAGCCGGGCCAGCATACCGGCCAGCCTACGGGCCTGGGCCGGATCGGCGGCC
>NZ_JAJMLX010000010.1 GCF_020991325.1 Bordetella petrii | reverse complement strand
CCAGATGATGAAGACCTTCGACGGCTATGAAGCGGGCAAGATTCCGGGCCTGGCCTTCACCAGCACCGTGCCCTTCGCTGGCGATGGTTTGCGTGACGACATTGTTCAGGAAGGCGCGGTCGTGGCTGACCAGCAGCACCGTGCCGGCGTATTCCTGCAGCAGTTCTTCAAGCAGTTCCAGGGTTTCGATGTCCAGGTCGTTGGTGGGTTCGTCCAGCACCAGCACATTGGCCGGGCGGGCGAACAGCCGTGCCAGCAGTAGCCGGGCTCGCTCGCCGCCGGACAGGCTGCGCACCGGGGAGCCGGCGCGCGCGGGAGAAAACAGGAAGTCGCCCAGGTAGCTCATGACATGCTTGCGCGCGCCGCCGATTTCCACCCATTCGCTGCCCGGGCTGATGACGTCGGCCAGGGTGGCGTCTTCGTCCAGTTGCGAGCGCATCTGGTCGAAATAGGCCACGGCCACGTTCGTGCCCAGCCGGGTCGACCCGCTGTCGGGCTGGAGTTCGCCCAGGATGAGCTTGAGCAAGGTGGTCTTGCCCGCGCCGTTGGGGCCGATGATGCCGATGCGGTCGCCGCGCAGGATGGTGGTGCTGTAGTCGCGCACGACGGTTTTATCGCCGAATGCCTTGCTGGCGTCTTTCAGTTCGGCGACCAGTTTGCCGGAACGCTGACCCTCGGCCAGGGCCAGGCTGACGTTGCCCATGCGTTCGCGGCGCTCGGCGCGTTCGACGCGCAGCCGTTCCAGGCGCCGGACCCGGCCTTCGTTGCGGGTGCGGCGTGCCTCGACGCCCTTGCGGATCCAGACTTCTTCCTGTGCCAGGAGCTTGTCGAAACGCTCTTGCTCCAGGCGCTCGGATTCGAGCCATTGGGCCTTGCGTTCCTGCCACTGCGAAAAGTTGCCCGGAAAGCTGAGCAGGCGGCCCCGGTCGAGTTCGACGATGCGGGTGGCCACGGCATCGAGAAAGCGGCGGTCGTGGGTGATGATGACCGCGGCGCCCTTCCAGTTGCGCAGCAGATCTTCCAGCCAGGCGATGCCGTCGAAGTCCAGGTGGTTGGTGGGCTCGTCCAGCAGCAGCAGGTCGGGTTCGTCTACCAGCGCGCGCGCCAGTGCAACCCGCTTGCGCGTGCCGCCGGACAGGCCGGCCACGGGCGCGTCGGCGGGCAAGCCCAGGCGTTCCAGCGCGGCTTTTGCCCGGGCGGGCCGTTGCCAGTCTTCGTGGTCGTCTTCCTGGGCGTGCACCGCTTCGAATACCGTCAGGGTATCGTCGAGCAAGGGTTCTTGCTCGACGGTGGCCACGCGCAGCCCGGACAGGCGCGCCAGGTCGCCGTCGTCGGGCAGGGTGCGGCCGTCGAGCAGGCGCAGCAGCGACGATTTGCCGGCGCCATTGCGGCCGATGAGCCCGATGCGCTCGCCGCCCTGGATGGTGAAGTCTGCGTGGTCGAGCAGCGCGTGGTGGCCGTAGGCCAGTTGCACGCCAGTAAGGGTAATAAGAGTTGCCGAAGCCATGTGGGGGACTGCCTGGTGCGAATCAACCCGTATTGTCGCAGGAAGCGGGACAGTGGCCGCTGTACTAAAATGGCCGCGCAAGACAGATCGGGCAGTCGCGGTGGGTGAAAACCCATCGAGGAAGGTCCGGACTCCACAGGGCAGGGTAGCGGCTAACGGCCGTCCGTGCCTGCCGGCGGGCTTGCCCGCCGACAGGCACGAGGAACAGGGCCACAGAGACGAGTCTGCGAGGCGGGCGCGCCAGTCGCGCACCGGCACGGCCATCTCCGTGCCGTGCCGTCCGTTCATGGGCGGCGGCGTCGCAGGGTGAAACGCGGCAACCTCTACCCGGAGCAACACCAAATAGGCATGCGTGCGGTCTTCGGACCCGAAGGGCGGCTCGTCCGAGTATGCGGGTAGGTGGCTACAGCGGTCCAGCAATGGCCCGCGCAGAGGAATGACTGCCCGCCGGGGCGACCCGGCGTACAGAATCCGGCCTATAGATCTGTCTTGCAACTGAATCGGGCCGCATGGCCGGTCTTGCCAGTGCAAGACCGAACGTAAAACAATGAAAGGGTGCCCCTTGCGGCGCACTTCTGAAGAAGGACTTTTAATTGTTACCGCAACCCCCTGATTTATCAGGGGGTTTTTATTTTCATAAATCCAAGAAGTGCTCTAAGTCCTTGTTGTGATTGAAAAAATTGCAACCACGCGCTTGACCCCGTTTGTCCATTACCGTAGAGTGGGAAAAAGTAGGAATTTGTGCAATTAAGTGGGGTGAAAGTGGTGTTTCAGGGAAGCAGCGCGCTAACGCTCGATGCGAAGGGACGGATCTCGATTCCGACCCGGCATCGTGACGCGCTGTTGGCGCAGGCCGAAGGCCGGCTGACCCTGACCCGCCATCCTGACGGCTGCCTGCTGGTGTATCCGCGGCAAGAGTGGGAAAAGAAGCGCGAACAGATCGCTGCATTTCCCATGTCTGCGCGCGCGCTACAGCGGCTGCTGCTGGGCAACGCCCAGGACGTTGAAATCGACGGCTCCGGCCGTGTGCTCATCGCTCCCGAACTGCGCAACGCTTCCGGTATGACGCGCGACGTGATGCTGCTCGGTATGGGCGCGCACTTCGAGCTCTGGGATGCCGCTTCCCTGGCCCGCCGCGAGGCGGAAGATTTGGCACAGGGAATGCCGGACGTGTTGAACCAGTTTTCGTTCTGAAACCGCGTATGGAATTCGAACATCGGCCCGTGCTGCTGGAGCCGACGGTGGATGCGTTGCTGCTGGCCGGTTTCGGCGGCAAGGGCGCGGCACGGTCGGGCCGGCAGGATGACGCGCAGGCCGATGCGCGCGCGCAGCAGGGGGTGTTCGTCGACGGCACTTTCGGGCGCGGCGGTCACAGCCGCGAACTGCTGGGGCGGCTGGGGCCGCGGGCGCGGCTGGTGGTGTTCGATAAAGATCCCCAGGCGATCGCCGTGGCCACGGAACTGGCCGAGCGCGACGCCCGGGTGATGGTGGTGCATGGCGGCTTTGCCACCATGCGTGAAGCGTTGGCGGCGCGCGGCATCGAGGCGATCGATGGCGTGATGCTGGACCTGGGGGTGTCGTCCCCCCAGTTGGATGATGCCGAGCGAGGCTTTTCGTTCATGCGAGAAGGCCCGCTCGACATGCGGATGGATACGACCCGCGGCCCGACGGTGGCGGATTGGCTGGCGCAGGCCAGTGTGGATGAGATGCGGGAGGTCATAGCGGATTATGGCGAAGAACGGTTTGCTTTTCAGGTTGCAAAGGCGATTGCTGCTCGCCGCGCAACACGGCCGCTGCGCACCACGCTCGAGCTTGCCGAGTGCGTCGCCAGCGCCGTCCGCACGCGCGAAAAGGGGCAGCATCCGGCCACACGCACCTTTCAGGCTCTACGGATTTACATCAATCGGGAGCTCGAAGAGCTCGCGCGCGCCCTCGCGTCAGCTCTAGAGCTGCTCGCCCCGGGGGGGAGGTTGGCGGTGATCAGCTTTCATTCGCTTGAAGACCGCATGGTCAAGCAATGCATCGCGGCGGCGGCCCGGCCGGCTGCCGCGCACGCACGCCTGCCCCTGCGTGAAAGCGAATTGCCGCAACCCTTGGTGCGTTCGCTGGGCCGCGTGCTGGCCACCGAGGAAGAAATCGCCGGAAACGCGCGGTCCCGATCGGCCGTGCTGCGGGTGGCCGAGCGCACCGCCACGCCCATGGGCGACGAGGGCGCGGCGGAATTCGTGCCGGCCATGCGCGTGCCGGGTGAAGTCCCGCCCGCTCGGCGCGGCGCCAGGCGGAGGGCCAACTGATGAGCCGCATGAGCTTGTTCGTGGCCGTTCTGCTGATGCTGTCGGCGATTTCGCTGGTGACCAGCCGGTATCAGTCGCGCCAGTTGTTCATCGAGCTGGAGCGTAGCCGTTCGCAGGCCCGCACGCTGGACACCGACTGGCGCCGCCTGCAGCTCGAGCGCGCCGAACTGGCTCGCAACGCACGCATCGACAAGGCGGCGCGCCAGGATCTGAAAATGATCCCCATCGTGCCCGACCGCACCCTGTACTTGAACCAGCCGCCCATTCCGGCTGCCGGAGGCGCGCAATGAAGCGCGTGCCTTTCTTCGACAACCCCGTGCTGCGCGGGCAGTTGCCCACCTGGCGCGCCCGCCTGGTGCTGATCATGATGTTCGGCGGGTTCGCCGTGCTGGGTCTCCGGGCGTTGTATCTGCAGGGCCTGTCCACCGAGTTCCTGCAGCAGCAGGGCGAGCGCCGCTACGAACGTACGCTGACGCTGTCGGCCACGCGGGGCAAGATCCTGGACCGCAACGGCGTCGTGCTGGCGTCCAGCATACCTGCGCGCGCCATCTGGGCCATTCCCGAAGACACCAAGCCCGCCACATCCGAGCAACTGACTGAACTGGCCAAGCTGCTGCAGACTTCCGTGGCCGACCTGCGCGGCCGCCTGGCGGACGACGACCGCAATTTCGTCTATCTGAAGCGCCAGGTGTCCATGGACGTGGCCGAGCAGATCAAGAAGCTGGATGTGCCCGGCATACACCAGCAGCCGGAAACACGGCGCTACTACCCCGACGGCGAGGTGACGGCGCACCTGGTGGGCTTTACCAGCATCGAAGACAAGGGCCAGGAAGGTGTCGAGCTGACCTTCGACGACCTGCTGTCAGGCACCCCGGGAAGCCGCCGCGTCATCAAGGACCGCCTGGGTCGCGTCATTGAAGACGTGCAGGCGGTAACCCTGCCGGTGAACGGCCGCGACCTGCATCTGTCCATCGACACCCGCCTGCAGTATCTGGTGTACCGCGAGTTGAACGACGCCGTCGAGCGCCACCAGGCCTCGGCCGCCAGTGCCATCATCATGGACGTGCACACGGGCGAGATCCTGGCGTTGGCCAGCCTGCCCACGTTCGATCCCAATCGGCGCGAAACCTTCCACACCCCGAACCTTCGCAACCGGGCCATTACCGATACGTTCGAGCCGGGTTCGATCATGAAGCCCTTTACCGCCGCGCTGGCGCTAGACCTCGGGCGCATCAACACCAGCACGCAGTTCGAAACCGGCAACGGCGCGTTCCGCTACCAGGGCAACACCATCCATGATGTCAGCCGCAATGGCACGCTGACCGTGGGCGGGGTGCTGCGCCGTTCCAGCAATATTGGCATGACGATGATCTCGGAGAAGCTCGAGTCCCGCGAAATGTGGGAACGCTTTACCGAACTGGGGTTCGGCCGGGCACCGCAACTGGGTTTCCCGGGCGCGGCGCCAGGCCGCCTGCGGCCCTGGGACCGTTGGCGCCTGATCGAGAAGGCGACCATGGCATACGGGTATGGCCTGTCGGTTTCTTTGTTGCAAGTGGCGCGCGCCTACACGGTATTTGCCCGCGACGGCGACATGGTGTCGCCCACGCTGATCAAGCGCGACAGCGATCCCACCAGCGTCAAGATATACAGCCCCAAGGTGGCGCAGTTGGTGCGTGGCATGCTGGAGGCCGCGGCCGGGCCCGAAGGCGCCAAGGCCGCGCAGGTACAGGGTTACCGGGTGGCTGGCAAGAGCGGCACCGCCCGCAAGATAGTCGACGGCAAGTACAGCACCCAACGCTACCGCAGTTCTTTCGTGGGCTTCGCGCCCGTGTCGGATCCGCGCATTGTCGTGGCGGTGTCCATCGACGAACCCAAGACTGGCGGCTATTACGGTGGCGCGATCGCCGCACCGATATTTTCAAGCATCGTGGGCGGCAGCCTGCGCATGATGAGCGTGCAGCCTGACGCGCCCTTCGAGTCGACCATCGTGGCCGGCGCCCAGGAGGCCTCCCGATGAGCGCGCCGCGTCCGCTGGCTGCCGTTGCCGATGTACTGGCCTGGCTACGCACGCATGTGGCGGCCAGCGCGCACTTGCGCCTGGACTCGCGGGAAGTGGCGGCGGGCGATGTGTTCGTGGCCTGCGCCGGCGGGTCGGCGGACGGGCGCAGCTATATTGCCCAGGCCTTTGCCGCCAATGCCGCGGCGGTGCTGTGCCAGGCGCCAGCGCCTGCCGGCATGCACGCCGACGCGCGCGTCTGCGAAGTACAGGACTTGCGCGCCATGCTGGGCGAGCTTGCCGATGAGTGGTACGGACAGCCGTCCGCGGCTTTGAGCGTCGTGGCGATTACCGGCACCAATGGCAAGACGTCCTGCGTGCAATGGGTGGCCCAGGCGCTGACAGCGGCGGGCAAGCCTTGCGGCAGCATCGGCACACTGGGCGCCCTGCTGCCTGACGGCAGTTCTCTGGGCGGC
The DNA here is from genome assembly GCF_020991325.1 of Bordetella petrii. GTDB lineage: Bacteria > Pseudomonadota > Gammaproteobacteria > Burkholderiales > Burkholderiaceae_B > Bordetella_A > Bordetella_A petrii_E. The sequence continues at coordinate 30,829 of NZ_JAJMLX010000010.1, read as the reverse complement.
AACCTGACCACGCCGGATGTGCTGACGGTACACCGTGTGCTGGCCGCCATGCGCGCCGCAGGAGCCCAGGCAGTTGCCCTGGAGGCTTCGTCCATCGGCATAGAGCAAGGGCGGCTCGACGGCGTGCGGATCGCAGTGGCCGGGTTCACCAACCTGACCCGCGATCATCTTGATTATCACGGCTCGATGGAGCGTTACGAGCAGGCCAAGGCTCGCCTGTTCCAGTGGCCTGGCCTGGCCGCTGCCATCGTCAATGCCGATGACGCGGCAGGTGAGCGCCTGCTGCGCGCGCTACCGCGGGAACAAACGCTGGGCTACACGCAGCAGGATACGCCGGCGGCCTTTCAGGCCCGCGACCTGCAGGCCACGTCCCATGGCCAGGTGTTCACGCTGATGACGCCCGACGGCGAAGCGCAGATCGTGACGTCTTTGCTGGGACGCCACAACGTGTCGAACCTGCTGCTGGTGGCCGGTGTCCTGTACAAACTGGGTTGGCCGCTGGCGCAGATCGCGCGGGCGCTGGCCGCGACGCGGCCCGTGGACGGCCGGTTGCAGGCAGTGGCTGCATTGCCGCTGCGCACCTTGACGATGTCTGGGCAAAACCCGTTGGTGGTGGTGGATTATTCGCACACCCCCGACTCCCTGGCGCGGGCCTTGACCGCCCTACGGCCGGTGGCCGATGCGCGCGGCGGCCGCCTGGTCTGTCTGTTTGGCTGCGGTGGCGAGCGCGATGCCGGCAAGCGGCCTGAAATGGGCCGCATCGCCGCCGATCTGGCCGACAGAATTACTGTATCCAGCGACAATCCACGCGGCGAAGATCCGGCCGCGATCATTGAACAGATCCTGCAGGGCATTCCGCGTGGGGCGCGCCTGAGCGTCGACGCGGACCGTGCGCGCGCCATCATGCAGACGATCTGGGCGGCCGGGCCGGACGACGTGGTGCTGCTGGCGGGCAAGGGCCATGAAACCTATCAGGAGATCGCCGGAGCCAAGCTGCCGTTCGACGATCGCGAATGGGCGCGGCTGGCCCTGTTGCTGCCGCACGCCAGCGGCCTGTCTACCGACACTCGCCGCATCGGCGTGAACGAGATTTTCCTGGCGCTGTCCGGAGACAATTTCGACGGCCACGATTACCTGGCACAAGCCGAAGCCGCGGGCGCTTGCGTGGCGGTGGTGGCGCATCGGGTGGGCGGCGCGGCGCTGCCGCAACTGGTGCTGGGCGACACCCGGCAGGCCTTGATGCGCATCGGCGGAGCCTGGCGCGCACGGTTCTCGTTGCCGGTGATAGGCGTGGCCGGCAGCAATGGCAAGACCACCACCAAGGAAATGATTGCCGCGATCCTGTCTGATTGGCAGGGCGAGGCGGGCAGGCTGGCCACTGCTGGCAACTTCAACAACGATATCGGCGTACCCCTGACGCTGTTGCGCCTGCGCGCGCAGCATCGCGCCGCCGTGTTCGAGCTGGGCATGAACCATCCGGGCGAGATCGCCGTATTGGCGCGGCTGGCCGCGCCCTCGGTGACTCTGATCACCAATGCGCAGCGCGAACACCAGGAATTCATGCATTCGGTCGAGGCCGTGGCCCAGGAAAACGGCGCCGCCATCGCGGCGCTGCCGGACGAAGGGGTGGCGGTCTTCCCGGGTGACGATCCGCACTGCGGCGTCTGGGAATCCCAGGCCGGCGCACGCCGCATCCTGCGCTTTGGCCTGCAGCCCGGCCTGGATGTTTATGCCGAGCACGTGCAGGCGACCCCGCAGGACACGCGTTGCCATGTGGTGACGCCAGCGGGCAGCATCGATCTGGTCTTGCCGGTGCCGGGCATGCATAACCTGCGCAACGCCTTGGCGGCGATTGCCGCCACGCTGGCGGCTGGTGCTCCGCTGGCCAGCACGGCACGGGCGCTGGCCACTTTCAGCGCGGTGGCGGGACGCATGCAGCGCAGCGTGCTGGCCGATGGCACGGTGCTGATCGACGATACCTACAACGCCAACCCGGATTCGGTGCGCGCCGCGGTGGATGTGCTGGCGCAATTGCCCGGACCGCGGGCCCTGGTGCTGGGCGATATGGGTGAAGTGGGCGACAACGGCCCCGCCATGCATCGCGAAGTGGGCGAGTACGCCCGCGCGCATGGCATCGAAGCCCTGGTCACGCTGGGCGAGGCCAGCCGCGATGCGGCGGCGGCTTTCGGAAACGGCGCGCAAGCCTGCGCCTCGGTGGACGAAGTTCTGGCGGCGCTGCACGGCGTACGTTCCGCCAGCGTATTAGTGAAAGGTTCGCGCTTTATGCGCATGGAGCGGGTAGTGAAGGTGCTGTCGACCAACAATAACAAGACTACGGCCGAGCGCCACGGAGATCCACATGCTGCTTGAAATCGCCCGCTGGTTGTCCGACGACGTGAGCGCCATCGGCGTGCTGCAATACATCACGCTGCGCGCGGTGCTGGCCTGCGCCACGGCGTTGCTGATCGGCCTGGTGGCCGGCCCGCGGGTGATTCGCAAGCTGACGGAAATGAAGATCGGCCAGGCCGTGCGTGCCTACGGCCCGGAATCGCATCTGGTCAAGACGGGCACGCCCACCATGGGCGGCGCGCTGATCCTGATCGCCATTGCCATCAGTACGCTGCTGTGGGCGGACTGGACCAACCGCTTTGTGTGGGTGGTGCTGCTGGTGACCTTCGGTTTCGGCTGGATAGGCTGGATGGACGACTACCGCAAGGTGGTGCATCGGGATCCCGAAGGCATGCCGGCGCGGCAGAAATTCTTCTGGCAGGCGACGATAGGCCTGATTGCCGCGGTGTACCTGGCTTTCGCGGTATCGGCGCCGGCCAATACCGAACTGTGGCCCCTGTTCAAGGCCTGGGTGAGCAGCGGGTTTGCCATGCCTTTGCCGACGCGCGCCGACCTGATCGTGCCGTTCTTCAAATCGGTGAGCTATCCGCTGGGCGTGCTGGGGTTCGTGGCGCTGACCTGGGCGGTGATCGTGGGCACCAGCAACGCCGTGAACCTGACCGACGGCCTGGACGGCCTGGCCATCATGCCCACCGTCATGGTGGGCAGCGCGCTGGGCATTTTCGCCTACGTGGTGGGCCGGGTCGATTATTCCAAGTACCTGCTGTTCCCGTACATTCCCGGCGCGGCCGAACTGATGGTGCTGTGCGCGGCCATTGCCGGCGCAGGCCTGGCATTCCTGTGGTTCAACGCGTATCCCGCCCAGGTATTCATGGGCGACGTGGGTGCGCTGGCGCTGGGCGGCGCGCTGGGCACCATCGCGGTCATCGTGCGCCAGGAAATCGTGCTGTTCATCATGGGCGGCGTGTTCGTGGTCGAGACGCTGTCGGTCATGATGCAAGTGACATGGTTCAAGTACACCAAGCGCAAGTACGGGCAGGGGCGACGCATTTTCCGCATGGCGCCCCTGCATCACCATTTCGAAGTCGGCGGCTGGAAAGAAACCCAGGTCGTCGTGCGTTTCTGGATCATCAGCATGATGCTCGTGCTGATCGGCCTTTCCACCCTGAAATTACGATGAACAGCCCAGAGCCCGTCCGTGTCGATGCGCCGCTTGTCCTGATCCTCGGATTGGGCGAGACCGGCGTGGCCGCCGCCCGTTGGTGCGCCCGGCAGGGCGCCGCCTTGCGGGTGGCCGATACGCGCGCCGAGCCGGGTGGCCTGGCGGGACTGCGCGCCGCGCTGGCGGATGCCGAGGTGGATTACCGGCTGGGTTGCGGGGACACGTTCGATCCGTCCTTGCTGGATGGTGTTTCGCAATTGGTCCTGAGCCCGGGCCTGGCGCCGGGCCAGGCACCGGCCCGCGCATTGCTGGAACAGGCTGCCGAACGCGGCATTGAAGTCGTGGGCGAGATCGAGCTGTTCGCGCGCGCCCTGGCCGGGCTGGTCGGGCAGCGCGAGTATCGGCCAACCGTTCTGGCCGTGACCGGCACCAATGGCAAAACCACCGTTACCGCGCTGCTGCGCCAGTTGGTCGAGGCGGGCGGGTTCAGTGTGCGTGCCGCCGGCAACATTGGCCCCGCGGCGTTGGCGGCCCTGATCGAAGCCCTGGATGCCGATGACCTGCCCCAGGTATGGGTGCTGGAACTGTCGAGCTTCCAGCTGGAAACCACCCACACCCTGGCACCCGACGCCGCCACGGTACTGAACGTGACGCAGGACCACCTGGATTGGCATGGCGGCATGGACGCTTACGCGCAAGCCAAGGCCCGTTTACTGAAACTGGCGCGCCTGGCCGTCGTCAACCGCGACGACCCGCGCGTGGCCGGCATGGTGGACTCGCTGGAAGGGCTGGGCGTGCGCAGTTTCGGGCGCGACATGCCGGCCCTGGTGGGCGACATGGGCCTGGAACTGGGCGAGGGCATGGCCTGGCTGGTGGCCTGCGAGCCCAACGATTTCGAAGAACCGGTGGCTCCTGTGCGGCGCAAGAAAGACGCGCCGCCGCCCAAGCGCATGGCCGGCCGGATCAGCCGCCTGATGCCGTTGGACGCCATGCGCATCCGCGGCCAGCACAACGGCCTGAATGCCCTGGCCGCCATGCAGTTGGCGCGGGTGCTGAATATTGGCTGGGGCCCCATGCTGCGTGCCCTGCGCGACTACACCGGCGAGCCGCATCGCGCCGCCTTCGTGCGCAGTGTGGGCGGGGTCGACTACATCAACGACAGCAAGGGCACCAATGTAGGGGCCACGGTCGCCGCCCTGGAAGGCCTAGGCCAGCCCGTGGTACTGATTGCCGGCGGCCTGGGCAAGGGCCAGGATTTCTCGCCCCTGGCGCCGGTGGTGGCGCGCCACGCGCGCGCGGTGGTGCTGATCGGCGCCGACGGCCCGGAAATCGGCCGTGTGCTGGCCGACACGGGCGTGCCGTGCGTGGCTGCCCACGACATGCGCGACGCAGTGCGGCGCGGCGCCGAGTTGGCACAGTCCGGTGACGCCGTGCTGTTGTCGCCGGCCTGCGCCAGCATGGACATGTTCCGCAATTACCCACATCGTGGCGAAGTGTTCGCCCAGGAAGTCGACGACTTGGCCGCCGACCGGGGGGAAGTGTGATGAGCCTGTTCGCCGATCTGACCGCCAGCGTCAATGCCGTACGCCCCGGACGCACCCGCATGCGCAACTACGATGCGCCGCTGGTGCTGGCCTCCGCGACCTTGTTGTTGCTGGGTTTGCTGATGGTGTATTCGGCCTCGATCGCGCTGGCCGATGGCCCGCGTTACGCGTCCTATGGCCGCTATTACTTTGTGCTGCGCCATGGGGTGTTCCTGTGCGCCGGCCTGCTGGGCGGCGCGGTGGTGCTGACCATTCCCTTGCGGGTGTGGCAGCGCCTGGCGGTGCCGGCGTTCATGGGATCGCTGGTGCTGTTGGTGGCGGTGCTGATCCCGGGCATCGGCCGCGAGGTCAATGGCGCGCATCGCTGGATTCCGCTGGGCCCCCTGAACTTCCAACCTTCGGAACTGGTGAAGTTGACCGCGCTGTTGTACGCGGCCGATTACACCGTGCGCAAGCAAGAGCATATGCAGGCGTTCTCTCGCGGCTTCCTGCCCATGGCTTGCGCCCTGGGCGGCGTGGGCATGCTGCTGCTGCTGGAACCCGACCTGGGGGCGTTCATCGTCATCGTGGCCATTGCGGTGGCCATCCTGTTCCTGGGCGGCATCAACGGCAAATACTTCAGCAGCCTGCTGGCCGTGCTGGGGGGCACCTTCCTGGCGCTGATCTGGCTGTCGCCGTGGCGGCGCGCGCGCCTGTTCGCCTACCTGGACCCCTGGAACGATGCCAATGCCTATGGCAGCGCCTACCAGTTGTCGCATTCGCTGATCGCGCTGGGGCGCGGCGAGTGGTTGGGCGTGGGGCTGGGCGCCAGTGTCGAGAAGCTGCACTACCTGCCCGAGGCCCACACCGATTTCCTGATGGCCGTGGTGGGCGAAGAACTGGGTTTCGTGGGGGTCATGCTGGTGATCACCTTGTTCGTGGTGGTGATCCAGCGCGGCTTCGACATCGGCCGCCAGGCCATTGCCATGGAACGCACCTTCGCCGGGCTGGTGGCGCACGGCGTCGCCATCTGGATCGGCGTGCAAGCCTTCATCAATATGGGCGTGTGCCTGGGCCTGCTGCCCACCAAGGGCCTGACGCTGCCGCTGATGAGCTACGGCGGTTCGGGCATTGTCATGAACCTGTGCGCGCTGGCCATTCTGCTGCGCGTGGATATCGAGAACCGCGTCATGATGCGGGGGGGCCGGGTATGACCGGGCGCACCGTCCTCATCATGGCCGGCGGCACGGGCGGCCACATCATGCCTGGGCTGGCCGTTGCCGACGTGCTGCGCGAACGCGGCTGGCGCGTGCTGTGGCTGGGCAATCCCGACAAGATGGAAGGACGGCTGGTGCCGCCGCGCGGCATCGACCTGGTGCCGCTGTACTTCCAGGGAGTGCGTGGCCGGGGGGCGACCACCCTGTTGAAGCTGCCCTTCCTGCTGGTGCGCGCCTGCGCGCAGGCCTGGAAGCGGCTATCGCAAGTGCGCCCCGATGTGGTGCTGGGCATGGGAGGCTATGTGGCCTTCCCCGGCGGCATGGTGGCCGCGTTGCGTGGCATGCCCCTGGTCGTGCATGAGCAGAACGCCGTGGCCGGCACCGCCAACCGCTGGCTGGCCCGCCTGGCGCGCCGCGTGCTTAGCGGTTTTCCGAATGTATTGCCGCGCGGCGAGGCGTTGGGCAACCCGGTGCGCGGTGACCTGTGCGCCTTGCCCGAGCCTGCGGCCCGCTACAGCGGGCGCGAAGGTACGCTGCGTATGCTGGTGGTGGGCGGCAGCCTGGGGGCGCAGGCCTTGAACACCACGCTGCCGCGTGCCCTGGCACTGATGGATGCCAAGATCCGTCCGCACGTGGTGCATCAGGCCGGCGAACAGCACCTGCAGGCCTTGCGGGATGCCTATGCCCAGGCGGGCGTCACCGCCGAGTGCCGCGATTTCATCGACGACATGGCCGCCGCCATGGCCGATGCCGATGTGCTGGTATGCCGTGCTGGCGCCATGACGGTATCCGAAGTGGCGGCCGCAGGCGTGGCGGCGCTGTTCGTGCCGTTCCCGCACGCCATCGACGACCATCAAACCGCCAATGCGCGTTTCCTTAGCAACGACGGCGCGGCCTGGCTGTGCCCGCAGCCTGAGCTGACCCCCGAGTGGCTGGCGGGCTGGCTGGGACAGCGTACCCGCCCTGAACTCCAGGCCGTGGCCGAACGGGCGCGTCAGCATGCGCGTCCGCAAGCCGCGGCCCATATCGCCGATGTCTGCGAACAGGCAGCGAGGCGCCCATCATGAAACATAGAATTCAACATATTCATTTCGTCGGTATTGGCGGCTCGGGCATGAGCGGCATTGCCGAGGTCCTGCTCAACCTGGGCTACACCATCAGCGGTTCCGACCTGCAGGAATCGGCCGTGACGCGCCGCCTGGTGGGGCTGGGGGCCAAGGTGGCCGTTGGACATACCGCCGCCAATGTGGCCGGCGCGGCCGCCATCGTGACGTCCACCGCGGTGGCGGGCGACAACCCCGAAGTCATCGCCGCCCGCGCGGCGGGTATCCCGGTGGTGCCGCGCGCCATCATGCTGGCCGAGCTGATGCGGCTCAAGCGCGGCATTGCCGTGGCCGGCACGCATGGCAAGACCACCACCACCAGCCTGGTGGCCAGTGTGCTGGCGGCAGGCGAGCTGGATCCCACTTTCGTGATCGGCGGCCGCCTGAATTCCGCGGGCGCCAACGCGCGCCTGGGGCAAGGCGAATACATCGTGGTCGAGGCGGACGAGTCGGACGCCTCGTTCCTGAACCTGCTGCCGGTGATGGCGATCGTGACCAACATCGACGCCGACCACATGGACACCTATGGCCATGACGTGGCGCGCCTGAAAAGCGCCTTCATCGAGTTCACGCAGCGGCTGCCGTTCTACGGCAGCGCGGTGCTGTGCTCCGACGACGCCAACGTCCGTGAAATCATGCCGTTCGTGTCGCGGCCCATTACGACATACGGCCTGAGCGAAGATGCGCAGGTGCGGGCCGAAGACGTGCAGGCCGATGGCACCCGCATGCGTTTCACAGTGCAGCGCCGCGACCGCCTCACGGTATTGCCGCCCCTGGCCGTGGAGCTGAACCTGCCTGGGCTGCACAACGTGCGCAACGCGCTGGCGGCGGTGGCCGTGGCCACCGAGCTGGGCGTGCCGGACGATGCCATCAGCCAGGCGCTGGCATCGTTCAAGGGCGTGGGCCGTCGCTTTACCCAGACGGGCGAATTCGCCGTGCCCGTCGCGCATGGCGGCGGCACGTTCACCGTGATCGACGACTACGGACACCATCCGGTCGAAATGGCTGCCACGCTGTCGGCCGCCCGCGGCGCCTGGCCGCAGCGGCGCATCGTGCTGGCGTTCCAGCCGCACCGTTATACACGCACGCGCGATTGCTTCGAGGATTTCGTGCGGGTGCTGGGCGGCGCCGACGCCGTGCTGCTGACCGAGGTGTATGCCGCGGGCGAGCCGCCGCTGGTGGCGGCCGACGGGCGCGCACTGGCGCGGGCACTACGTGTTGCCGGGCGCGTCGAACCCGTGTTCGTGGAAGACGTGGCCGAGCTGCCGCAGACCATTCTGGATTTCGTGCGCGACGGCGACGTGGTGGTGGTGATGGGTGCGGGCTCGATCAGCAAGGTGCCCGGCCTGGTGGGAGAACTGGCATGAATCAATCCGTGGCGCGGTCCGACACGCAGGCCTTCGGCAAGGTAGGCGTACTGTACGGCGGCCGTTCGGCCGAACGCGAGGTGTCGCTGATGTCGGGCACGGGGGTGCACCAGGCCCTGCGGTCGGCGGGGGTCGACGCCCATCTGTTCGATACGGGCGAGCAGTCCCTGGCCGACCTGGCCGCGGCCGGTTTCGACCGCGTGTTCATCGCGCTGCACGGCCGCTACGGCGAGGACGGCACCCTGCAAGGCGCCCTGGAGCTGCTGGGCCTGCCCTATACCGGCAGCGGCCCTATGGCCTCCAGCCTGGCCATGGACAAGACCATGACGAAGCGCGTGTGGATGCAGTATGGCCTGCCCACGCCTGCCTTCGAATTGCTGGACGCCGGTTCCGAATTGCGTACCGTGCCCGACCGCCTGGGCCTGCCCCTGATCCTGAAGCCGCCGCATGAAGGCTCCACCGTGGGCATCACCAAGGTGGTGGGGTACTCCGACATGAAAGAAGGCTATGCCCAGGCCGCGCACTTCGACGACCAGGTGCTGGCCGAGCAGTTCATCGCCGGCCGCGAACTGACCGTGGCCGTGCTGGGCGCGGGCCGCAACGCGCGCGCCTTGCCGGTGATCGAGATCGTGGCGCCCGGGGGCAATTACGACTACGAGCACAAGTATTTTTCCGACGATACCCAGTATTTCTGCCCGGCCGACCTGCCCGAGGACGTGGCGCGGAACGTGGCCGATATCGCCGAACGCGCCTACCGCGCGCTGGATTGCGCGGGCTGGGGGCGGATCGATTTCATGCTCGATGCCGACAACCGGCCATGGCTGCTGGAAGCAAATACCTCGCCCGGGATGACCAGCCATTCGCTGGTGCCCATGGCGGCCAAGGCGGTGGGCATGAGCTATGCCGACCTGTGTGTATCCATTCTGTCCGAGGCTGCCTGCAAAGTGCACAGCCCGGCCCGCAACCCCTGACCGGACTGATCCGTGTGGAACGACGCTCGCACCACCAACCTGATCGCCAACACGCTGGCCGTGCTGGCGGTGGTGGCCATGCTCGCCGCGTGCGTGGTGTGGGTGGCGCATCGTCCGTACTTCACGTTGTCGGCCATCGAACTGGAACCCGCGCCCGAATCCGAATTGCGCTATGTGTCGCCCGAGGCGGTACGGGCGGTGATCTCGCGGCGCTTCGAGGGCAATTTCTTCACGGTAGACCTGGACGAGGCGCGCGCCGTGTTCGAGTCGGTGCCCTGGGTGCGGCGCGCTTCGATACGCCGCATCTGGCCGGATACCCTGCGCGTGCGCATCGAGGAGCAGCAGCCGCTGGCCTTGTGGAACGAGAACCAGATGATCAACACCTGGGGCGAGGCGTTCACGGCCAACACGGGCGAACTGGACGACGATTCGGACCTGCCGCAGTTCTCCGGGCCGGAGGGTTCGGAAGGCTTGGTGGTGCAGCGCTACGCGGAACTGGCCCGCTGGTTCGCCCCGCTGGACTTGCAGGTGCGCGAACTCGACCTGAGCGCGCGCTATGCCTGGAAGGCCACGCTGTCCAATGGCATGGCGCTCGACCTGGGCCGCGACCCGGGTGCCGATGCGCCGGATCCGCACGGCTTGCCGGGGGCGCTGCCGTTCGCGGCGCGCATCCAGCGTTTCGTGCAGGCCTGGCCCGCCGTGAACAGCAAGCTGGAAGGCCGCAGCGTCACGCAAGCCGACTTGCGCTACCCCAACGGCTTTGCCCTGGCATTGGCGCCATTGCCCGATGCGCAGGCCAAGAAATCTTCATCCACATCTTCAAAGAAGCGTTAACGCCATGACCCGTGACATCAAGGACCTCATCGTCGCCCTGGATATCGGCACCAGCAAGGTGGTTGCCGTGGTCGCCGAAATCCTGCCGGAAGGACGCTTCGAAGTGCTGGGCCTGGGCCAGCATGAGTCGCGCGGCATGCGCAAAGGTGTTGTCGTCAATATCGAGACCACCGTCAACTCCATCCAGCGCGCACTGGAAGAAGCTGAATTGATGGCCGACTGCAAGATCCGGGACGTTTATACCGGTATTGCGGGCAGCCATATCCGCAGCTTCAATTCCAGCGGCATGGTGGCCGTGAAAGACAAGGAGGTCACCGCGACCGACGTGGCGCGCGTGATCGAGACCGCCAAGGCCGTCAACATTCCCACCGACCAGCAGGTGTTGCACGTGCTGACGCAGGAATTCATCGTCGACGGCCAGGAAGACATCCGCGAGCCCATCGGCATGAGCGGGCTGCGCCTGGAAGTCCGCGTGCACATCGTCACTGGCGCGGTGAGCGCCGCGCAGAACATCGTGAAGTGCGTGCGCCGCTGCGGGCTGGAAGTGCAGGACCTGATCCTGCAGCCGCTGGCGTCCAGCCTGGCCTGCCTGACGTCCGACGAGAAAGAGCTGGGCGTGGTGCTGGTGGACATCGGCGGCGGCACGACCGACGTGGCCATCTTCACGGGCGGCGCGATCCGCCACACGGCGGTGTTGCCGATCGCGGGCGACCAGATCACCAACGACATCGCGGCCATGCTGCGTACGCCCACGCCTGACGCCGAAGAAATCAAGCTGCGCTACGGCGTGGCCAAGCAGGTGCTGGCGCGCCCCGACGAGGCCGTCGAAGTGCCCGGCCTGGGCGACCGCGGCCCGCGCCAGGTCAAGCGCCAGGCGCTGGGCGCCGTGATCGAGCCGCGCGTCGAAGAGCTGTTCTCGCTGGTGCAGCAGGTGGTGCGCGATTCCGGCTACGAGGACCTGTTGGCCTCGGGCGTGGTGCTGACTGGCGGCACCGCCCAACTGCCCGGCATGATCGAGCTGGCCGAAGACGTATTCCTGAAGCCCGTGCGCGTGGCGGTGCCCGAGTACGAAGGCAGTTTGTCCGACGTGATGCGCAACCCGCGCTTCTCGACGGTGATGGGCCTGCTGCAAGAGGCCCGCATGCAACGTGTGCGGGGCCGCAAGGTGGCCGCGCAGACCGGCAGTTTCAAGAGCCTGCTGGCGCGGATGAAGGAGTGGTTCATGAATTGATCAAGGGGGCAGACTGGGGCCTGCTCCTGGCTCGTTCCACCCGCAAGGGCGGGACGGGCCGAATGGGGAGACGTTTCAAACCCGTTGCGGACCATCCGGCCGGCGTCGGCTTTGAGGCGATTCACAAAAGATAGGTTGTTGGGGAATTTTTGTGATTTGCAAATTCAGACTTGTGAGGGAGTCATCATGATGAACTTTGAGATGCTTGAAAACAACACCAAAGGGACCGTTATCAAGGTCGTGGGTGTTGGGGGCGCGGGCGGCAACGCCGTCGCGCACATGATCCGCAACGGAGTGCACGGCGTGGATTTCATCTGCGCCAATACCGATGCGCAGGCGCTGGCGGCGACCAATGCACCGGTGCAGATCCGCCTGGGCCGTACCGGCCTTGGCGCCGGCGCCAAGCCTGAACAGGGCCGCGCTTCGGCGGAAACTGCCCGGGAAGAAATCCGTTCGGCCCTGAACGGCGCGCACATGGTGTTCATTACCGCCGGCATGGGTGGTGGCACCGGTACGGGCGCGGGCCCGGTGGTGGCCGAAGTGGCCAAGGAACTGGGCATCCTGACCGTGGGGGTGGTGACCAAGCCCTTCGTCTTCGAAGGCAATAAGCGCCTGAAGATGGCCGAGGACGGCATCGGCGAGCTGGCCAAGCACGTGCATTCGCTCATCGTGGTTCTCAACGAGAACCTGTATGAACTGATGGACGAGGACGCCACGCAGGAAGACTGCTTCCGGTCCGCCGACGACATCCTGCACAATGCGTGCGCCGGTATCGCCGAGATCATCAACGTCGAGGGCAACGTGAACGTTGACTTCGAAGACGTCAAGACGATCATGGGCGAGCAGGGCCAGGCCATGATGGGCACGGCCACCGCCAGCGGCGCCGACCGCGCCCGCGTGGCGGCCGAACAGGCCATCGCATGCCCGCTGCTGGAAGGCGTGGACCTGAACGGCGCCCGCGGCGTGCTGGTGAACATTACCGCCAGCCGCACGCTGAAGATGCGCGAAACGCGCGAAATCATGGAAACGATCCGTAGCTATGCTTCGGACGACGCCACCGTGATCTTCGGCACCGCCTACGACGAAGCCATGGGCGACAGCCTGCGGGTAACCGTGGTGGCCACCGGCCTGGGCCGCGCCGCCGCGCGTCCGCAACTGGTGCAGAACGCCGCGGAAGCGCTGCGCACGGGTACCGACAACCTGCCCCTGGGCGGGATGGGCGGCCAGCCTGGCGACTACCGCAACCTGGACATGCCGTCGGTGATGCGCAACCCGCGCACCCAGGCGTCGGCCCAGGTGCGTGCTCTGGAAAGCTCGGGTATGGATCATTTCGACATCCCGGCCTTCCTGCGCAAGCAGGCGGACTGATGTAGCAGTACCGGGCCGGGGAACCGGCCCGACTCCCTCGGCGCCGGCCCGCCTTCCCCAAGGCGGGCCGGACGCGGGGCGGCGCGCGCTCGCGCCGCCCATAAAGGGGACAGATATGTCGGCAAATGTTTCACGCAGATGGCGTGGAACTTGCGCCGAGGTTACAATAAGCACTTATGCCGGTGATTTCATTGATATTTGCCGGCGCAGGCTCTTGATTCCCATCCCATGTTTCGACAACGCAGCATTCAGAACCTCGTCCGTACCACTGGCGTAGGCGTCCATTCCGGGCGCCGGGTCGAGCTCACCCTGCGTCCTGCCGAAGCCAATACGGGCATTGTTTTCCATCGCGTCGACCTGCCGCAGGTCGTCGACCTTCCCGCACAGGCCCTGGGCGTGGGCGACACGCGCATGGCCTCGGTGCTGCAAAAGGGCGATGTGCGCGTTTCCACGGTCGAACACCTGATGTCCGCGCTGGCGGGCCTGGGTATCGACAACCTGCACGTCGACCTTACCGCCGAAGAAGTGCCCATCATGGACGGCAGCGCCGCCACGTTCGTGTACTTGTTGCGCTCGGCCGGCATAGTGGAACAGAACGCGCCCAAGCAGTTCATCAAGGTGCTCAAGCCCGTGGAAATCCGCGAGGGCGAGGGCCGCAGCCTGAAGTGGGCCCGCCTGGAACCGCACGATGGCTTTTCGCTGGCGTTTTCCATCGACTTCCGTCATCCGGCCATCGATTCCACGGCGAATTTCGCCGAAATCGATTTCGCCACGCATTCATACGTGCGCGAAATCGCCCGCGCGCGCACCTTTGGCTTCGTCAACGAAGTCGAGGCCCTGCGATCCATGGGCCTGGCCCGTGGCGGCAGTCTGGACAACGCCATCGTCATGGACGAATACCGGGTGCTGAACAGCGACGGCCTGCGCTACGACGACGAATTCGTCAAGCACAAGATCCTGGACGCCATCGGCGACCTGTATCTGTTGGGCAAGCCGCTGGTGGCGCGTTACGTGGCCTGCAAGTCCGGCCACGGCCTCAATAACCAGCTGGCCCGCGCGCTGCTGGAACAGCAAGACGCCTGGGAACTGGTTACCTACGAATCGCAGGCCGACGCGCCGCAGGCGTTCCGCCACGAATGGAAGCTGGCTTGACGCCAGGCTAGCCTTTCTTGTGGTGGGCCAGCAGCCTGGCCACCGCATCGGCCAGGGGCCCTGGCCGCAAATTTTCCTGCAGGGTTTCAAAGGCTCCCAGGGCGCTGTCGCCCAGGGGTTGGGCTTCCTTGGGCGGACGGGGCGCTTTTGCCCCGGGTTTGGGCATTCCCGCTTGAACCCGGACGGCAATTTCGTTAAGGTTCCAGCCTTGGGCGTTGAGTGCCTGTGCGATCCGTGGGGCCAATTGCCTGAGCTTGGCCGCATGGGCGGCGCCGGGCACCGCAAGTTGCAGGCGCTGGCTTTCCAGTTTGGCAACCACACACACGGCGCCCAGCGCTGGCGGCAGCACTGCGGCCACGGCACGCTGTATTTGTAAATGGGTGCGCGCCGTCGCCAGAACTCCGGCGCCGCGCGCATCATGACCCAGCCATCCCAGCGCGGTGTTTTCCCCCCGCCGGCTGGCGGAAGAACGTGAGCGGTGTGAAGCAGGTCTGTTCATGCCAGCTTGATAACAGGATACGTACCTTGAAAATCGTGATTATGCACGCCCGCGACGGGCAGCCCGGCCAAGTGGCCCTGGGCGGCACGCGCCTGGGCCTGCTGGTGGCCGCCGTGGTGGCCACCGCGGCGTTGGTGGGCGCCACCGTACAGCGTTACCTTACTCCTGTTGCCCCGCCGGCGTATTCGGTAGATTGGGGCACCTACGCCCAGGACGGCCAGCCGGCACGCGAAGCCGCCTTCGTACGCGAAAACGTGGGCTTGCTGGCGGCCAAGGTGGGCGAACTGCAGGCCAAGCTGGTGGGCATAGACGGCCTGGGCCGCCGCGTGGCCCAGGTGGCGGGCGTGGCCTACACCGACCCGGAACTGGCCGCCGAGATCAAGGCGCCGGCCCAGGCCGGGCAGGTCATGGACGACCTGTTCACCGACCGCCAGCCGCCTTCGGCCGAATCCGCCGAAGTGCTGGGCCGCCAGCTCGATGAACTGCAGGCCCGGCTAGCCCACCAGACGGACAACCTGCGCATGCTGGACGTGGCGCTGACACGCCGTTCGGCCGACCAGGCACGCCTGCCGTCCACCATGCCGGTTACCGAGTACCCCTACCTTAGCTCGTCTTATGGCTGGCGGCGCAATCCGGTGACGCACCGGTACGCGATGCACGAGGGGCTGGATTTCGCCGCCCCTTCGGGTACGCCCATCCTGGCGGCATCGGGCGGCGTGGTGCTGGAAGCCAGTTATCTGGCCGGCTACGGCAATACGGTCGAGATCGACCACGGCGATGGCCTGATCACCCGCTACGCGCATGCTTCCAAGCTGCTGGTCAAACCCGGCGACCTGGTCGGGCGCGGCCAGGAAATCGCCCGCGTGGGGTCCACTGGAAGGTCGACGGGCCCGCACCTGCATTTCGAGGTGCGCCTGGCGGGCCAGCCGCTGGATCCCCGCCTGTTCCTGCAATCGCCCGAGGCGCGGCCTCCGGTGGTGGCCAAGGCGGCCGATGCCGCGGCGGGCGTGGCGGTTACCCAATAGCCCGGTTCGCGGACATTTGCGGTTCGCCGGGCCGATGCGCCGCAGGTGCGTTAAACTCGATTGTTTCCCGGCGGTACCGACCGCTCAACCAGATAACAATCCGCGCCGCGCGGAGCCCGGCCTTTTGGGGCGGGGCGCCACCGGCGCCGCCCACCGACACGCATGGCTTCTCTGCTCAAAAAACTCCTAGGCAGCCGCAACGACCGGTTGCTTAAGCAGTATCGCAAGCTGGTTACCCAGATCAACGCACTGGAATCCAAGACCGCCGCGCTCTCCGACGAGGAACTGGCGGCCAAGACCCAGGAATTCCGCAGCCGCCACGCGCAGGGCGCGTCGCTCGACGACTTGCTGCCCGAGGCGTTCGCCGTGGTTCGCGAGGCGGGCAAGCGCGTGTTCGGCATGCGCCACTTCGACGTGCAGATGCTGGGCGGTATTGCGCTGCACAATGGCAAGATCGCCGAAATGCGCACGGGTGAAGGCAAGACCCTGATGGCCACGCTGCCGGTGTACCTGAACGCCGTGGCCGGCAAGGGTGTGCACGTGGTAACCGTCAACGATTACCTGGCTCGCCGCGACGCCGAATGGATGGGGCGCCTGTACCGCTTCCTGGGCATGAGCACGGGCGTGGTGGTGCCGCAGCAGCCCAACGACGAGAAAATCGCCGCGTACGCCGCCGACATCACTTACGGCACCAACAACGAATTCGGCTTCGACTACCTGCGCGACAACATGGAATACCGTGTCGAAGACCGCCGGCAGCGCGGCCTTTCGTACGCCATTGTCGACGAAGTCGACTCCATCCTGATCGACGAAGCCCGCACGCCGCTGATCATCTCGGGCCAGGCCGAAGACCATACCGAGCTTTATGTGCGCATGAACGCCGTGCCGCCGCTGCTGCAGCGCATGGCCGCCGAGCCCAAGCCGCACGAGCCCGAGCCCGAAGGCGACTACTGGGTGGACGAAAAATCCCAGCAGGTTTTCCTGTCGGAAAGCGGCCACGAGAACGCCGAGCGCATCCTCAGCCAGCAAGGCCTGCTGCCCGAGGGCGAATCGCTGTACGACCCGCGCCACATCGCCCTGATGCACCACCTGATGGTGGCACTGCGCGCCAACACGCTGTTCTTCCGCGACCAGCAATATGTGGTCCAGGACGGCGAAGTGGTCATCGTCGACGAATTCACCGGCCGCCTGATGGTGGGCCGCCGCTGGTCCGACGGCTTGCACCAGGCGGTCGAGGCCAAGGAAGGCGTGAAGATCCAGCACGAAAACCAGACGCTGGCATCCATTACGTTCCAGAACTACTTCCGCATGTACGACAAACTGTCGGGCATGACCGGCACCGCCGACACGGAAGCCTACGAATTCCAGGAAATCTACAGCCTGGAAACCGTCATCATCCCCACCAATAAGCCCATGGTCCGCAAGGACCAGAACGACCAGGTCTTCAAGACGGCGCAGGAAAAATACAACGCCATCCTGGCCGATATCCGCGACTGCCACGAGCGTGGCCAGCCGGTGCTGGTGGGCACCACCAGCATCGAGAATTCCGAATTGCTGGCTGGCCTGCTGAAGCAGGCCAAGCTGCCGCATGAAGTGCTGAACGCCAAGCAGCACGCGCGTGAAGCCGAGATCGTGGCCGAAGCCGGCAAGCCTGGCCACATCACCATTGCCACCAACATGGCCGGCCGCGGCACCGACATTGTGCTGGGCGGCAGCGCCGACAAGCAGATCGATCTGATCCGCGCCAACGAAACCTTGTCCGACGCCGACAAAGAGGCCCGCATCCAGACGATACGGGCCGAATGGCAACCCGCCAACGAGCAGGTCAAGGCGGCGGGCGGCCTGCGCATCATCGGCACCGAACGCCACGAGTCGCGCCGCATCGACAACCAACTGCGCGGCCGCGCCGGCCGCCAGGGCGATCCGGGCTCTTCGCGCTTCTACCTGTCGCTGGAAGACTCCCTGATGCGCATTTTCGCGGGCGACCGCG
This sequence comes from Bordetella petrii, assembly GCF_020991325.1. Taxonomy (GTDB): domain Bacteria; phylum Pseudomonadota; class Gammaproteobacteria; order Burkholderiales; family Burkholderiaceae_B; genus Bordetella_A; species Bordetella_A petrii_E. The sequence goes on along the minus strand of NZ_JAJMLX010000010.1, from coordinate 13,038 downwards.
TGCGCGCCATCATGGAACGCCTGAAGCTGCCGGAAGGCGAGCCCATCGAGGCCGGCATGGTGACGCGCTCGATCGAGACCGCGCAGCGCAAGGTCGAAGGCCGCAACTTCGACATTCGCAAGCAACTGCTGGAATACGACGACGTCGCCAACGACCAGCGCAAGGTGCTGTACGCGCAGCGCAACGAAGTGCTCGAATCCTCGTCGATCCGCGCTTCCATCGAGGGCCTGAGCGAGGCCGCGGCCACCGATCTGGTGCGCCAGTATGTGCCCGCCGAATCGGTGGAAGAGCAGTGGGATGTTCCCGCGCTGGAAAAGACCCTGGCCGCCGACTGGCAAATCCAGCTGCCCCTGACCGACATGCTGGAAAAAGAGTCCAGCCTCACCGACGACGACCTGCTGGCCCGGGTGCAGGAGGCCGTGCGCGGCGTCTACGAAGGCAAGATCGCCCAGGTGGGCGAAGAGCCCTGGGCGCAGTTCGAGCGTTCCATCATGCTGCAGGCCATCGATACGCATTGGCGCGAACACCTGTCGGCACTGGACTACCTGCGCCAGGGTATCCACCTGCGCGGTTATGCACAGAAGAATCCCAAGCAGGAATACAAGCGCGAAGCCTTCGAATTGTTCTCGGGCATGCTCGACCGGGTGCGCGATGACGTGGTGCGCGTGCTGATGACGGTGCGGGTGCAGTCCGCCGAGCAGGTGGAACAGGCCGCCGAGGCCGAGGCCGCCCAGCCGCACGTGCAGAACGTGCAGTATCACCATTCCGACTACGACGAGGCGCTGGCCGGCACCGATGCCGACTCCCAGCCGGCCCAGCAGCCGGTACGCAACTTCGTGCCCAAGGTGGGCCGCAACGACCCGTGCCCGTGCGGTAGCGGCAAGAAGTACAAACAGTGCCACGGCAAGCTGGCTTGAAAGCCCCCCCCCGAAGCGCTGCGCGCTTCCCCCCCGGGGGGGCGACGCAGGCGGACCGGCAAAGCCGGCTCCGCGGCGTCCCCGGTCCGGCAGCATCTGTTTCCGGCCCGGGCGAGTCGCAAAGCGCTACGCGCACCGAATTCGACCATGCGGTGGTCATGGTGCGCGACCGGCTCGATGAACTGGCGCCGCACTACGAACGGCAGGGCTTCCACCTGAGCGACAAGGCGGTGCACAACCTGGGGTCGTGCAACCGCCTGATCGTGCTGGACGGCACCTATGTCGAATTATTGGGCTGGCCGCCGGGCGCGCCGCCCGCACGCAAGGAAATCGCCGATTCCCCCTTCGGCCTGGAAGCCTTGGTGTTTCGCACCGATGACGCCGAGGGCACCTATCGGCGCTTGCGCGACGCGGGGTTCGCCGTCAATCCGGTTTCCGAGCTGACCCGTCCGGCGCTGGTCGATGGCCGCGAGGTACAGGCCCGCTTTCATGCCGTGCGCTTTGCCGAACAGCCGATACCCGGCATGCGCATGTATTTTTGCCGCCACCTCACACCGGAATGCGTGTGGCAGCCGGCATTGATGCAGCACCCCAACGGCGCGCTGCGCATTGATCGCATCGAGGCCAGGGCGGCCGACGCGCGAGCGGTGGCGCAGCGGCTGGGCGTGGTGGCCGACGTGGCGGCCGAGGCAGCGGACGGCGGCTGGGATGTGCCGCTGGGCAATTTGCGCTTGCATGTCACGCAAGACGCCAATGCGACGCAGCCCGTATTGTCGGCGCTGGTGCTGGAAAACCGCGACGGCGCGCGTTACGCGCTGGACACGGGCCTGTAGCCCGGCCTATGCGGCCTGCACCAGGTGGTTGACGCCTGTTTGCGCGTCGGCCAGGGCCACACCATAAATATGCAATGAGATGGCAATGCCATCGCTGGCGTTGTGCAGGCGATGGATCTGTTCCAGGCCAGCCGTGGCCGTCACGGCCTTGCCGGGCTTGCGCACCGCGTTGCCCGCCGGCAGCGCCACGCCGTGGGCGGCGTCCCAGCGGTAGTGGGTTTCCTGCAGTTCGCCCTGCAGCACGCGATAGGTGCACCAGGTTTTATGGCCATGCACGGGCGATGCCTGGCCCGGCCGCCACACCAGATAAAAAATAGTGAAGCTGCCGTTGGGGTCGCTGTAGGCAATGTGCCGCAGATAAGTATCGGGCCGGCCTGCGCGCAGCGATTCGGGCAGGTGCGCCAGCATGCCGCGGGTATCGGCGTCGCCCATGGCCAGTTCGTCCAGCATGTGCCGCGCGGCATTGCGCTGGGCGGTACGCACGGTATTGCACAATGCGTCCAGGCAGGCAGGGGCGTCGTGGCGGACGGACAGGGCGGGCATGGGGGCGAACTTAGCGTTGGACAACATGCGGTTCATGTTACTGACCGGACCTGGAATGGTTTTGCCAAAATGCCGCTTGACGGCCAGCACTTTGGAAAATTTTTGCGTGGCCGGCTGCCGCTATGCAGGCCCGCCGCAGGCGCGTCATAATGCGCGCTCTTGGCACACGGGCTTGGGGCCCGGGAGCGCGCATGAAAGTCGCAGTACTGGGAGCGGGGGTGGCCGGCATTGCCGCGGCCTATTATCTGTGGCGCGACGGCCACCAGGTGCTGGTGCTGGATCGCCAGCCGGGGCCCGCGCGGGAAACCAGTTTTGGCAATGCCGGCGGCCTGTGCCCCAGCTTTGCCGGCCCCTGGGCCGCGCCCGGCATGATAGGCAAGGTGCTGAAAATGGCCCTGCAGCGCGAGGCGCCCATCCGGTTTTCGCTGTCGCCCAATCCACGCAAATTGGCCTGGCTGGCGCGCTGGCTGGGCAACTGCAACGCCGAGCGGTTTCGCGCCAACAAGCTTCGCATGCAGCGCGTGGCCCACTACAGCGATGCCTGCCTGCAGGCGCTGGTGGAATCGGGCCTGCCGCTGGACTTCGACTATCACAAAGACGGCACGCTGCAGATATTCCGGCGCGAAGCCGACATGGCGGCCGTTGGCGCCATTACGCAGGCACTGGACGAATACCAGGTGCCCTGGCAATTGCTGGACGATTCCGGCGCGCGGCGCCTGGAGCCTGCCCTGGCGGCGTCCGCGGCCCCCATCGCGGGTGCGCTGTACCTGCCGCTGGACGGTTCGGGCGATAGCCACAAATTCTGCACCGGCCTGGCCGCCTACCTGGCCGGCCAGGGCGTGGAATTCCGCTACGGCATGCCCATACGCGCCTTGCCGCGCGAGGGCGACCGCATCCAGGGCGTACAAATGGACGGCCAGGCCGGGCTGCTGCGGGCCGACGCCTATGTGGCGGCCCTGGGGCAGCACACGCCATTCCTGCTGCGGCCGCTGGGCCTGGCCCTGCCCATCTATCCCCTGAAAGGCTATTCCATCACTGCCCGTATCCATGACCCGGCGCGCGCGCCGCGCGCGGCCATCATGGATGAATACAACAAGGTCATGATCTCGCGCCTGGGCAACCGGGTGCGGGCCGCCGGCATGGCGGAACTGAAGGGCTACAACCTGGCCGTGGACCCCGGGCGCGTGGCCTTCCTGAAGAGCGTGGTGCGCGAATGGTTTCCGGAAGGCGTGGGGCTGGACGACGCGCAGCCCTGGGCCGGGCTGCGGCCCATGACACCCGACGGCCCCGCCATCCTGGGCAGGACGCGCTACGCCAATCTGTTCCTGGACTGCGGGCACGGGTCCAATGGGTGGACGCAGGCCTGCGGAACGGGCAAGATTGTGGCCGACATCGTCGCCGGCCGCACGCCGGAAATCGACATGGACGGCCTGACGGTCGATCGCTACCGCTAAGGGGCCGCGCCCCAACGCCCAACCGGGAACGCCATGGACCAGACCGATCTCAAGATCCTGAGCCTGCTGCAGAAAGACGCCACGCGTCCCGTGGCCGACATTGCCGAGCAGGTGAACCTGTCGGTAACGCCCTGCTGGCGCCGTATCCAGAAGCTGAAAGACGACGGTGTCATCGACCGCACGGCGGTGCTGCTGGACCCCAAGGCCGTGGGGCTGAACCTGACGGTATTCGTCACCATCAAGACCAGCCAGCACAACGCCAAATGGACGCAAAGCCTGATCGGCGCGGTCATGGCCCTGCCCAACGTGGTGGAATTCCACCGCATGGCGGGCGACATCGATTACCTGCTGAAAGTGGTGGTGCAGGACATGGCGGCCTACGACCGCTTTTATCAGCGCCTGATCGAAGCCGTAGACCTGCTGGACGTCAGCGCCAGCTTTTCCATGGAAGTGATCAAGAGCACCACCGAACTGCCGTTGGACGCCTGCCCCTGACGGCCCGGCGCCGGCTTATAGCAGGAAGATGGTGGCCAGGCCCAGGAAAATGAAAAAACCCAGCGAGTCGGTGGCGAAGGTCAGCAGCACCGACGAGCCGATGGCCGGGTCTTTGCCGAAACGCGCGCGCACCATGGGCACCAGCACGCCCACCGAAGCCCCGACCAGCATGTTGCAGATCATGGCGGCCATCATGACCACGGCAATTGCCAGGGAATCGGAGATGGCCCAGGCGAACAGCGCGGCCACCACGCTGCCGCACAGGCCCACCAGCAGCGTTACCAGCATTTCCCGCTTGACCAGTTGCCACAGGTTGCGGCCCGTGATGCGGCCCACCGCCAGGGCGCGGATGATCATGGTCATGGTCTGGTTGCCCGAATTGCCGCCTATGCCGGCCACGATGGACATCAGGAAGGCCAGGATGACGATCTGGCTGACGGTGGCTTCGAAGCGCGAGGCCACGAACGAGGCCGTGGCCGCCGTACACAAATTGAACAGCAGCCAGGGCGCGCGGTTGCGCAGGGCCATGGCCACCGGCGCGAAGATGTCTTCTTCTTGCAGGCCGGCGCGCGACAGGGCTTGTTCTTGAGAATCTTCGCGCATGACGTCGACCACGTCGGCGATGGTGACGCGGCCGATCAGGCGGCCCTGGTCGTCCATGACGGGGGCCGACACCAGGTCGTAGCGTTCGAAGGCGCCGGCGGCATCCGCGTCGGAATCCAGCGGGTTCAGCGTGAGGAAGTCGGTGCTCATGACGGCCCGCACCTCGGTTTCGGGTTCGCTGACCAGCAGGCGCGACAGCGGCAGGATGCCCTGCAGCTTGTCCTGGCGGTCGACCACGAACACCTGGTCGGTGTGATCGGGCAGTTCGTGCAGGCGGCGCAGGTAGCGCAACACCACTTCGAGCGTGACGTCTTCGCGCACGCGCACCATTTCGAAGTCCATGATGGCGCCCACGCTGTCTTCGGGGTACCCCATGGCCTCGAGCAGTTGCGCGCGCTCTTCTTCGGTGAGGCCTTTCTGGACTTCGGCCACCACATCGGGCGGCAGGTCGGGCGCCAGGTCGGCCAGCTCGTCGGCGTCCATGTTGCCGGTGGCGGCCACCAGGTCCTGGCGGTCCATGGCCTCGATGAGCGACTCGCGGACCCAGTCTTCGACTTCGAGCAGCACATCGGCGTCGTGCTCGGGGCTGACCAGGCGCCAGACGCTCTGGCGTTCGTCTTTGGGCAGCGATTCCAGGATGAAGGCGATATCGGCCGGGTGCAGGGCATCGACCAGCGCCTTGAGCTCGGCTTCATGCTGGCGGTGCACCAGGTCTTCGACCAGCGAGGCCTTGCTGTCGCCTTGCTCCTGCCTATGCACCAGGTCTTCGACCAGTTGCTGGCGCCGCAGGCGTTCCTGGACTTCGGCCAGCGCGTGCTGGGCGTCTTCCGGGTCCAGCCGGCGGGGCGTCGCGGGCGGCTTGGTCGCGGCGGCAGGTTGCGTCATAAATGCGGCTTACAGAGTGGGCAGGGGGCGGCTGCGCCGGGCTTCGTCGGTGGCCACGTAGGTTAGTGTGGCTTCGGTGACTTTGACGACTTCGGCATCCAGGCGCTGGCGTTCGGCGTAGACCTCGACCGATACGGTAACCGATGTCGTGCCGGTCTTGATGATGGACGCGTAGAAACTGAGAAGATCGCCGACAAAAACCGGCTGCTTGAACTGGAAGGCGTTGACGGACACCGTGGCGACCCGGCCCGCGGCGCGGCGCGCGGCGGGCACCGAGCCGGCGATATCGACCTGCGCCATGATCCAGCCGCCGAAGACATCGCCGTGGATGTTGGCGTCGGCGGGCATGGGCATGACGCGCAGCACCGGGTCGCGGCCGGCGGGCAGCGTGGCGGGCGGTTGGTTCGAGTGGGGCATGGGCCGGCTCCTGACCTGGGTGGAGACGGCCGATTATGCAGGAAAACGCGGCCGCATGCGGCCGCGAATGGGGGGTATCAGGCCGCCAGCTTGACGATGCCGTAGCCGCCCAGCAACAGCCATGCATACAGCATCAGGCCCAGCAGCAGCACGCGCGGGCCGGCCTTGCGGATCTGGCTGAAGCGGGTTTCGATGCCCAGCGCCGTCATGGCCATGGTCAGGGCAAAAATGTCCAGGCGGCGGATCTCGGTGACGACGTCGGCGGGCAGAATGGCCAGCGAGTTCACGATGGCCAGCGCCAGGAAGCCCACGGCGAACCAGGGGATGGGCAGGCGCGCCTTGGCCTGGCCGGGTTCGGCGCGCGCGGCGGCGCTGCGCAGCCAGATGCCCAGTATCAGCAGCACCGGCACCAGCAGGGCCACGCGTGTCATCTTGACGATGGTGGCGACTTCGGTGGTGGCCGGGTCGATATTGCTGGCCGCGCCCACTACCTGGGCCACTTCATGCACGGTGCCGCCGATATAGATGCCCAGCGCCTGAGTGTCCAGTGACAGCCAGCCCGCGTGGTACAGCACGGGGTACAGGAACATGGACAAGGTGCCGAACAGCACCACGGTGGCCACGGCCACCGCGCTTTTGTGCGGGGCGGCCCGCAGCGTGGGTTCGAAGGCCAGCACGGCGGCCGCGCCGCAGATGGCGCTGCCGGCCGCGGTAAGCATGGCGGTATCGCGATCCAGGCCCAGCAGGCGCTGGCCCACCACCGTGCCCAGCAGCAGCGTGCCCACCACCACTGCCACCGATACCGCCAGCCCGGGCATGCCCACGGCCGCGATCTGCTGGATGCTGATGTTCAGGCCATAGAACGCCACCGCGATGCGCAGCAGGCGCCGCGCGGTGAAATTGACCCCGGCGGCCCAGTCGGCCGGCATGGTGCCGCGCAGGAAATTGCCGTACAGCATGCCGCACACGATACCCACCACCAGCGGCGAGAAACCCAATTGGCGGATGGCCGGCAAATCGCTCAGTTGCATGACAGCGACGGTCATCAGGGCAACGAACAGCACGCCGTTGAGTTTGTCGCGCCAGGGCGTGGGCAGGGGCAGGGCAGATGAAGAAGACATGAGGGGTGGGGCTATATCTAAATAACTAAAAGCAATATTAAGTCCGCCGCTATTATTTGGGAAATTTTGAATTTGGATATGTAATATCAGATAAACCGATATTTAGACGTTTATGACTCCAGACCAGTTGCTGACCTTCGCCTTCGTGGCCGATACGGGCAATATCAGCCGGGCGGCCGGCTTGCTGCATTTGTCACAGCCGGCGGTGTCTGGCCAGTTGAAACTGCTGCAAGACTGGTTCGGCGAGCCCCTGTACCGGCGCAGCGGCCATGGCATTGCCCTGACGGCGGCTGGCGAACGCCTGGCCGAGCAGGCGCGCCAATTGCGGCAGGCATACAACCAGGCGCTGGCGGCGCGCGAAGCGTGGCGCGGCCTGGAAACCGGCACGCTGCGCCTGGGGGCCAGCACCACGCCGGCCAGTTACCTGTTACCCGCTCTGGTGGCGGATTTCCGGCGGCGTTTTCCGTCGGTAAACCTGAATCTGTCCGACGGCAACACCCGCCAGATTGTCGAGCGCCTGCCCACGCTGGACCTGGCTTTTATCGAGGGCGAGGTGCCCACGGGCCTGCCGGCCGACACCGCGGTGCATGGCTGGCGCGAAGACGAGGTGGTGGCCATCGCCCGGGCCGACCACCCCCTGGCCCGCCCGGGCAGGGCACGGCTGCGCGACCTGGCGGATTCTGTCCTGGTCATGCGCGAGCCCGGCTCGGGGGTGCGCCAACTGGTGGAGCGCGCCTTCCATGACGCCGGCCTGGCGCCCGCCGTGGGGCTGGAACTGGCCGGGGTGGAAGGGGTGAAGCAGGCAGTGCGGGCCGGCCTGGGCATCGGCTTTGTATCGCTGATGTCCATGCGCCACGAAGACGGCACACTGGCGGTCATACGCCTGCTGCCCCGGCCGCTGACGCGCAGGCTGAGTATCCTGGTGCCGCACGCGCAAGCCCCGGCGCGCGCGGCCGAGCGATTCCTGGAAATGTGCCGCGCCCCGGGCGCGGCCAGCCCCTGATGCGCCGCGCTTACCGGGCGCCGGCCGGGCGCGCCAGCCATTGGCGCGCCAGTTCCACCCAATACGTGCCGCCCAGCGGCAGCAATTCGTCGTTGAAGTCGTAGCTGCCGTTGTGCAGCATGCAGGGGCCCATGCCATGGCCCGCATCGCGATGGCCGCCGCCGCCATTGCCTATCCAGACATAGCAGCCCGGCATTTCCTGCAGCATGAAGGCGAAGTCTTCGGCCCCCATGGTGGGTTGTACGTGGTCGTTGACGTTGTCGGCGCCCACGATGCCGCGCATGACCTCGGCACAGAAGGCCGCTTCCCGCGCATGGTTGATGGTGGGCGGATAGTTGCGGCGGAAATCGAACTCGACCTCGCAGTCGAGCGCGGTGCAGGTGTGCCGCGCGATATCGCGCATGCGGGTTTCGATGAGATCCAGCGTTTCCAGCGTAAAGGTGCGCACCGTGCCGCGCATGATGGCCTGGTTGGGCACCACGTTGTCGGCACTGCCAGTGTGGATCTGCGTGATGCTGAGCACGGCCGCGTCGAGCGGGTTGCGGTTGCGGGTAATGATGGTTTGCAGCGATTGGGCCAGTTGCACTGCGGTCATGACGGGGTCGATGCCCAGGTGCGGCATGCCGGCATGCGTGCCCTTGCCCTGTATGGTGATGATGAATTCGTTGCTGGATGCCATGATGGGGCCGGCGGTCAGGCCGAACTGGCCGACATCCAGGCCCGGCCAGTTGTGCATGCCGAACACCGCTTCCATGGGGAAACGCTGGAACAGGCCGTCGTCGATCATGCGCTTGGCGCCGCCGCCGCCTTCTTCGGCGGGCTGGAAAATGACATACACAATGCCGGCGAAGTCGCGGTGCTGCGACAGGTAGCGGGCCGCGGCCAGCAGCATGGCGGTGTGGCCGTCGTGGCCGCAGGCGTGCATTTTGCCTTCGTGCTGGCTGGCGTGTTCGAAGGTATTGGCTTCCTGCATGGGCAGGGCGTCCATGTCGGCCCGCAACCCGACGGCGCGGGGGCTGTCGGTATTGCCGCGGATGATGCCCACAACGCCAGTGCCGCCCAGGCCGCGGTCGATTTCGATGCCCCATTCCTGCAGGCGTGCGGCGACCAGGTCGGCGGTGCGGAATTCTTCGAAAGCCAGTTCGGGATGGGCGTGGATATCGCGCCGGATGTCGGCGATATCGCGGTGCCAGGCAACGATGGGTTCGAGCAGGTTCATCGGAGTCTCGTTGAATTAGGCCAAGGGCAACACGGGTATTATCAGACAAAATCACCAATAACAACGCACGGAGGCACACTATGTCACGACCCTGGCTCGCGCAGTACCCCGACGGCGTTCCCGCCGAGATCTCTATCGAACCCTATGCGTCACTGACCCAATTGCTGGACCAGGCGTGCGAAAAACACGCACAGCGCGTGGCATGCACCGCGATGGGCACCGACCTGACTTACGCCGACCTCGACCGCCAGGGGCGCGCTTTTGCCGCCTGGCTGCAGGGGCTGGGCCTGCAGAAGGGCGCGCGTGTGGCGCTGATGATGCCCAATGTGCCGGCCTATCTGGTCAGTCTGCTGGGCACGCTGCGTGCCGGCCATGTGGTGGTCAACGTCAACCCGCTGTACAAGGCCGACGAGCTGCAGCGCCAATTGCTGGACAGCGGCGCCGAGGTCATCGTCATTCTGGAAAATTTCGCGCATACCCTGCAGGAAGTGCGTGACCGCGGTGCGCTGCGGCATGTGGTGGTGACGGGGCCGGGCGATTTGCTGGGGGGGCTGAAGGCGCCGCTGGTGAACCTGGCGGCGCGTTACATCAAGCGCATGATTCCGGACTGGCGCATCGACGGCGCGGTGCGCCTGCCGCAGGCGCTGGCCAAGGGCGCGTCGGCCTCGTTCACGCCGGTGGACCTGGGCCACGACGACGTGGCGGTACTGCAATACACCGGCGGCACCACCGGCGTGCCCAAGGGCGCCATGCTGTCGCACGGCAACCTGATAGCCAACGTGCTGCAATTGCAGGCCGTGGCCCGCCCGGCACTGCGCGACCTGGAAAATACCCAGCTCACTATCATTAGCGCCTTGCCTCTGTATCACGTATTCGCCATGACGGTGTGCGGGCTGTTCGGCATTTTCGCGGGCATGCGCAACGTGCTGGTGATCAACCCGCGCGACCAGCCCGCCCTGATCGGCGCGTGGCGCAAGGCCGGCGTGAACATCTTCCCGGGCGTGAACACCCTGTTCAATGCACTGGCCAACAATGCGGATTTCGCCACGCTGGACTTCTCGGGCCTGCGCCTGACCCTGGGCGGCGGCATGGCGGTGCAGCGCCATGTGGCCGAGCGTTGGCTGAAAATGACGGGGCATCCGCTGATCGAGGGCTACGGCCTGTCTGAAACCTCGCCCGTGGCCACGGTGAACCCGACCGATGCGCGCGAATATTCCGGGTCCATCGGCCTGCCGCTGCCTTCGACCGACGTTGCCATCCTTGATGACAACGGCAACGAAATGCCGCTGGGCGAGCGTGGCGAGGTTTGCATACGCGGTCCGCAGGTCATGCTGGGGTATTGGCAGAAGCCCGAGGAAACCGAGAAATGCATGACGGCCGACGGCTTCTTCCGCACCGGCGACATCGGCATCATGGACGAACAGGGCTACACACGCATTGTCGATCGCAAGAAAGACATGATCGCGGTGTCGGGCTTCAAGGTGTACCCGAATGAAGTCGAGGCGGTGCTGGCGGCGCATCCCGGCGTGGTCGAGTGCGCGGTGGTGGGCGTGCCGGACGAACATTCGGGCGAGGCGGTGAAGGCTTTCGTGGTAAAGAAAGACCCATCACTGACCGAGGCGCAGTTGATCGACTGGAGCAAGGAAAAGCTGACCGGGTACAAGCGCCCGCACGCGATCGAGTTCCGTGACGAACTACCGAAAAGCAACGTGGGCAAGATCCTGCGGCGCGAACTGCGCGACGACGCCAAATAGGGCGGGGCCGGGCCGCGGCTTCAGCCCTGTTGCAGGTGCGGGCCCACCAGTTCATGCAGGGCTTCCACGATGGCCGGGTTGCCGGCCACGACACGGCCGCCCACGGGCCAGGGGTCTTGGCGGTGCATGTCGTGGCATACGCCGCCGGCTTCGCGCAGGATCAGCGTGCCCGCCGCCACGTCCCAGGGCGCCAGGCCCATTTCCCAGTAACCGTCGTAACGGCCGCAAGCCGTCCAGGCCAGGTCCAGGGCGGCCGCGCCCATGCGCCGCACCCCGCGTGCCGTGCAGATGGCGTCCTGCAGCATGGGCATGTATTGGGCGGCGAATGAAAAGTCGCGGAACGGGAAGCCCGTGGCCAGCACCGCGTCATCGAGGGTTTGCGTGCGCGAGCAGGCGATGCGCCGACCGTTGAGCCAGGCGCCGATGCCGTGCACTGCGGTGAACAGTTCTTCGCGGCTGGGGTCGTAGACCACGCCGATGACGGGCGTGTCTTCGTCCAGCGGGCCGCCGCCCGGCACGCGCGTGCCGGCATGGGCGACCAGGGCGATGGACACGGCATAGTGGGGAATGCCGTGCAGGAAGTTGGTGGTGCCGTCCAGGGGGTCGATGTACCAAGTGGCCGGCCCCTGTGCCGCGCCGCCGGTTTCTTCCGCCACGATGCCGAATTCGGGGGTGCGCGTCTGCAGCGAATCGAGGATGGCGGATTCCGCTTCGCGATCGGCCTGCGACACCAGGTCATTGCGCGCCTTGTGGTCGATCACGAGGTCGGCACGATTGTGCGCGTACGATTGCAGGATTGCGGCCCCCGTATGCGCCGCCGAGACGGCGGTGTCGATGGCGGCGCCCAGGTCCAGCAAGGGGGCCTGCGTCGTGGTAGGTTGTGTCGTCGGCATGAAAGCAGTGTAAGCCTATGTCGTGACAGACCTGCCGGTTCACCGCAAAAACCCGCTGGGCAGCGTGGCTTTCAGCCAACGTCACCCGCCTGTCGCGTTGGGTATGCTTGGCGCCCGCGCGGGGCGGTGCCTGCCGAAGTACTGACTTATCTCCATGCCTTATACACCCCTGATATCTCCTGATGCTTCCCTGGGCGCCGATGGGCATCTGCGCAGTGCCGCGTATGGCGACGTTTACCATTCCATCGAAGGCGCGCTGGGGCAGATCGAACACGTATTCCTGCGCGGTAATGGTTTACCCGAGCGCTGGCGCGGGCGGCACGGCTTCACCGTCTGCGAGACAGGGTTCGGGCTGGGACTGAACTTCCTGGCGCTGTGGCAGGCATGGCGCAGCGACCCGGCGCGCTCGCGGCGGCTGCACATGGTGTCGATCGAGGCTCATCCCTTCGGGCGCGAGGCCATGCGCGGCTGGCTGCAGACATTGGCGCCCGATGCGCTGCGCGGCCTGGCGGAACAACTGTGCGCCCAGTGGCCTGACTGCCTGCCCGGGCTGCATCGCCTGGAATTCGAAGGCGGCGCGCTGACGCTGACGCTGGGCTTCGGCGCGGCGGCGGATGTGGCCCCGCAGTTGCGGGCCAGCGTGGACGCTTACTTCCTGGATGGTTTCGCGCCCGTCCGCAACCCCGAACTCTGGCAACCTGCCCTGATCCGCGACCTGGCGCGGCTGGCGGCGCCCGGCGCCACGGTGGCAACCTGGTGCAGTGCCGGCCATGTGCGCCGCGCGTTGCAGGACGCGGGTTTTCAGGTGGGCAGGCGGCCCGGCTACGGAGGCAAATGGCAAATGACGCTGGGCGCGCTGGCCACTTCGCCGCAGGCCGGGCCGGCCGACGCCTGGGCGCAG
>NZ_JAJMLX010000001.1 GCF_020991325.1 Bordetella petrii | reverse complement strand
CCGACGGCCAGGCGGCGGCCCTGCCCGGCTGGCGCGGCAACATCCGGCGCCTGACCGCCGACACCATGGATTTCCGGGCCGCGCTCGCGCCGGTGACCCTGTCGTTCGTGCCGGATGCCGCGGCCCCCCAGTGGCAATGGCAGGTGGGCGATACCCAATTGACGCTGACACTGCCGGACAAGCAGCGCATTGTCGTTTCCCACCAGGGGTCGCGCGGCGGGCCGGGGCGCTGGCAGACGGCGGGGCGCGCCGACAACCTGGTCATCAATGCGCCGCTGTTGCGGCAGGTCATGCGGGCCCTGGATCCCCAGGCGGCCGAGGCGAAGCGCCAGCGCCGCGTGAACAGCCGCCTGCCGGACGGGCAGCGCTACATCGCGCTAGATCTTTCCTGGGACCTGCAGTTCGCCGGCGCCCTGTCCGGCCGGGCGCGCGTGGTGCGCCGCGGCGGCGACCTGCGCATCCCCGGCGACCCTCCCATTCCATTGGGCCTGCAGAATCTTGCGCTGGACATCACCGCCAAGCCCGCCGGCGGCTCGGCCAGCCGCCTGGACGCGACGCTGGACGTGCGTACCCAGAAGATGGGCACGCTGGCCGGCTCGGCCTCGGCGGTATTGCTGACGCGCGCCGATGGTTCCATGGGACTGGACAGCGGCCGGCCCATGCGCGTCAACCTGGATGCCGACATCGCCGACCTGGCCTGGGTGGATCTGTTCGTGGGCGACACAATGGAAGTGCGCGGCAAGCTGCAGGCCAAAGTCAGCGCGCAGGGCACGCTGGGCGGCAAATGGTCTACCGACGGCACCATCCGAGGGCAGTCGCTGCGCGTCGTGCGCATCGACGATGGCGTGCGCCTCATCGATGGCACTTTGTCGGCACGCCTGACCGACACCCGGGTGATACTGGATTCGCTGCGTTTCCCGGCGTCGCTGCGCGTCATGCCCGACGAGTGGCGCACGCGCGAATGGATCACTCAGAACCCTGATGCCAAGAACGGTTTTGTCGAGGCTTCCGGACAATGGGATCTGGCCCAGGCGCAGGGCGCGGTGCACGTGAAGCTGCATCGTTTCCCGGCCCTGCAGCGTTCCGACCGTTATGCCATGGTGTCAGGCACGGTGGATATCGATGCCCAACTGCCGCGTATTTCCATTACGGGCGACCTCACCGCCGACGCCGGATGGTTCAGCCTGGAAATCCTGCAGGGCGTGCCCAGCCTGGATGACGACGTCCGCGTCATCCGCCCCGGCGAAGAACAAGCGCAGGGCACCCCGCTGCAAATGAGCATGAACCTGAAGTTCGACATGGGGCCGCGTTTCTACATCACCGGCATGGGGCTGGATGCGGGGCTGCTGGGCGCCATCGAGATCAATATGTCCGAAGGGCGCCTGACCGGCGTGGGCGCGCTGCGCACCCGCGGGGGCGGTATCGAGGCCTACGGCCAGAAGCTGCGCCTGCGCCGCGGCACGCTTACCTTCCAGGGCCGGCTGGACAACCCATTGCTGGACATCGAGGCCCTGCGCACCGGCGAGCTGGTCGAGGCCGGCGTGCGGGTCAGCGGCACGGCGCAGCGGCCGCGCATCGACCTGGTGTCGTACCCGGAAGTCAGCGACGTCGAGAAACTATCGTGGCTGATCCTGGGCCGGGGGCCCGATGAAAGCGGCAGCGACGCGGCCTTGCTGCTGTCGGTGGGCACCGCGCTGCTGGGCGGCGGGCAGCCGTTCTACCGGCAATTCGGCCTGGACGATGTCAGCATCCGGTCGGGGGCTATCGGCAGTTCGGGCAGCCTGCTGCCGGACCGCACCGTGGCCAGCCAGGTCACCCGCATTAGCGCCAGCGACCTGGCTACCCAGTTCCTGGTGGCCAGCAAGAATTTCTCCAATGGCATCACGCTCAGCCTGGAGCAGGCCATGTCGGGCTCGGAAACCGTGGGCCGCGCCAGTTATCGCCTGGCGCGCGGTTTGTCGCTGGACCTGAAGGGCGGCGCCGTCAACGGCATTGCCCTGGTATATCGCACCTTCTTTGATGAATAGCCGGCCACCGCCCCCCGGCTTGCGCGCCCGGGGGCGGGACCCTGGCCGCCAAGGCGATAAAATACCGGCCAGACAACCTGGGTACCCACACCATGAGCATTAAAAGCGACCGCTGGATCCGCCGCGCGGCCGAGGCCGGCATGATCGAACCCTACGAGCCCGGCCAAGTGCGCACGGCCAACGGCGGCCGTATCGTCAGCTACGGCACCAGCAGCTACGGCTACGACGTGCGCTGCGCCGACGAATTCAAGATCTTCACGAACATCAATTCCACCATCGTCGATCCGAAGCAGTTCGACGAAAAATCGTTCGTCGATTTCAAGGGCGACGTCTGCATCATCCCGCCCAATTCGTTCGCCCTGGCGCGCACGGTGGAATATTTCCGCATTCCGCGCAGCGTGCTGACCATCTGCCTGGGCAAAAGCACGTACGCCCGCTGCGGCATCATCGTCAACGTCACGCCGCTTGAACCCGAATGGGAAGGCCACGTGACGCTCGAGTTTTCCAACACCACGCCGCTGCCCGCCAAGATCTACGCGGGCGAAGGCTGCGCGCAGATGCTGTTCCTGGAAAGCGACGAAGTCTGCGAAACCTCTTACCGCGACCGCGGCGGCAAGTACCAAGGGCAGAAAGGGGTTACCTTGCCGCGTACGTAAAGGCCGGCGCCTAGCGCCAGCCCGGACTATTCGAGTGGCGGCATGCGTGGGTCCAGGTGTCTGGCTCCCGCCAGGGTGCCTGGCACCGCCCGGTGCAACTCGGTATCTGACACCCTGACGGGAGTCAGATACCTGCCGACGCGCTGGCCAGTTCCCTGCTTATTCCTTGGGTTAGCGCAGTGAGTACCAGGCGCCGAAGTCAGCGCATGGCAACGTAAGCCAGGCCGGGCAAAGTCATGGCGGATTGTTTTCCACGGTGGAAACCGCATCGTAGCCCTGGCCCAGGAACTGCAGAATGCACAGGCCATGGCCGAACGGGTCGGACAAATGGGCAATGCGACCCCAGGCGTGGGTCTGGGCGGGGTTTTCCAGCGAGGCACCGGCCGCCACGGCGGATTCCACCGCGGCATCCACGTCGTCTACCACGAAGTCCAGGTGCACCGGCGTCCAGTGGCGCGCGTAGTCCCGGCCGCCGGCCACCGTGCCGGCGGGGCGGCTGCCCTGGGCCTTGCGCAGCAGGTACAGGGGCGCGCCGGCGCCCATCAGTTCAGCACCGTCGCCGCCGAAGCGGCGCGTGACTTCCAGGCCGAATGCGTCGCGATAGAACTGGATGGCGCGGTCCAGATCGTCGACATCGATATTGATCAAGACATGCATTACAGCCCCCGCGGTGCATGTAATGTTGCGCAGACGCAACAAAAAAACGTGTCGCTACGTGTCCAGTATGGTCCCAGCAAAACGGGCAGGCAAGGCCCGTCCCCGTGGGAGCAATCCGCCCCAGGGACGCATGCAGGCCGGGCGTGACACACCGTTGATGTTCGTAACCAGGCTCGTACGGGGCCGGGAAATCCAGGCTGGCGGCGCCCTGGCGCCAAATATAATGAATTCACCTTATCGCGCGGATTGCCGGCGCAGGAGCCAATGATGTTCGGTTTCCTCAAGAAAACGCACGAAGTGGACGAAGAGGTGCAGGACGAGTTCATCGAGCGCGTCAGCGGCGCGGCCCAGGATTTCCTGGCGGCCGTTCCCGATTCCGCGCCCCTGGATTACTCGGTGGAAAGTGTCACGGCCCTGGACGCTGTGCTCGAAGACGCCCACCTGGGGCGCCTGGCCCTGACTCCCATGCAAACCGTCGGCGCGGCCGCCTATCTGTACGAAGTCGCGCGCCGCCGTTATGGCGGCCTGTACGAAGTGTGCGACGACGAAGACCCCGTGGTGCTGGTAACCGGCGAGCCCGAGTTCGATGTGTGCCTGTGCGCGATTTCGAAGGTCGAACGGCGAGTGCGCCAGGGCTCGACCGAAAAACTGCCCGAGTTCTTCCAGCATTACGTACGGGCGGTCACGTCGCGCGCGTCCGACGTCATCCGGTGACGGCGCATTTGTCCGGCATCCCGCCTGCCTGATCCGGCATTGCCTACGGCCCTGTTCAAAGCGGCCTACAATTCCCCCTTCGCCAACCGGCCGCCGCGCCGGTGCCTCATCGTGTCAACCTGCCGTCCCAGACTCGCAGTACACTCGCCTCCGTTTCGCCTTACCCCTGGAGCGCCCGCATGAAATTCCGCTTCCCCATTTTCATCATCGACGAAGACTATCGTTCCGAGAATGCCTCGGGCCTGGGGATTCGTGCGTTGGCCACCGCCATCGAAGCCGAGGGCGTCGAGGTGATCGGCGTGACAAGCTACGGCGACCTGAGTTCGTTCGCCCAGCAGCAAAGCCGCGCCAGTGCGTTCATCCTGTCCATCGACGATGAAGAGTTCGACGTGGCGTCGCCCGAAGACGTGGCCAGCGCCATCAAGAACCTGCGGGCCTTCATCGGCGAACTGCGGTTCCGCAACGCCGATATTCCCATCTATCTGTATGGCGAAACGCGTACGTCCGAGCACATTCCGAATGACATCCTGCGCGAACTGCATGGCTTCATTCACATGTTCGAAGACACGCCCGAATTCGTGGCGCGCCACATCATCCGCGAAGCGCGCAGCTACGTCGACGGCCTGCCGCCGCCGTTCTTCCGCGAACTGGTCAAGTACGCGCAAGACGGCTCGTATTCGTGGCACTGCCCGGGCCATTCGGGCGGCGTGGCATTCCTGAAAAGCCCGGTGGGCCAGATGTTCCACCAGTTCTTCGGCGAAAACATGCTGCGCGCCGACGTCTGCAACGCGGTGGACGAACTGGGCCAACTGCTGGACCACACCGGCCCGGTGGCCGAATCCGAACTGAACGCCGCGCGCATTTTCCACGCCGACCACTGCTTCTTCGTGACCAACGGCACGTCCACGTCCAACAAGGTGGTGTGGCATGCCAACGTGGCGGCCGACGACGTGGTGGTGGTAGACCGCAACTGCCACAAGTCCATCCTGCACGCCATCACCATGACGGGCGCCATTCCGGTGTTCCTGCGGCCTACCCGCAACCACCTGGGCATCATCGGGCCCATTCCGCTGGAAGAGTTCGACCCCGAGAACATCAGGAAAAAAATCGAGGCCAACCCGTTCGCGCGCGAAGCCGCGAACAAGAAGCCGCGCATCATGACGCTGACGCAGAGCACCTACGACGGCGTCATCTACAACGTGGAAATGATCAAGAAACAGCTGGGCAATTACGTCGATACCCTGCATTTCGACGAAGCCTGGCTGCCGCATGCCTCGTTCCACGAGTTCTACCAGGACATGCATGCCATCGGCCAGGACCGCCCGCGTCCGCAGGAAGCCATGGTGTTCGCCACCCACTCCACGCACAAGCTGCTGGCCGGCATTTCACAGGCCTCGCAGATCATCGTGCAGGAATCTGAATCCCGCAAGCTGGACCGCAACGTGTTCAACGAGGCGTACCTCATGCACACGTCCACCTCGCCCCAGTACGCGATCATCGCGTCCTGCGACGTGGCCGCGGCCATGATGGAACCCCCGGGCGGCACCGCGCTGGTGGAAGAAAGCATCCGCGAAGCCATGGATTTCCGCCGCGCCATGCGCAAGGTGGAATCCGAGTTCGGCAAGAACGACTGGTGGTTCAAGGTATGGGGGCCCAACCGCCTGCTGTCCGAAGGCATCGGCCACCAGGACGACTGGGTGCTGGAAGCCAACGACCACTGGCATGGTTTCGGCGAACTGGCCGACGGTTTCAACATGCTGGACCCGATCAAGGCCACCGTCATCACGCCGGGGCTGGACATGTCGGGCAGCTTCGGTGAAACCGGCATCCCGGCCGCGCTGGTGTCCAAGTACCTGACCGAACACGGCGTGGTGGTCGAGAAAACCGGCCTGTACTCGTTCTTCATCCTGTTCACCATCGGCATCACCAAGGGCCGCTGGAACACGCTGCTGACCGCCCTGCAGCAGTTCAAGGACGACTACGACCGCAACCAGCCGCTGTGGCGCATCCTGCCCGAGTTCTGCCGCGACCACCGCCGCTACGAACGCATGGGCCTGCGCGACCTGTGCCAGGAGATCCACGAAGCCTACCGATCGCGCGACGTGGCCCGCCTGACCACCGAGATGTACCTGAGCGACATGATCCCGGCGCTGAAGCCGTCCGATGCCTTCGCGCGCATGGCGCACCGCGAGGTCGAGCGCGTCGATGTCGATCAACTGGAAGGCCGCGTCACCGGTGTGCTGCTCACGCCTTACCCGCCGGGCATTCCGCTGCTGATCCCGGGCGAACGCTTCAACCGCACCATCGTGCAGTACCTGCAATTCGCCCGCGAATTCAACGAACGCTTCCCCGGCTTCGAAACGTACATCCACGGCCTGGCCGAAGAAACCGCGCCGGACGGCTCCAAGCGGTACTACGTGGATTGCCTGATCGAAGATTGACGCCGCGGCGGCCGCGGCTCAGTTGAACCGCGCTATCGAATAGGGCGCCAGCGCGGCGGCCGGCAGATCCCCCCGCATGGCACGGGCGATCAGTTGGCCGGTGTTGGCCGAGGCGGTCAGGCCCAGATGGCCGTGGCCGAAGGCGCACCACAGCCCTTCGCGGCCCGGCACCGGCCCCAGCACCGGCAATGAATCCGGCAGGCAGGGCCGATGGCCCAGCCACACTTGCGGTGCTTCGATATGCAGTTGCGGCAGTCCGGCATGCACGTGCCGGGCCAGCAGCATGGCACGGTGCAGGTTGGGCGGTTTTTCCAGGCCGCCGAATTCCACAGTGCCGGCCATGCGCAGGCCGCTTTCCATCGGCGTGATGAATACCTTGCGATCGGCCAGCACTACCACCCGGCTGGGCGCAAGATTGGGTTGAGGCAGGTGTAAGTGATAGCCGCGCTGGCTTTCCAGCGGCACCCGATAGCCTTGCCCCGCCATCAACGCGCCCGACCAGGCGCCGGCACACACGACCACTCTGTCCGCGGGCCAACTGCGGTTGCCGTCGGTCAGCAGCCAGTGCCGTGATGTGCGTTGCATGCCGCTGATGCGGGCCGCCACGATGTCGACCTGCATCTGGGCCAGGCGCGCCGCCAGCGCGCGGCCGTAACGCAGCGGTTCCGCCAGCCAGCCTTCATCCGGTAGATAGATCCCCGTGGCGTACGCCGGCCCGATATCGGGTTCCAGATCAGTGATGGAGCCGCGATCCAGGCATTCCTGGCGCAGGCCGTGGGCCCGCTTCAGTTCCCACGAGGCACTGTCCTGATCGCGCGCGCGTGTGTCCGGATACACATGCAGCTGGCCGGTGCGCCGTACCAGTTCCGGGCAACCCAGTTCGGCGGCAAGGCGCGCGTGGCTGTCCACCGCGCCCGCCAGCAGCGTGTCCAGCGCCATGGCAATGTCCCGCACGCGGCGCGGCCGGGCCGCGCCGACGAAGCGCGCCAGCCAGGGCGCGGCCCGCAGCCAGTAGCCGGCGGGAATGTGCAATGGGCTGCTGGCGTCCAGCAACATGGAAAGGGCGCCGCGCAGCACGCCGGGCATGGCCAGCGGCGCCACCGAACGTGACGATAATGCGCCCGCGTTGCCTGCCGAGCATTGCGAGGCGGGCGGGTTGGGATCGAACAGCGTTACCGTCCAGCCCGCCTGGCGCAGGGCGTAGGCCGTACACAGACCCACGATGCCCGCGCCGATGACGGCGACACTGTCTTGTCGTGCTTGCTGCATGATGCTTCAGTTCGCCTTGATGCCGATTTTCTGCGCGGCTTCCTGCCATTTGGCGATCTCGCCCGCCAGGAAAGCACGGAACTCCTCGGGGCTGCCCGGCGCGGGCTGGATGCCGCGGCTGGCGAACTGCTGCCGGATATCGTCCGATTCCAGAATGCCGCGTGTGGCCGACGACAGCCGTTGCACGACCTCTGGCGGCGTTCCGGCCGGCGCCAGCAGCCCGAACCAGGTTCCGCCGGCATAGCCGGGCACTCCGCTTTCGGCAATCGTGGGCAGGTCCGGCGCCAGGGGCGAGCGTTCGGCGGTTGCAATGGCCAGCGCCTTGACCTTGCCGGCCTTGATCAGCGGGAATACCGCGGTAACGGTGTCAAACGTGACCTGCACTTGCCCGCCCATCAGGTCTGTCAGCGAAGGCGAGCTGCCGCGATAGGGCACGTGCGTCATCTTGATGCCCGCCTGCAGGTTGAACAGCTCGCCGCCCAGGTGGTTCGACGTATTCGTGCCGAATGAAGAAAAATTCACCTTGCCCGGATGCGCTTTGGTGTAGGCGATCAGTTCTTCAACATTGCCGGCCGGAAAGTCGTTGTTGGCCACCAGGATGAACGGCACCTGGCCCACCAGCGTGATGGGCGAGAAATCGCGGTTGGGGTCGTAGGGCAGGTTGGGCGTGGTGATGCCGGCGATGGAAAGCTCGGGCGAGGCGGCGAACAGCAGGGTATAGCCGTCGGGCTGCGCCTTGGCCACCGACGATGCGCCGATCACGCCGCCGGCGCCGGGACGGTTTTCCACCACCACGGTCTGCTTCAGTGCCGTGCCCAGGCGGTCGGCCAGCAGGCGGGCCGCCGTGTCCGTACTGCCTCCGGGCGGATAAGCCACCACGATGCGGATGGGATGGGACGGGTACGCGTCGGCCGCCTGGGCGGCGGGGGCGGCGGCGGCCGAGATTGCCAGTGCGGATGCCAGTGCCGCGAGTGTCTTGATCATGTGAATCCCCTTGTGCTGTGGTTTATGCGGCAAGCCGGGCAAGGCATTGCCGTAGCGAAAGTTATTCCATATGATGTTGTTATGCAATACATGCTATTGCATTGCAATAATCAAGCAATCCGATCATCGACGCCGCGGCCTGCGCGCCGCGCTATACAGGGGAACAAGACATGAGCAAATCCACCGCCCGGCGCATCGTCATCGATGGGCTGGTGTTCCATGGCGACGGTAATCCCGAGCCCTTGCATACCGGCCAGGTAACGGCAGCCAACATTACCGTGGCACCGTACACGCAGGGTTTCGAACCGGCCTTCG
This sequence comes from Bordetella petrii, assembly GCF_020991325.1. Lineage (GTDB taxonomy): Bacteria > Pseudomonadota > Gammaproteobacteria > Burkholderiales > Burkholderiaceae_B > Bordetella_A > Bordetella_A petrii_E. The sequence continues at coordinate 55,738 of NZ_JAJMLX010000001.1, read as the reverse complement.
ATGCCATGTCGCGCTGGCTGGCCAAGGTGGCGCAACCTGACTTAGGCTGGCGGCTGGTGCTGCGCGCCGACGATATCGAGCAAGCGCAGGCGCAGGGGCAAACCGGCCTGATCATGGGGTGGCAGAACCTGCTGCCGCTGGAATCCCGCCTGGAACGCATCCGCGGCTTCCACGCCATGGGGCTGCGAGTGGGCCAACTGACCTATAACGAGGCCAATTTCGTCGCCGATGGCTGCGGCGAAGCCCGCGGCGGCGGCCTGACCGAATTCGGCCACGCCGTGGTAGCGGAAATGAACGCCGTGGGAGTGGCCATCGATCTCAGCCATTGTTCCGAAGCCACGGTGCAGCAGGCGGCAGCCCTGTCGACCAAGCCAGTGCTGCTGACCCACGCCAATGCCAAATCCATGCACGACCGCGTGCGCAATAAGACCGACGAATCGATCCGCGCCGTGGCCGCCACCGGCGGCGTCATCGGGGCCAGCATCCACGGCTTCCTGAACTGGAGCGGCGATCCCGGCCAGCCGCCCACGCTGGAAAGCTTCGCCGCGCACGTGCGGCACCTGGGCAACCTGGTGGGCCTGGAACACGTGGGTATCGGCACCGACTTCGCCTGCGTGCAAGACCCGGCGCAGGTCGATGCCGTGCTCGAGCTCAGCCGCAACTATCCCGGTCCGGCCGGGGTGTTCATCAATGCCTTCGGCAACCGGCTGGCCGACCGCTATCCCAAAGAAACACCGTCGCCGCGCGAGTTCCCGGCCATTCTGCAGGCGCTGGAAAAGGCCGGCTTCACGGGCCGCGAAATCGATGGCATCGCCGGCGGCAATTTCCTGCGCGCCTTTCGCGCGATCTGGGGCTAGGGCCATGGCGCGCACCCTGTGCCTGGCCGCGGCCCAGACCGGGCCGGTACACGAGCCCGGCAGCGCCGCCATCGTCGATAGCGCGGTGGCGCTGATCGACCGCGCCTCGGGCCAAGGGGCCGAACTGCTGGTGTTTCCGGAGCTGTTCCTGGCGCCTTTCTTCGCCTGCGGGCTGGACGCCGGCTATGACAAATACTTCATGGCGCTGGACGACCCGCTACTGGACCGGCTGCGCGGGCATGCCGCCGCGCGCCGGCTGGCGCTGGTGCTGCCGGTGGCCGAGCGCGCGGCGCGGGGATACTTCAATTCGGCGCAAGTGCTCAACGAGCGTGGCGAAAGCCTGGGCGTCTATCGCAAGACACACATCCCGGCTTACTTCCCGAACGAGCAGCCGGGCGGCACCGGCAGCTACGAGAAGTTCTACTTTGCCCCGGGGCAAGCCCTGCCGGTATTCGAGTTGTGCGGCACGCGCATCGGCATCCAGATCTGCAACGACCGGCTCTACCCCGAGGCATCGCGCGCCCTGGCCTTGCGGGGCGCACAGGTGCTGGTCATGCCGATCGCGTTCTCGACCTACAGCGACGCAGCGCGACGTGCATCGATATGGGAAGTGCCGCTGCGGGCCCGCGCTTATGAAAACGGCGCATACGTGCTGGCTTCCAATCGTGCCGGCACCGAGGGGCCGCGTCATCATCTGGGGCATAGCATGGTGGTCGACCCCTATGGCATGATCGCCGCGCGCGCGGGCGAACGGGATGACGAGCTGGTCATGCACAAGGCCGATCTGGACGAGATAGGCCGCGCCCGGGCCGCTTTCCCATGGTGGCGCGACCGCCGTCCCGACCTGTATGGCGATCTGGTCAAATAGCGGGCTATGAAATCCTCCGCATCCCACAAAGGCGAGGCCGCCACGGGCGGGCCGGGCGCCGACCGGCTGTTCGTGCTGTCGGTCGGCAAGTGCTTCCAGTTGCTGGAATGCCTGAATGCGGCCAAGCGGCCGCTGACCCTCACGGAACTGATCCAGTTGTCCGGCCTGGAGAAAAGCGCGGTCCAGCGCTTTGCGCACACATTGCGCGAATTGGGCTACCTGCGCCAGCACGCGGAGTCCCGTGCCTATTCACTATCAAGCCGCATGCTGGAATTCGGGCACACGGTACTGGCGACCGACTCGGTGAAGGAAGTGGCCGACCGGCACTTGCTGCGGCTGAACCAGCAGTGCCGCGAAACCGTGAACCTGATGGAACTGGAGGGCCGCGAGATCGTGTACGTGTCGCGCTACCCCAGTGAACACCCGGTCAGTGTCAACCTGCACGTGGGTTCGCGGCTGCCGGCATTCTGCACCGCCGCCGGCCGGGCCATCCTGGCTTTCCTGCCGGCGGGCCAGGTCCAGTCCATACTGAACGGCCCGCGCCAGGCCATGACCCAGCATACCGTCACCGGCCTGGATGCGTTGCACGACCTGCTGGGCCAGGCGCGGCGCGATGGTTACGTCATCAACAACCAGGAAGCCTTCATCGGCGACATTTCCGTGGCGGCCCCCATCGTGAACGCCGACGGCGATGTCCTGGGTGCGGTCAATATCGCCGTGCCTTCGCCCCGCTGGAGCCTGGCCCAGGCGCGCGAAGAACTGGTGCCCCAGGTGCTCGATTGCGCCCGCGCCATCCGGCGCGAGCTGGCCTAGTGTCCGGGGGGCGGTGACAGGCCCTCGGTGTCGATGCGGAACTGCGGCAAGGCCATGCCGCCGGCCAGCGGTTCGAACACGACCTGCACGCGGGCGCCGATACGCACGGCTTCGTGTGGCGACTCGATGATGTTGGCGATCATCCGGGTACCCTCGTCCAGGTCGATCGCCGCCACGATGTAAGGCAGGCGCGCCTGCAGGGAAGGGTGGGGCGCGCGATGATTGACGGTGTAGGTGTACACCGTTCCCTTGCCGCTGCAAGCCAGCCAGCGCAGTTGCTCCGACATGCAGGCGATGCAGTATCCGCGCGGGTAGAACTGGCGCGCGCCGCAAGCCTGGCATTCCTGGATGACCAATTCTTGCCTGGCCGCGGCTTCCCAGTAGGGACGGGTAAGGTCGGTGGGCAGGGGGGCGGGGCGTGGTGCGGACGTCATACTTACACTCCAAGAATCATGGTGGTATTGGCCGAAAACACCAGGCCCGGCGCGTGCACCAGGGCTAGCCTGGCGTCGGGAAGCTGACGTTGCCCGCAGTCGCCGCGCAATTGCTGCACGGCCTCGATCACCAGCAGCATGCCGAACATCCCTGGGTGGTTGTACGACAGCCCGCCGCCCGACGTGTTGATGGGGAATGGGCCTCCTGGCGCCAGTCTTCCCCCCGCCACGAAGTCCTTGCCTTCGCCGCGCTTGCAGAAGCCCAGCTCTTCGAGCGACTGGATGACGCCGATCGTGAAATGGTCATAGATCTGCACGACATCGATGTCGTCGCGCGTTACTCCCGCCATGGCTAATGCCTGGTCGGCCGTTTCGGCTACGCCGGTGTCGAGCCAGTCCGCGGTGTTGAAGGGTGTGTAGTGGTGGGCAAAGGTTTCCGCGATGCCGCGCACGTATATCGGCGGCCGCGCCAGGTCGCGCGCCCGTTCGGCCGCGGTTACTACCAGCGCGCCGCCCGCGTCGGTGACCAGGCAGCAATCTCGCTGGCGCAGCGGCTCGGCGATGAAGGCCGAGGCCAGCACGTCGTCGATGGAAAGCGGGTCGCGCTTGTAGGCCTTGGGATTGAGCATGGCCCATTGGCGGGCGGCCACCGCCACCTCGGCCAAGGCCTGTGAAGTCGTGCCGTAGCGGTGCATGTGCAGGCGGGCCACCATCGCGTAATAGCCGATGGGGCTCAGTTGTCCGTAGGGGGTGATGAACTGTCCGCGCGGGCTGCGGGCGTCTTCCGCGGTGATGCCGAGCTTGCGCGAGCCATCCGACAGTTGCGTACTGCCGTAAGTGATCAGCGCCACGTCGCACATGCCGGCGTGGATCGCGGCCATGGCGTGGCGGATATGCAGCACGTTGGACATGCCCCCCACGTTGGTCGAATCGACATAGCGGGGGCGGATGCCCAGGTACTCCGCGACTTGCAAGCCTGAAAAGCGGTCATCGGTGTGCGCGAAGATGCCGTCCACGTCTTGCAGTGTCAGCCCGGCATCGCGCAGGGCGCGGTGGGCCGCCTGGCCCTGCAGTTCCAGGGCGCTCAGGCCGGGCACCTTGCCGAGATCGGATTCGGCCGCGCCGACGATGGCAACGGATCCGGATAAGTCATTAGCCATGTGTAGCTTTCCGAGTTGATGAAAGGGGGCGGTGTTTACAGCGACCGGGCGATCAGCTCGCGCATGATCTCGGAAGAACCGCCGTAGATCCGGTTGGGCCGCACGTCGGTGTAGGCGCGGCCGATGGGGTATTCGCGCATGTAGCCGTAGCCGCCGTGGAATTGCAGAAGATCGTCGATGGCCCGGGTGGCTTCGGTGGCCCAGAGCTTGGCCATTGCCGCGCTCGCGGCGTCCAGCGTGCTTTCCATGTAGCGCTGGATGCAACTGTCGACAAAGGCGCGGGTGGCGGCCGCCAGTGCCTTGATGTCGGCCAGCTTGAAGCGGATGTGCTGGTTGTCGATCAGCGCCTTGTCGAACGCGCGCCTTTCCTTGGTATAGGCGATGGTCCAGTCCAATGCCGCCTCCAGCGCGGCGGCGCAGCGCACCGCGATCATCAGCCGTTCCCGGACGAGTTCCTTCATCAGGTAACCGAAGCCCCGTCCCGCTTCGCCCAGCAAGGTGTCTGCGGGCACTTCCATGTCTTCGAAAAACAACTCGCAAGTGTCCTGCGCCTTTTGCCCCACCTTGTCCAGCAGGCGTCCGCGCTTGAAACCCGGTGTGGCGGTATCCACCCAGAACAGGCTGATGCCGCGCGCGCCCGCCGCGGGGTCGGTCTTGGCCACGACCATCACGCGGTCCGCATGCAGGCCGTTGGTGATGAAGGTCTTCTGGCCGTTGATCAGGTACCCATGGGCGGTTTTCCGTGCCGTGCTGCGGATGGCCTTCAGGTCGCTGCCCGCGCCCGGTTCGGTCATGGCGATGGCGCCGACGATCTCGCCCTGCGCCATGCCCGGCAGAAATGCATGTTTCTGCGCTTCAGTGCCGAAGTTGAGCAGATACGGGGCCACGATATCAGAGTGCGTCGTGAAGCCGGTGATGCCGCTGGACAGGGAAGTGGCTATTTCTTCCAGCACGACCACGGTGTATAGGAAGTCCCCGCCGCCGCCGCCATATTCGTCGGGGATATTGGTAAGCAGCATGCCTATCCGGCCTGCCTTGCGCCACAGGTCGCGGGGCACTTGCCCATCGGCCTCCCACTGCGCATGCGAAGGCGCGATCTCGTCCTGGATGAAGCGCGCGATGGTCGCGCGAAACTGCTCGTGCTCGGCCGAAAACCCTTGCCGCCGATGCGTGTCGGCTTGTGTGTCCACCATGGTTGTTCCTTTCGATCGTGGCGAATCAATGCGCGATGCCGATGTCTTGGGGCCAGTACCGTTGCTTGACCAGGCGCTTGAGCAACTTGCCCGATTCGGTGCGCGGCATGTCGGTAACGAAATTGATGCTGCGCGGGCACTTGATATGCGACAGCTGTGCCCGGCAATGGGCAATCAATTCATTGGCCAACGCATCACTGGCCCGTGTCGGGTCGACCAGTTGCACCACTGCCTTGACTTCTTCGCCGAATTCTTCATTGGGCACACCGATGACCGCGACGTCGTGTACCGCCGGGTGCAGCGCCAGGCGGTTTTCGGCTTCTTGCGGGTAGATGTTCACTCCGCCGGACACGATGGTGTTGGACAGGCGGTCGGTCAGGTACAGGAAGCCTTCTTCGTCCAGGTAGCCGACGTCTCCGTAGGTGGCCCATCCGCGCCCGTTGTAGGCGTTGCGGGTTTTCTCGGGATCGTTGTGATACTGGAAGCTGCCGCCCCCGGAAAAGTAGATGATGCCCGGTTGGCGTGGCCCGAGTTCCTGGCCGTTTTCGTCCACGATATGCACTTTGCCGAATTCGGGAATGCCCACGGAGCCTTTGTGCCGCAGCCATTCGTGCGAATCCAGGGAAGTCCGGCCCACCAGTTCGGTGCCGCTGTAGTACTCATACAGGATGGGGCCCCACCAGGCGATCATGGCTTCCTTGGCCTCGACCGGGCAGGGCGCGGCGGCATGCACCGCGTAGCGCAGCGAGCCCAAGTCGTAGGCATGGCGCAAGGCCTCGGGCAACCGCAGCAGGCGGATGAACATGGTCGGCACCCATTGCGAATGCGTAATGCGATGCTCCTGGATGGCGCGCAAGGCCTGTTCCGGATCGAACTTTTCCATCATGACGCACATGCCGCCGGCGCGCAGCACCGCCATGTTCCAGCGCACCGGCGCGGTGTGGTAGAACGGCGCCGTGGACAGGTAGACAGTATCCTGGTCGAACGCCTTCCAGGCGCTGCGGGCCGATGTGTCGGCGCGAAAGAAACCATTGGCGGTCGCCAGCGGACGCCTGATGCCCTTGGGCACACCCGTGGTGCCGGACGAATAGCAGAAATCCGTGCCCTCGGGCGTTTCGGGCAGGGGCGCGTCGGCAGGAAAGCGGCCGATCCAGTCGGGGTAGTGCTCGAATCCTGCTCGCTCGTCATCCATGATGACGCATGCCGTGCCCCGTTCGCGGAAGGCGTCATACGAGACTTCCTGCAGGGTATAGCGCGAGCAGAACAGTACCCTGGCATCGGAGTCGTCCACGATGTATTGCACTTCGTCCCGCTTGAGATGCCGGCTCACCGTCACATAGTAAAGGCCGATGCGATGCGCCGCGCACAGGATCTCGAAGTAATAGGGATGGTTCTCCATGAATACCGCGATGGAATCGCCCGTCTTGAGCCCGGCGGCGAGCAGCGCGGCGGCGCATTGGCGGGTGCGCCGTTCCAGCTCGGCCCATGTCACGGCGTATCCCGATGGAGTGAGGCGATAGGCGATGCGTTCGGGCATGTCGAGCGCATGGCGTTCGATAGGTGTCATGCAGGTTTCCCCCCAGTGTTCAATCGATGATGGCGACGCCGTTGTTCAGCACCACTGCGCCGCGCTCGTGCGCCACCGCCCGGAAATGCACCGACGCGCCTCGGCGCCAGGTTTCGACCCGCAGGGTCTCGCCGGGATACATGGGCGCCGAGAAACGGACGGCGAAGCTGCGCATCCGGGCGGGCTCGACCGGGCACCAGGTCTTGATAAGCGCCCGGGCCGCCATGCCGTATGTGCACAGTCCATGCAGGATGGGGCGATCGAATCCGGCTTTGGCCGCCATCGCCGGTAGGGCGTGAATGGGATTCAGGTCGCCGTTCAAGCGGTAAAGCAGCGCGGCCTGCGGCAGGCTGGGCACCGGCACGACATGGTCGGGCGGTCCGTCCGGGGTGGCCGGAAGGGCGGGTAGCGGTTCGTCGCCGGGGCCGAATCCTCCATCGGCCCGGCAGAACGACACATGCTCGATCGTGGCCAGCGGTTGGCCGCCGGCTGCATCGGAGATCTCGCGAGCGGTGACGACCAGGGCACCCTTGTCGGCGCCTTTGTCGACCACGTGCGTGACGCGTGTCTTGCTGACGATCGCCGCCTCGGCCCGTACCGGCGCATGAAACGTCATGCGATGCTCGCCGTGCAGCAGCCGCACCCAGTCGATGCCGGTATCGGGGTGGGTGGCCCATGCGCCAGGCGCTCCCACTACCGCCAGGCGGGTGGGAACCGCCAGGGTATCCTGCTCGTGCACGAAGCGCAGGTCGTCTTCGTCCGTGGGCTGGCTGCCATAGCCCAGTGTCAGGGCATACAGGATGCTGTCCCGCGCGCTGTAGTGGTCGGTGCGGTCATCGAAACGCCAGTTCCGCAAACGTTCGTATTGAATGGCCATACAGTCGTGATCCTTTGCAAGGGCTTGCGGCGGGCCGCGGGTTATTGCACTTTGATGCCGGCAGTCTGGATGACGTCGCGCCAGCGTTCGGTTTCCTGGTGCACGTAACGGTCGAATTCCTGGCTGGTTCCGCCCATGGGGTCCCCGCCTTGCTTGGTCAGCGCCTCGCGCACGCCGGGGTCGGCCAGTACCTGTTCCAACGCTGCGTTCAGGCGCTGTACGCGTTCCGGGGGAGTCTTGGCCGACACGAACAACCCCAGCCATGTGCCGCCGGCCAATTGGGGATAGCCCAGTTCGGCCACGGTGGGAACGTCGGGCATCAGCGGGCTGCGCTCCTTGCTGAACACCGCCAGCGCCCGCAGTCGACCGGACTCGATCATGGGCTTGGCCGTGATCATGTTGTCGACCATGAAATCCACCTGGCCGCCGACCAGGTCGGTAATGGCAGGCGCCGCGCCCTTATAGACCACGTTGATGGCGGATATGCCCAGCTCTCTCTTGAGCACCTCGCCGATCAGGTGGCTGGAAGCACCCATGGTGGAGATGGCCATCGCGATATCGCCGTCCCGGGATTTGGCGTAAGCCTGCAGCGTGTCCAGGTCCTTCACGGGCAGGGCGGGATTGACGACCAGCACGCTGGGCATGGAAATGACGCCGATCACGGGGGCGAAGTCGTCCATCTTGTAGGGCAACTTGCTGTACAGCGAATAATTGGCGGCGTTCGGGCCCAGGCTGCCCATCACCAGGGTATGGCCGTCCGGAGCTGCGTTCAGCATGCCCTGCATGCCGATGATGCCGCCTCCGCCGGGCATGTTCTCCACCACGACGGGTTTGCCCAGTTGCCGGGACAGCCGCTCGCCCACCAGCCGGCTGGTCAGGTCCAGGATGCCCCCCGCGGAACTGGGGGCGATGATGCGTATCGGCTTGGACGGGAAATCCGGGGCGGCCGGTGCCGGTGCCGCCAGCAGTGCCGTCATGCAGATGCCCATGGCCAGGATGGTTTTCTTCAGAAGTCTCATGTCGTTCTCCTTCACGGCGGCTAGTCCAGCTTCAAGGCGTTGTCGGCGACGAGCTTGTTCCATTTCTCGAATTCCGAACGCAGGAAGGCTTTTGCTTCCACTGGCCCGCCACGCATGGGCGATGCATACAGGCGCTCGGTATAAGCAGGGGCTTCGGCGCCCGCGTTGATGTCCGCCACTGCCCGGCTCAGCCGCTGCACGGCGTCATCCGGCACATTGGCGGGCGCCACCAGCATGTACGAGGCGCCCACGTTGAACCCCTTCAGCCCGGACTCGTCCAGGGTGGGCACGTCCGGAAAGACCTTCATCCTTTCCAGGCCGGTCACGGCCAGGATCCTGAGTTTTCCGGCCTGCACCAAGGGCACTTCGGTGGACACGCTGCCGAACATCATGTCGATATCCCCGCCCATCAATGCGACTTCGGCTGGCGATACCCCCTTGTAGGGCACATGTGTCAGCTTGGCGCCGGTCATGGCCTTGAACAGCTCGCCGGACAGGTGGATGGACGAACCTACTCCCGCGGAACCGAAGGTCAGGAAAGAATCCGGCTGGGTGGCTGCCCGGATGATGTCGTCCACGCTCTTGAAGGGCGAGTCCGGTGGCACCACCAGCATGTTGGGTGTGGAGGCGATCAGGGCGATTGGGGCGAGATCCTTGTCCCAATCGTAGGAATTGCGCTTGAGCGCCGCATTGGAGGCAATGTAGTTGGCCCCCATGGCAATGGTGTAGCCATCGGGCTTGGCCTGCGCCAGCGATTGGATGGCCACGTTGCCACCGGCGCCGGGGCGATTTTCCACGATGAAGGGTTGACCCAGCTTGCGCGAGAGCTGTTCGGCATAGAAACGGGCAAGCAGGTCGGTGGCGCCTCCGGGGGCGAATCCCACGTAGACCTTGACTGGCTTGTCCGGGTACTGGGCATGGGCGGGCAGGGTGCCCGCCATTGCCAGGCTGATTGCAGCCATGGACAACAACTTCCCGACTGACATGTGTCACCTCCTGTTTTTTATAAGTGTCATGCCGCAATAAATACGACATGTCGGAGATTATAACGACACACCGAATTTCATTGCAATGAAATCCGGCAATACGTATACTTCTTCCGTATATCGTAATTGAGTGCCGGATGGTCCGGCACGGGCCGCAGGGCCATGACAGTCAGGCTTTCAAGGGGAAAAAATGGATTTGCAACTTACGGGAAAAGTCGCTTTGGTCACGGGGTCGGGGCGCGGCATTGGCTACGCGTCGGCGCTGGCCATGGCGCGCGAAGGCGCGCGGGTGGTCATCACCGATATCAATCCGCAGGCGGTCGAATCGGCCACCGCCCAACTCAGGCAAGCCGGCTGCCAGGCGCTGGGCGTGGTGGCCGATGTCTGCGACCAGGGGCAGGTGCAAGCCCTGGCCGACCAGGCCGTGGCGGAGTTCGGTTCAATCGACATCCTGGTGAACAATGCGGGCTTCACGCGCGACAAATACCTGGCCAAAATGCCCGAAACGGATTGGGACGCCGTGGTGGATACGATCCTGAAAGGGGCTTATTACTGCACCAAGGCCGCGCTGCCTTCCATGATGGAAAAGCGCTGGGGCAGGGTGATCAATATCGCGTCCCGGGCACATCTGGGCAACCCCGGCCAGACCAACTACTCGGCCGCCAAGGCGGGGCTGATCGGCTTTACGCGCGCCCTGGCCTATGAACAGGGCAAGTTCAATGTCACGGCGAACGCGATCGCGCCCGGGTTCGTGGAAACCGACCTGATCCGTGCGTTGTCCACGTACGAAACACTCAAGGCCAACGCCCTGGCCCGCCAGCCGGTGCAGCGGCTGGGCGCAGTGGAAGACATTGCCGATGCGGTCGCGTTCCTGGCTTCAGAGCGCGCCGGGTTCATCACCGGCGAAACCCTGCACGTTACGGGCGGGCGCTATTCGAGCTGAAGCGCTATCAGCAATCCATATCAAGAACCGGAGACAACCACCATGCCTTCTTCCTCGACCCCGGTCGCCGCGCCGACGCTGCCCGATGTAGGCTATGCGTTCGAATCGGCCGGGCGCACGATTTCCGAGGCCGACATCGTCCAGTTTGCCTGCCTGTCGGGCGATTTCAACCGCCTGCATGTGGATGCCGAATATGCGAAGTCCACACGCTTCGGCCAGCGTATTGCCCATGGCTTGCTGGTCTTGTCGGTGCTGTCCGGCCTGACGACCCAGGCCGTGGCCTATCGGGGCCTGGAGCCCCTGGTACTTGCGCTGATCGACCTGAATTGCCGCTTTCCCAAGCCCACTTTTATCGGCGATACGGTACATGCGAGGATCACTGTGATCGACCGCGCGGACGATGCCAAACCCGGGAGGGTCAAAGTGGTCTTCCGGCGCGAGGCGGTCAACCAGCGCGGCGAAGTGGTGGTGCAGGCCGATTTCGCCATGCTGATGCGCGATGCCGGAGCCGCCGTATGAAGCCCTTCGCCGACCTTTCGCGTTTTATCAAGCCCGCCAATGTGGCGGTGGTGGGGGCGTCGCCGCGTCCTACCAGCCAGGGCGGCCGCCTGTACGAGAATCTACGGCATCATTCGCGTATTCCGGGCCATGTGTATGCCGTCAATCCGGCGTACGGCGAAATCGACGGCCAGCCCTGCTGGCCATCGATCGAAGCGCTTCCCGAAGGGGATATCGACGTCGCGTTGGTAATCGTCAATGCCGCGCGCGTGCTGGATACCTTGCGCCAATGCGCGCAACGCCGGATCCCTTACGCCATTGTCATGTCATCCGGCTTTTCCGAGGCCGGCGAGGCGGGCCGCGCCCTGGAGCAGGACATCGCGCAACTTTGCCGTGACACCGGGCTGCATGTCTACGGGCCCAATTGTCCCGGTTTCGTCAATGTCCGCGATTGCATCGGCATGACATTCTCGCCGGCTTTCAAGCATGACCTGAATGCCGGCGCTATCGGCCTCGCCACGCAGGGCGGAGGGCTCGGGCGAAACCTGCTGCAGGGGCTCAGCCACGGACAGGGGGTGGGGTTGTGGTTCTCCGCGGGCAACGAAGTCGATCTCGAAATCCCGGATTTCGTCGCATGCATGGCCCAGGACCCACAGATCCGTGTCATCGGGCTGCTGATGGAAGGTATCAAAGATGGCCGCCGCCTAGTCGCGGCGCTGAAACTGGCCCGCGAGCGCGGCAAACCCGTAGTGGTGCTGAAGATCGGCCACTCCGAGGCTGGGGTTCGCGCCGCTCAGTCGCATACCGCCTCAATCGCCGGTAGCGCCGCGATCAACAGCGCGGTGTTCCGGCAGTTCGGCGCGATCGAGGTCGACGACCTGGACCAGCTGCTGGCGGTGACGCGGCTGCTGGCGGTGGGGGCGCCCAAGCCTGGCAGCGGCTTGTGCATCTATACCTTTTCGGGCGGAACGGCCGCGTTGGCAACCGACATCGCAGGCACGGCTGGCCTGCCCATGGCGGCGTTCGCGGAGCACACCCGTGCCAGTCTCCAGTCGTTGCTTCCCGGCTTCGCCAATATCGCCAACCCGGTCGATACAACCGCCGATATCCTGCGCGACCAGGCTGCCGCCAGCGAATGCCTGAGGGTGGTTTGCGACGATCCCAACGTTGGTGCTGTGCTGTTCCCCATTCCCATGGATTACGGAGCGGTTACCGACAGCATCGCCCGCTCCATCATTGATGTATCGCGCTTGACCCGGACCCCCATCATTCCGGTATGGATGAGCCGCCGCATGGGAGACGGGTTTCAGCTGCTGGAAGAGCATGGGCTGCAGCCATTCTTGTCGGTGTCGGGGGCCATCGCCGCCCTGTCGCGCATCTGGCCGTCGGGTGCCGTTGCCCAGCCCGGTAATTCCCTTGCGCCTACCGCTGCTTCTGCCGAGCCGGCGACTGCAAGGCATCAACTGAGCGAGGCACAAGCCAAGGCCCTGCTGCGACAGGCGGGCTTGCCGATGCCCCGTCACGAAATCGCCGCCAGCCCGGAGCAGGCCGCCTCGATCGCGGCGCATATCGGTTTTCCCGTCGTGATGAAAATCGTCAGCGCCGATATCGCGCACAAGACCGAATGCGGTGGTGTGCGTTTGAATATCCGCTCCGAAACCGACGCCGTCCAGGCGTACGAAGATATCTGCAAGGCCGTGGCGCGCGCCGCGCCCACGGCCCGTATCGACGGCGTGCTGGTCGAGGCCATGCTGCCCGCCGGCGGGCACGAAGTCTTGCTGGGCGTGCACCGGGATCCGGCCTTTGGGTTGGTCCTGACCTTCGGGCTGGGCGGAATTTTCGTGGAAACGCTGCGCGATACTGCGCATCGGATGATTCCCCTGCGGCGCCAGGATGCCAGCAACCTGCTGGCGGAAATCCGCAACGCCGCCATCCTTGCCGGAGTTCGGGGCCAGCCGCCCGGCGACCTGGCGGCATTGGAGGACTTGATCCTGAAGGTGTCCGCATTCGCCGAACACCATGCCGATACGCTGCTGGAACTGGAACTCAATCCCGTCTGGCTGGGGGCCGCGGGCCAGGGTGTCATGCCGCTGGACGCACTGATCGTGACAACCGGCGAACCCTTGCGGTTCGCCACAATGCCCAAGGAAGCAACATCATGACGATACGCACCAGAATTGGCTATGCCACCAGGCAGGACATCTTCGTGCGGGGCAAGAATCTGTCAACCGACATTATTCCCGGCGCCGACTTCGTCGACATGATGTGCCTCTGCATCCTGGGCCGTTATCCCGAGCCGCGTTTCAAGCGCATGATGAACGTCATCCTGGTGACCTCGTGCGACCACGGCTTCACTCCCATTTCGATGGCCGGGCGGCTGACTTTCCTGGGCGCCCCGGAATCGCTGCAAGGCGCGGTGGCGGCGGGCTTGCTGGGAGCGGGCGACAGGTACCTGGGCGTGACGCAGAATGTGGCGCAGATGTTGTCCGACGAGGCCCGCGGCCTGGCCGATGACAGCCCGGCGGACGCTTTCGCGGTACGCGCGCGCGACTTGCTGGCCCGCTACGCGGCGCAGAAGAAGCGCATTGCCGGAGTCGGGCATCCGATCCACGTCGACGGCGACCCGCGGGTCGAGGCGTTGCGTGGCGTGTCGCAAGATAATGGCTACTACGGCAAGCATTGGAAGCTGTTGGATGCCATTGCCCAGGTCAACCATGCCGAATTCGGCAAGTTCCTGCCGATCAATGGCGCCGGGGCAATGGGCGCCATCGCGGCTGAAATGGGGCTGGATCCCAAGGCAGCCCGTGGCCTGGCGCTGGTAGGCCGCACGGCGGGCCTGATCGCGCATATCATCGAAGAGGCCGGCACGCCGGTAGCGCCCGACATGTGGAAACTGGTACTGGATGCGGAGCAAGCAAAAAATGAATAATCCGCGGGAATGGCCCATGAATTTTTCGCTGTCTGCGGAACAGGTCGAATTGCAGGATGCCTTGCGCCGCTACTTGCGGGCCGAAGTGGCTCCGCTTGTCGATGCGCACGAGGCCGAATCGCGCATGGTGCCTGGCGATGTCATCCGTGCCATGCGGGATTTCGGCCTGCTGGGCGGGCTGCTGCCCGAGGACAGCGGCGGATTCTCGCTGCCCATGACCACTTACGGCATGCTGATCACCGAAGTGGCGCGGGTGTGGCCGTCGTTGCGCAGCATTGTCAGCACCAGCAATCTGGCCGCTTCGGTGATTGCCGACGGCGGATCGCCGGCGCTCAAGGAAAAGCACCTGCCGCGCATCCTCAGCGGCGAGGCTATCGCCAGTTTCGCCTTGAGCGAGCCCAACATCGGGTCGGACGCCGCCAATATCGAAACCCGCGCCGTGGCCCACCCGCAAGGCTGGAAAGTCAGCGGACGCAAGCTCTACATCAGCCTCGGGCCGGTGTGCGAACTGGGCGTGGTATTCGTCAGGACGGGCGATTCCGGCAAGCGGCAGGTGTCATGCCTGCTGTTCGAGCGGAATATGCCGGGATTCTCCGCCAGTTCGATTCCGAAGATGGGCATGCATAGTTGCCCGCTGGGTGAGCTGTTATTCGACGAAGTGGAAATTCCCCGAGGCAATCTTATAGGCCAGGAAGGCGGCGGCTTCTCGCTGGCCAAGAAGTACTTGAATATCGGCCGTTGTGTCGTGGCTTTCTCGGCCCTGGGCATCGCCGAGGCGGCCTGCCAGGCCGCGGTGCGCTATGCCGGCGAGCGGGTCCAGTTCGGCCGGCCGATTGCCAGTTTCCAGTTGGTGCAGCATATGATTGCGGACATGCTGACCCTCGTGGAAACCTCCCGGCTGCTCTGCTACCGGGCCGCGGCCGCGCTCGATCAGGATGCCGCCGACAGCCAGATGTTGTGCTCGATGGCAAAGCGCTACGCGACCGACGCGGTTCTGCGCGTGGCAGAGCAATCCATGCAGGTGCACGGAGGGGCCGGCTACACGGCCTTGTTCCCGGTCGAGCGTTATTATCGCGACGCACGGCACCTGAGTATTGCCGAGGGCACCAACCAGATCCAGTCGCTATTGATTGCACAGGAAATCTTGGGTGTATCGGCCCTGAAGTAGCCGGCGGCAGCTCGCGAAAGCTGCCATTCAAACTGTGAATTTCACCGCCAATCATTTATTTCTATGCCTCAGATTCTTCCGACTGCGCAACGTGTGCTTCAAGTGTTCGAGGTCTACGCAAGAGAGCGTCGGCCATTGAGCAATTCGGAGATGGCCCGCTTGCTCGGGTTGGCGGACAGCAGCTGTTCCGACCTGCTTTATACGCTGCGCCAGGCCGGTTATCTGCTGCGGGCTCCCAAGACTCGATTCTTCCACCCTACCGCGCGATTGCTGGACGTGGCCAAGGGCATCGCCGCGGCCGATCCCATGCAGATCTTCGCCTCCGAAGCATTGGAGATCCTTAGCCGGCAATCGGGCGAATCGTCGATGTGTGCGCATCTGGACGGAAACCGCGTGCAGATATTCGCCTGCCAGGAAAGCCCGCGCGCGCTTCGGTACGTGCTCAAGCCCGGCACGATGGTGGACGTGCACACCTCGGCGCTGGGCAAGGCGCTGCTGGGCACGCTGGACGACAAGCGGCGCGATGCCCTGATCGACAGCCTGGCCATGACGCCCGTCACGGCCAAGAGCATCGTCGACAAGGCCTTGCTGCGCGCGCAGATACTGGAAGGGCGCGAGAAAAAATACTTCTACACCAAAGACGAAGGAAACGAGGGCGTGTTCGCCATCGGCATTGCCGGGCTCGTGGGGGGGCAGCTGACCGCGATGTCACTGGTTGGGCCCACTTCGCGCATGGAAAAGAACTTCGACGCCAATGTCGATATTCTGCTCAAGGCCCGCGTCGAATTTTTCGAATCGTAGTCGCAACCGGATACCAGGGGGAAAGATGCCAGGGCCACTGAATGGCGTGCGGATACTGGAACTGGCGGGAATCGGGCCGGGCCCGTTCTGCGCCATGATGCTGGCGGACCTGGGCGCCGAGGTGATCCGCGTCGACCGCAAGGCCGCGGGGTTCCTCGGGGGCGGCGGCACCATCGTGGACCGCGGGCGTCGCTCGATCGCCCTGGACATCAAGCAACCCGGCGCCATCGACATCGTGCTTGACCTGGCTGATTCGGCCGATGCCTTGATCGAGGGTTTTCGCCCCGGCGTCATGGAAAGGCTGGGGCTGGGGCCCGAGGTATGCCTGAAACGCAATCCTCGCCTGGTGTATGGGCGTATGACGGGATGGGGGCAGACCGGGCCGTTGGCGCATGCGGCGGGGCATGACCTGAACTACATCGCCATCACGGGCGCCCTGCACGCCATGGGCCATGCCGATCGGCCTCCGACGCCGCCCCTGCATTTGCTTGGCGATATCGGCGGCGGCGGCATGATGCTGGCGCTGGGAATTGTGTCGGCGCTGCTCGAAGCCCGCCAAGGCGGCAAGGGCCAAATCGTGGACGCCGCGATTTGCGACGGCGTTTCCACTTTGGCCACGGCCTATCACGGAATGCTTGCCAGCGGGAAGTGGAGCACGCACCGGCAGGCGAACATGCTCGACGGCGGTGCGCCATTCTATGGATGCTACGCATGCGCCGACGGCAAGTTCATTTCCATCGGCGCGATCGAACCTCAATTCTATGCCTTGCTGCTGGAACGCTGCGATATTCGTGATCCCGATTTCCAACAGCAATGGGACCGCGCCCAGTGGCCTGCCTTGCGGATCAAACTCGAGCAGATGTTTTCCATGAAAACCCGCGATCAATGGTGCGACCTGCTCGAAGGCACCGACGCCTGCTTCGCGCCGGTGCTCGACTTCGACGAGGCCCGCGTCCATCCGCACTACCGGGCCAGGAACGGCTTTGTCGAGACTGGCGGCATTACGCATCCCGCGCCCGCGCCGCGTTTCAGCCGGACGCAGGGCGCGCCGGGGCCGGTTTCCCCGCCGGGCCAGCACACCGACGCATTGCTGCAAGAGCTGGGACGATCCGCCGAAGACATTGCCAACCTGAGGAAAACGGGCACCATTGCCTGATGGCACTCCATGCCATATACAAGGAGTAGACATGCAGCAAGCCAGCCTGGCCTACCGGGCCGTGCAGTACGAAGTCGTCGACCACGTCGCCACGTTGACGCTGAACCGGCCTGCCCAGCGCAACGCGCTGGACCAGGCCATGCGCGAGGAACTCGGTGACATCGTGGCCGCCGTGCGCCGCGATCGCGATATCAAGGTGCTGGTCATACAAGGTGCGGGTGGCGCCTTTTGCGCGGGTGGCGATATTCGCACCATGACCGCGGACACCGCCGCCGATGCCGCGCGCGACCGCATGCTGAATCTACAGGTGGTGATTTCCGACCTGCTCAACCTGGACCGCCCGGTCATTGCCGTCGTGGATGGCCCGGCATACGGGGCGGGCGTGGGCCTGGCCTTGACGGCCGACCTGGTCCTGGCGTCGCCGCGCGCGCGTTTCTGTTTGTCGTTCTTGCGGCTGGGGGCGGTGCCAGATTGCGGCGTGTTCTATACGCTGCCGCGTATCGTCGGCCTGCAGCGCGCAAAAGAACTGGCTTTCTCGACACGCGAGTTCGGCGCCGAAGAGGCACGCGACATGGGCATCGTGTTCGAGATCCACCCCGAGTCGCGCGTCCATCAGCGAGCCCGGTCGCTGGCGGCCAGCATGAGTCAATTGCCCCTGGCCGCCCTGAGCCTGACCAAGCGATTGTTCAACGCATCGCTGAACAGCGACATGAATACCATGCTGGACATGGAAGCCGCCGGCCAGGGCATCGCGCGTTCGACCGAATACCATCGCGCGGCCGCGGCCCGTTTCATGGAAAAGCAGTCGCCGCTCTACCAATGGGCTGCCGCGGAACCGGAGTCCTAGCCTGCGGCCGGGGGCGTCCCGCCCGAGTCGGCAATCTGGTCAAATAGCGGGCTATGCCGCCGTCCCCACCTTTTCGTTACGCGCCTGTCCCGCCCGTCGCTCCCGGGTGCACGCCCGTGCGGCCGGTTTCTTCCTGTTTGCCAGCACCCGTGCCCGCGCCATGACTTTGCCCGCCTATGACGTCGCCGTAGTCGGCGCCGGCGCGGCCGGCATGATGTGCGCCGCGGTGGCCGGCCAACGTGGCCTGAAGGTCGTGCTGATCGACCACGCCAAGCGCCTGGCCGAGAAAATCCGCATTTCGGGTGGCGGCCGCTGCAACTTCACCAATATCGGTGCCGGCCCGGCCAACTTCCTGTCAGAGAACCCGCATTTCTGCCGCTCGGCGCTGGCCGGCTACACGCCGCAGGACTTCCTGGGCCTGGTGCGCAGCCATCGCATTGCCTGGCACGAGAAACACCGCGGCCAGCTGTTCTGCGACGACAGCAGCGAATCCATCATCGAGATGCTGCGCGCCGAATGCCAGGCCGGCAACGTCCATTGGCGCATGCCTTGCCAGGTGGACGAAATCGCCCCGGCCGATGCCGGTTATGCCTTGCGCACCAGCCAGGGCGAGATCCGTGCCGCCAAGCTGGTGATCGCCACCGGGGGCATGGCCATTCCCCAGTTGGGCGCCACCGACTTCGGCCTGAAAGTCGCCCGGCAGTTCGGCCTGAAAGTGGTCGAGCCCCGGCCCGCCCTGGTGCCGCTGACTTTCGACGCCGCGCAGTGGCGACCCTTTGCCGAGCTTTCCGGTGTGGCGCTGGAAGTGTCGCTGCGCACCGGTTCGGGCCGCAGCGGCGGCGAGTTCCTGGAAGATCTCCTGTTCACGCACCGCGGCCTGTCGGGCCCGGCGATCCTGCAGATATCCAGCTATTGGCAGCCAGGCCAGCCCATCGTGATCGACCTGGCCGCGGGGCGCGACCTGGCCGGCGAGCTGATCGCGGCCAAGCCGGGCAGCCGCCAGCAACTGCACACTGTGCTCGCCGGCCTGTGGCCGCGTCGGCTGGCCGACCAATGGCTGGAGGCGGCCGAACAGGGCGGCCAGGCCGGCCTGGCCACCGTGCGTCTGGCGGATACGCCGGACAAGACCTTGCGCGCCCTGGCCCAGGGCATTCATCAGTGGTCGCTGGTTCCCAGCGGCACGGCCGGCTACAAGAAGGCCGAGGTGATGCGCGGCGGAGTCGACACGCGCGGGCTCGACCAGAAATCCATGCAGGCGCGCCAGGTGCCGGGGCTGTATTTCATCGGCGAAGCGGTGGATGTCACCGGCTGGCTGGGCGGCTACAACTTCCAGTGGGCCTGGGCATCGGCCATGGCTTGCGGCCGCGCGCTATAGCGCATATCGCGGCCGAAAGACAAGGGCGGGACCAGCCTGGATCGCTGCTATTTGTGATATCAAATAAAAATGACTATCATTTGAATTCTCTTTAATGAGCAGCACCATGCTTTCCCGGGGGAAGCACGATGGTCCAGATCCAATCCCGTTCCGCGGCCGTGCTGCGGCCTGTTACCGAACCCTGCCTGAGCGCGTGGCAGCGGGCTACGCTGCGCGGTAATCGCGCGCTGGAGCGCGGTGATGCAGACGGGGCGCTTGCGCAGTACCGGGTGGCGCTGAGCCTGGCGGATGCGCTGCCGGGGCGGTCCACCGATGCGGACGCCGCCGTGGCCGCGCTGGTGGTGTCGCACCATAACCTGGCCGAACTGCACGGGCGCGGCCAGCGCGATGACCTGGCCGGGGCGCATGTATGCCAGGCACATGAGTTGCTGCATGAGATGGCGGTCGACGCCACGCTAGATGCCCGCTGGCGCGATGCGGCATTGCGCCACGGTCGTGTCACGTATGCCGAGCTGCTGCAGTTCCTGCGGCACCATCCCGGCCATGAGCGCGCGCGCCGCGCGGCCGCGCTGCCATGGCACGACAGCACCGAACCGTGGCATTGACCGCCGCCCTTATATCCCTTGAATCGCTCCCGCCGGAGCGCCAGAACCAGGAGAGTCGCATGCCCTATACCTTGCCCGATCTGCCTTATGCCTACGACGCGCTGGAGCCGCACATCGATGCGCAGACGATGGAAATCCACTACACCAAGCATCACCAGACATACATCAACAACCTGAATGCCGCGCTGGAAGGTGCCGGCCTGCCTTCGGACGAGCCGGTGGAAGCGCTGGTGGCTCGCATCGACACCTTGCCGGAATCGGTGCGTGGGCCGGTGCGCAACAATGGCGGCGGCCACGCCAACCACAGCCTGTTCTGGACCGTGATGTCGCCCAAGGGCGGTGGCCAGCCCGAAGGCCGCCTGGCGGCCGCCATTGACGCCGAACTGGGCGGCATGGAAGCTTTTCGCGAAGCCTTTACCAAGGCTGCGCTGACGCGCTTTGGCAGCGGCTGGGCCTGGCTGAGTGTGACCCCGCAAGGCAAGCTGAAGGTGGAAAGCTCCGCCAACCAGGACAGCCCGCTGATGGACGGCAATACTCCCGTCCTGGGGCTGGACGTGTGGGAACACGCGTATTATCTGAAGTACCAGAACCGCCGCCCCGAATACATCGGCGCATTTTTCAATGTGATCGACTGGGCCGAAGTGGCGCGCCGCTACGAAGCCGCCCTGGCCTGACCCGTAGGCGCGGCACTCACTGCACAAGGCCGGTATGAACACTTTCAGCCGACATCGCGTCCGTCCGCAGCTCACCAGCATCAGCGTCTGGACGCTGGCCTTGCTGGTGGCCTGCCTGGGGGCGCATGCCCTGTGGTCGTTCCTGGTGCCGCGCGCGCCGCATGTGGCCGACGCGCTGGCCGGCGGCATGATGGCCGCCGCCGCCACCGCCCTAGGCACCGTGCCGGTGATGTTCTCGCAGACCTTGTCCCAGAAAACCCAGGACACCATGTTCGGCTTCGGGGCCGGCGTCATGCTGGCGGCTTGCGCGTTCTCGCTGGTGGCGCCAGGCATCGCGGCAGCCGAAGACCTGGGCCACGGCCCCTGGGGGGCGGGCCTGATCGTGGGCGGCGCCTTGTTGCTGGGGGCCGCGGTGCTGTTGATGATGGATCGCGTGCTGCCGCACGAGCATTTCATCAAGGGTAAAGAGGGCCCCGAGGCCAGCCGCTTGCGCCGAACTTGGCTGTTCGTGTTTGCGATTGCGCTGCATAACCTGCCCGAGGGGTTGGCCATCGGCGTGGGCTATGTCGGCACGGACCCCATGCGCGGTAGCGCGCTGGCCACCGGTATCGCCATCCAGGACGTGCCCGAAGGCCTGGTAGTGGCGCTGGCTTTGCTGGGCGCGGGCTACCGCCGCAGCTTCGCGGTGGCGCTGGGCATGTTGTCAGGCCTGGTCGAACCCCTGGGCGCCGTCGTGGGCGCACTGGTCGTGGGGTGGTCGGTAGCGTTGTTGCCCTGGGGCCTGGGCTTCGCGGCAGGTGCCATGCTGTTCGTGATCAGCCACGAGATCATTCCTGAATCGCACCGCAAGGGGCATGAAGTATTTGCCACCTGCGGCTTGATGATAGGTTTTGTCCTGATGATGCTGCTGGATACCGCGCTGGGCTGATCACGGGGGGGGTTACCGGGGGTGCAGCGCCTGGGCGGGAACACCGCCGGGCTTGGGCTGGCCGATTGATTGCTCGATGGCCGGCAGGCTGTGCGCCACGCCTTTGTGGCAGTCGATGCAGGTTTGGCCGGATTCCAGCCCTTGCTGGTGCATGCGGGCAGACCGGGCGCCTTGGCCGGTGTAGTCGAAGTAGCTGTAGTCGTGGCAGTTGCGGCATTCCTGCGAGTTGTTGGCTTTCATGCGGCGCCATTCGTTCTGTGCCAGCGTGGCACGCTTTGCCTCGAATTTTTCGGGGGTATCGATGGTGCCCAGGAAGTGATGCAGCAGCTCGTTGGACGCATACAGCTTGCGCAGCATCTTGGGCCCCCATTCTTTGGGTACGTGGCAGTCAGAGCATACGGCGCGTACCCCTGTGCGGTTCGAGTAGTGCACCGTATTGCGGTATTCCTGGTAGACGTTCTGCTTCATTTCATGGCACGAGATGCAGAAGGCTTCAGTGTTGGTCCATTCCATTACCGTGTTGAAGCCGCCCCAGAACACCACGCCCGCCGCGAATGCCAGGCCCAGCCCGCTGAATGCCAGGGCCCATGCGCGCCGCGGCAGGGTACTTATCCATTTGATGGGTTTCATGCTGCACGCTCGCTCAGTTCAGGCCGGGGACACGCTGGAAGATGTTTTCCACCAGCGGCTTCGCATCGCTTTGGGTGACATGGCACTGCATGCAGAAGTACCTGCCCGGGCTGACGGTGGATAGCTCGCGGCCCTGGGCATCGCGGAAATGCGTAATGGATATCTTGGGCGACTGGGTGGCCTGGGCGCGGCCCCAGGAATGGCAGTCCAGGCATTTGTTGAATTTCAGCGTAACGGGATAGTTGCTGCTGGCGTGGGGCACCAGCGGCGGCTGCTGCACGAAATCCCGCGGCAGCGTGGCGCCCACGTCGAGTTCCTGCCGATAGTGGCTGGTGTCTTGTTCGACGCCGCTCACGGGGTTCTGGCGCAGGCTCTTGACAGAGGCGTCGCTGGCCAGTGCCGGTGGCATGCCGGCCAGCAGGCCCGCGAACAGGCAGAGGGCGATGTTTTGCAGGGCGCGTTTCATGGTTCACTCCTGTGACGGAACCGGTGGCTCATTCGAAATACGTGTTGGGGGCAGACGTCGATGCAGCGGCCGCAGGTGGTGCAGTCGGATGCAAGAATGACGGGGTGGGTCTGGCCTGCCTGCTTCAGGGCGGGGCGGATCACCTGGGGTTCGGGGCAGACGGCGTAGCAGTCCATGCAGTCGTCGCACGCGGCGCGGCCGGCGGCGTTGACACGCAGCAGCGCGCGCTTGCCCAGCAGGCCATAGAACGCACCGACCGGGCAGACATGGCCGCACCAGCCACGCGGCGCCACCAGCAGGTCGTAAAGAAATACCGCCAGCACCAACGCCCATGCTGCGCCGAAGCCGAACACCAGGGCCCGGTGCAGCATGGACACAGGGTTGACCCATTCCCACGCGATGGTGCCAGTGGCCGCCGAGG
Organism: Bordetella petrii; assembly: GCF_020991325.1. Lineage (GTDB taxonomy): Bacteria > Pseudomonadota > Gammaproteobacteria > Burkholderiales > Burkholderiaceae_B > Bordetella_A > Bordetella_A petrii_E. The sequence goes on along the minus strand of NZ_JAJMLX010000001.1, from coordinate 32,523 downwards.
CCAGCAGCGTGGCCGCCAATAGCCACAGGCGCAATGCCTTGGACGGCATGCGGCCCGGCGGGCGCAGCTTCAGCTTGCGGCGCAACCACGCGGCGGCGTCGGTGACAGGGTTGATGGGGCATACCCAGGCGCAATACAGGCGCCCGCCCAGCAACAGGTAGAACGCCAGCACGATGGCGCCGCCCAGCAGGGCCGTGCCCAATGGCGCATGCCCGCCCAGCAGGCTTTGCAGCAGCACATATGGGTCGCTGAGCGGCAGCCAGTCCAGCGTAAGGCTGGACGCCAGGTTGCCCTTCACAGGCCACCAGGTCTGGCCCAGGTGGCCGTGCCGGGCCAGCCAGACGGTGGCCGGCCCTACCAGGAAAACGGCCAGCAGGGCCGTCTGCACCGCGCGCCTACATAACAACCAGCGGTGCGCTTGCAGCCAGCCCTTGCCGGCAATGGCGGCTGCGGTGGGGTCTCGGCCTGCGACGCTGGGGCGCTTGGGTTTCGGGTCGTGAGCCGTGGGGGTCATGGGCGGCTTCCCGGGGCAATGGCGGGCGGGTTGTCCAGCCCGCGCACTGGCAGTTGGACCTGGTCGCCAATCAGGGAGCCACCGGCTTTCTCGGCTTCTTCCCAGCCCTTGCGGTAGTGATCGGCTTTCGACCCCTGCGCCAGCGCGTGCGGCAGCACCTTGATGGCGGCGGCGCCGGGCAGCACGCAGCTTTGCTCGCATTTGCCGCAGCCGGTGCAGTGCTCGGAATGCACTGTGGGCAGCAGCATGGCGTGGCGATCGGACCGCGGATTGTGCTGGTGTTCCAGCGTGATGGCTTCATCGATGAGCGGGCACACGCGATAGCACACGTCGCAGCGCAGTCCCTGGAAGTTCAGGCAGCTTTCCTGGTCGATGAGCACGGCCAGGCCCATGCGTGCGTTTTCGATGTGTGTCAGCCCGTGGTCCAGCGCTCCGGTGGGGCAGGCTGGCACACAGGGAATGTCGTCGCACATTTCGCAGGGTACGCTGCGCGCGTCGAAGTATGGCGTGCCCGTGGGAACCGGCACACCCAGCGGCGCCAGTTTCAGAGTGTCGTACGGGCAGGCACGCACGCACAGCCCGCAACGAATGCAAGCCGCCAGGAAGTCGCCTTCAGCCAGTGCGCCGGGCGGGCGCAGCGCGGAGGCGGGCAGCGACCCGGCCTGCCGCGCGTACAGAGCCAAGCCCAGCGCCAGGGCGCAAGCTCCCCCGGCGGCAGCCGCCGATTGCTGCAGGAACTGGCGGCGCGCGGGCGAGTGGATGGGCGTGGGGTCCGTCATGGCGGGGCGGGTAGCGGGTAGGGGCAGGTCAGGCCTTCAGTACCTTGACTGCGCATTTCTTGAAGTCGGTTTCCTTCGACAGCGGGCAGGTGGCGTCCAGGGTCAGTTTGTTGATCAGCCGCCCTTCGTCGAAGAACGGCATGTACACCAGGCCGCGAGGCGGCCGGTTGCGGCCGCGCGTTTCCACGCTGGCCAGCACCTCGCCGCGGCGCGACATTACCTTGCACTGCATGCCGCGCTGCAAGCCGCGCGACTTGGCGTCGTCGGGATGCATGAACAGCACGGCCTCCGGCACGGCGCGGTGCAATTCCGGCACGCGCCGCGTCATCGACCCGGTATGCCAGTGCTCCAGCACGCGGCCCGTGCAGAACCACAGGTCGTAGTCTTGGTCGGGTGCTTCGGCCGGGGGCTGGTAGGGCAGGGCGAAGATGTTGGCGCGGCCGTCCTTGTGGCCGTAAAAGCGGATGCCCTCGCCCTGCTTGACGTAGGGGTCGTAGCCTTCGCGAAAGCGCCATAGGGTTTCCTTGCCGTCGACCACGGGCCAGCGCAAGCCGCGCGACCGGTGATACAGGTCGAAGTCGGCCAGGTCGTGGGCGTGGCCGCGGCCGAACTGGGCGTATTCTTCGAACAGGCCCTTCTGCACGTAGAAGCCGAAGTGCTGCGACTCGTCGTTCATGTAGCCGTCGATGGCATGCTGGTTGACTGCCGCAACGTCTGGCAGCGGATACCGGTTGGCCACGCCATTGGCGTACAGCACGTCGTACAGGGTCTTGCCGCGGTATTCCGGTTTCTTGGCCAGCAGTTCCTCCGGCCACACCTCGTCAACCAGGAAGCGCTTGGAAAATTCCAGGTACTGCCACAGGTCGGACCGCGATTCGCCCGGTGCTTTCACCTGCTGGCGCCAGAACTGGGTACGCCGTTCGGCGTTGCCGTAGGCGCCTTCCTTTTCCACCCACATGGCCGTGGGCAGGATCAGGTCGGCCGACAGTGCCGACACGGTGGGGTAGGGGTCGGACACCACCACGAATGCCTCGGGATTGCGCCAGCCAGGGTAGATTTCGTCGTTGATGTTCGGCCCGGCCTGCATGTTATTGGTGGTGGACGTCCAGTAGCACTTCAGCTTGCCGTCTTTCAGGGCGCGGCTTTGCGCCACCGCATGCAGGCCGACCTTGGCGGGAATGGTGCCGTCGGGCAATTGCCACAGTTGCTCGGCCACCTTGCGGTGCGCCGGATTGCCCACCACCATGTCGGCAGGCAGGCGGTGGGCAAAAGTGCCCACTTCGCGGGCGGTGCCACAGGCCGAGGGCTGCCCCGTCAGCGAGAATGGGCCGCAACCGGGTTGCGAGATCTTGCCTGTCAGCAAGTGCACGTTGTAGATCATGTTGTTGACCCAGGTGCCGCGCGTATGCTGGTTGAAACCCATGGTCCAGAACGACACGATCTTCTTGCCGGGGTCGGCGTACAGTTCAGCCAGCCGCTGCAGTTTTTCCGGCGGCACGCCGGACAGCCGGGCCGTGTAGTCCAGCGTATAGGTGGACACGAATTCGGCAAATTCTTCGTACGTGCAGGGCGTGGCCGCGCCCGGGTCGCCCTTGGGAGAACCATCGGCAGAGGGATACCCATTGGCGCCGGCCTGCTGTTCCAGGGGATGGTTGGGCCGCAGGCCGTATCCGATATCGGTGGCGCCTTTCTTGAAATTGACGTGCTGGTCGATGAACTGGCGGTCGACCTTGCCATTCTGGATGAGGCTGTTGCACAGGTAGTTCAGGATGGCCAGGTCGGTTTGCGGTGTGAAAATCATGCCGTTGTCGGCCAGTTCGAAGCTGCGGTGCTCGAAGGTGGACAGCACGTGCACTTCGCTGCCGGGGTGGGTCAGGCGGCGGTCGGTGATGCGGCTCCAGAGAATGGGATGCATCTCGGCCATGTTCGAGCCCCACAGCACGAAGGCGTCGGCGTGCTCGATGTCGTCGTAGCAGCCCATGGGTTCGTCGATGCCGAAGGTGCGCATGAAGCCCACCACGGCGCTGGCCATGCAGTGGCGCGCATTGGGGTCGAGGTTGTTGCTGCGGAATCCCGCCTTGAACAGCTTGGCGGCGGCGTAGCCTTCCCAGATGGTCCATTGGCCGGATCCGAACATGGCTACCGATTCAGGGCCGCCTTGCGCGAGCGCCTGTTTCCATTTTTGTTCCATGATGTCGAACGCCTCGTCCCAGCTGACGGGGGTGAACTCGCCGTTCTTGTCGTAGGCGCCATTGGTTTTGCGCAGCATGGGCCGGGTAAGGCGGTCGGCGCCGTACATGATCTTGGACAGGAAGTAGCCCTTGATGCAGTTCAGCCCCCGGTTCACGGGGGCTTCCGGGTCACCCTGGGTGGCGACCACGCGGTCGTTCTGTACCCCCACCAACACGGAACAGCCGGTGCCGCAGAAGCGGCAGGGCGCCTTGTCCCAGCGTACGCTGGGGGATGGAGCGGCGGCCTGCGCCAAGGCGGATCTCGGCAGGGACATGCCGGCGGTTGCGGCCGCGGCGGCAATGGCATGGCTCTTGATGAATTCGCGTCTGTTCAATGACATGGTGAGGCTCCCAATGCCGGGGGTCGAAAGTGGAGTGAGGATTCGCCGGCGAGCGGCGTGTCGGGGTCGCCGTATTCGTAGGCCAGCGTGGCCGACAGTACGCAGGGCACCTTGTGCACGGCCAGGATGGAGTCGGCTGTGCTGTAGCCGGGGCCGTCTTCGATCGTGACGATGACCTTGCCGGTGGCGGAGTCGTGGGCGTGCACTTGCACGCCCGCGATGGTGGCCAGAACCTGCCGGGTGGCGGAAATCTGTTCGGGGGGGATGCGCAGGACCAGGCTGGCGATTCTCATGCGGCCTCCGGCACGATGGCGGAGGAAGGGCAGCCTGGCAGGCACTGTCCGCAGCCATTGCAGCGGGCGGCATCCACCCGGGGCCGTGCCGCCCCGCCCCGCGTCAGCGGGAACTGGATGGCGTTCGCGGTACAGGCGGTGCCGCAGACCCGGCATTCGATACCCTGGCCGGCCAGGCAGGCGGCAAGAATGCGGGCGCGCCAGGGGCGGCTGCGCAGCGCGTCCAGCGCCATGGCGCCGGGGCGGGGCCGTCGGCCGGTGAGCAATTGCCGTCGTGTGAATGCCATGTTTCAATTCCCTATAACCTGTGCGGGATTATGGGTATCGGGCCCAGGCCGTGGCCTTGACTGCCGTCAATCGGGGTTTGGTGCGATTGACTGGGCTCAATGGCGGGGCTGGTCTTCCCGGCGGCGGCGCCGGACGGCAGGGGGGCGTATCCGCTTTGCCCGGCCAGCCTTTCGATGTATGCTTCACTCCGCTGTCATGCAAGTCGCGGGAGAGAGCGGTCCAGGTACATCCGGGCCGCCGCCGAAGGCGCAATTCGCCCAGAATCGCTCAGGTAACCCATACCGCGCTGCGTCAGCCTGTTGCCCCGGTGTCGTGCCGGCGAGCACGGCTGAAACAGCACTCTGGAGAGACCTGGCGCCCCGGCCTTGCCGTGCGCAGCCCAGGCGCCGAAGGTGCAAACCCGCACAAACCGCGGGGCAACTCTCAGGCAAAAGGACAGAGGGGCGGAAATTCCAGCTGGCTCCTGGCGCTTTCCGCTTCCAGGCCGGCATTCCGTAACCCTGGCGATGCCGCCGCTCCGGAGCCTGTCATGTCCTCCACCCTCAAACGCACCCCGCTGGCCGAAGCCCACGTGGCCTCCGGCGCCCGCATGGTCGATTTCGGCGGCTGGGAAATGCCGCTGGCCTACGGGTCGCAGCTCGAAGAGCACCATGCCGTACGCCGCGACGCCGGCATGTTCGATGTATCCCACATGCTCAACGCCGATGTCGCCGGGCCGGACGCCATGGCGTTCCTGCAGCGCCTGGTGGCTAACGACGTAGCCAAGCTCACGGTGCCAGGCAAGGCGCTGTATACCTGCATGCTCAACCCGCAGGGCGGCATCATCGACGACCTGATCGTCTATTTCTTCGCGGCCGACCAATGGCGCGTGGTGGTCAACGCCGCCACCGCCGACAAAGACATGGCCTGGATGCAACGGGTGGCCGGCGCCGGCGGTTTCGACGTTGCCATCACGCCCCGGCGCGACCTGGCCATGGTGGCCGTGCAAGGCCCCAATGCCCGCGCCAAGGTGTGGGCCGCGCGGCCTGCCTGGCAGGCCGCCACCGAGCCCCTGCCCCCCTTCGTGGCGGCCCTGCTGGAAGACGACACCCTGGTGGCGCGCACGGGTTATACCGGGGAAGACGGTTTCGAGATCGTGCTGCCGGCCGTGCAGGTCGTGCAACTATGGAACGACCTGGTCGCCCAGGGGGTGCGTCCCTGCGGACTAGGAGCGCGCGACACCCTGCGCCTGGAAGCCGGCATGAACCTGTACGGCCAGGACATGGACGAGCTTACCCATCCGGACCAGGCCGGCCTGACTTGGACGGTGTCGCTCAAAAACGCCGGCCGCCGGTTCGTTGGCCGTGACGCCCTGGAGCAGTTCGCCCAGCCCTGCGGCTTTGTCGGCCTGAAACTGCAAGACCGCGGCGTGATGCGCGCCCACATGGCCGTGCACACCCCCAATGGCCTGGGTGAAATCACCAGCGGCACCATGTCGCCCACGCTGGGCGTTTCCATCGCGTTTGCCCGGCTGCCGCCGGGTGTCCAGCCCGGCCAGCTCGTCGAGGTGGATATCCGTGGCAAGCGGGTGCCTGCCCAGGTATGCAAATTGCCGTTCGTGCGCCATGGCAAGGCGGTCGAACACCCGTAAACTGCCACCATGCGCCGGCAGGGGTGCCGGCGTCCGCGCGCAACCCTATTAGGAGCTTCCATGAGCCTGCCCACCGATCGCAAGTACACCGAGTCCCATGAATGGGTCAAAGCCGAAGGCGACGTATTCGTCGTCGGCATCACCGACAACGCCCAGGAACAGCTGGGCGACCTCGTCTTTGTCGGCGACGTCAACGTCGGCGCCAAATTGAAGGCCGGCGCCACCGCGGGCGTGGTCGAATCGGTCAAGGCCGCTTCCGACATCTACGCTCCTGTGTCGGGAGAAATCGTGGCGTTCAACGACGAACTCGAAAGCACGCCCAATCTGATCAACGAATCCGCCTACACCGCCTGGATCTACAAGATCAAGCCCGATAACGCTGCCGACCTCGACAAGCTGCTGGACGCCGCCGGCTACGAGGCCGTGGCCAAGGACTGAAGCAGGCCGATGCTGCGCGGGCGGCTCGCCGCCGCCGCGCAGCCATTCATTTGCACCCCAGATATCTACTATCCATGTCGCGCGCCCTAGACCCCCACACTGATTTCGTTCCCCGCCACATCGGCCCTACCGCAGCCGACCAGGAAAAAATGCTGGCCGCCGTCGGCTGCGGCAGCCTGGATACCCTGTTGCAAGAAGTGGTGCCGCCCGCCATTCGCAGTCAGGGGCCCCTGGCCCTGCCCGAATCGCGCAGCGAACCCGACGTGCTGGCTGAACTGAAAGCCATCGCGGGGCGCAACCGTGTCTACCGCAACTACATTGGCCAGGGGTATTACGGCACGCACACACCCAACGTGGTGCTGCGCAACGTGCTGGAAAACCCGGCGTGGTACACGGCCTACACGCCGTACCAGCCCGAGATCTCGCAAGGGCGCCTGGAAGCGCTGCTCAACTACCAGACCATGGTGGCCGATCTTACCGGCCTGGATATCTCCAACGCGTCGCTGCTGGACGAAGGCACGGCGGCAGCCGAAGCCATGACGCTGGCGCGGCGCGGCTCGAAATCGGGCAGCGCGGTGTTTTTCGTGTCCGAGCACTGCCATCCGCAAACGATCGAAGTCGTGCGTACGCGCGCGGAAGGCCTGGATATCGAGGTTGTCGTGGGCGACGAGGCCCGGGGCCTGCCGGACTGCTTCGGGGTGCTGCTGCAATATCCCAACAGCCTGGGTTCAGTCTCCAATTATCGGGCCCTGGCCGATGCCGCCCATGCCCAGGGCGCGGTCGTGGCCTGCGCCACCGACCTGCTGGCGCTGGCGCTGCTGGTTCCCCCAGGCGAGTGGGGGGCCGATATCGCCGTGGGGTCGTCGCAGCGTTTTGGCGTGCCGTTCGGCTTCGGCGGTCCCCATGCCGGCTTCATGGCCTGCAAAGACGCCTACAAACGCAACATGCCCGGCCGCCTGGTGGGCGTCTCGAAAGACGCCCAGGGCAATCCTGCGCTGCGCCTGGCGCTGCAGACACGTGAGCAGCACATCCGGCGCGAGAAGGCCACGTCCAATATCTGCACGGCGCAGGTGTTGCTGGCCGTCATGGCCGGCCTGTACGCAGTGTGGCATGGTCCCGACGGCATACGCCGCATCGCCACGCGTGTGCAGCGCTACACGGCGATCCTGCGGGCCGCGCTGGGCCAGTTGGGCGTCAAGGTGGTGAACCACACTTTCTTCGATACGCTGCTGCTGGAAACCGGATCGGTTACGCCCGCCATTGCCGTGGCGGCCGACTGCGAACGCATCAACTTGCGCCGTGTCGATGGCGCCCGGCTGGCGGTGTCGCTGGACGAAACCGTGACGGCCGCCGACCTGGAAGCGCTGATCAATGTGTTTGCCGCGGGCTTGCACAAAGACAATGTGGCGCTGGATATCGAGGCGCAGGATGCGGCGGCCGTGGGCGGAATTCCGCAGGCGCTGCAGCGACAAGGCGAAATCCTGTCCCATCCGGTGTTTTCCAGCATCCAGTCCGAAACCGATATGCTGCGCTACCTGCGCAAGCTGTCCGACAAAGACCTCGCGCTGGATCGCACCATGATTCCGCTGGGTTCGTGCACCATGAAGCTGAACGCCACGGCCGAGATGATCCCCATCACCTGGCCCGAGTTCGCCCAGATGCACCCGTTCGCGCCTGCCGATCAAAGCGCGGGTTATCGCGACCTGATCGAGCGGCTGTCGGCCGCCCTGTGCGAGATCACCGGCTACGACAACATCAGCCTGCAGCCCAATTCCGGCGCGCAAGGCGAATACGCCGGGCTGCTGGCCATTCGCGGCTATCACCGCGCCAACGGCCAGGCGCAGCGCGATGTCTGCCTGATTCCCGCATCCGCGCACGGCACCAATCCGGCGTCGGCCCAACTGGCCGGCATGGAAGTAGTGGTGGTTGCGTCCGATGGACAGGGCAATGTCGACATCGCCGACCTGCGCGCCAAGCTCGAACAGGTGGGCGACCGCTTGTCGGCATTGATGATCACCTATCCCTCCACGCACGGCGTGTTCGAGGAAGCCATTACCGAAATCTGCGACTTGGTGCACCAGGCCGGCGGGCAGGTATACCTGGATGGCGCCAACATGAATGCCATGGTGGGCGTGGCCCAGCCGGGCAAGTTCGGTTCCGACGTGTCGCACCTGAATTTGCACAAGACCTTCTGCATTCCGCACGGTGGCGGCGGCCCGGGCGTGGGCCCGGTGGCGGTGCGCGCGCACCTGGCGCCCTACCTGCCGGGCGTGCTCAATGCGCAGGGCCGGTTAGGTGTGGAAGCCAATGTGGGCCCGGTGTCGGCGGCCCCGTACGGCTCGGCCGGCATTCTGCCGATTTCGTATGCCTACATCGCCCTGATGGGGGCGGACGGATTGCGCCGCGCCACGGAAGTGGCCATCCTGAATGCCAACTACATCGCCGCGCGCCTGCGCGGCCATTATCCGGTGCTGTATGCCGGACGCAATGGCCGCGTGGCCCATGAGTGCATCCTGGACGTGCGCCCGCTGAAGGAAACCAGCGGCATTACCGCCGAAGACATCGCCAAGCGCCTGATGGACTACGGTTTCCATGCCCCCACCATGAGCTTCCCCGTGGCGGGTACGCTGATGGTCGAGCCCACCGAGTCCGAAGGCCTGGCCGAACTCGACCGTTTCGTCGATGCCATGATCGCCATCCGCGCCGAAATCGCCCAGGTCGAGAACGGCGAGCGCGACCGCGACGACAACGTGCTGAAAAACGCGCCGCACACCGCGCAAATGCTGCTGGCCGAAGACTGGTTGCACGACTACCCGCGCCAGCAGGCCGCCTATCCGGTGGCTACGCTGCGCGATGCCAAGTATTGGCCGCCGGTTGCGCGGGTCGACAATGCCTACGGGGATCGCAACCTGGTGTGCGCGTGCCTGCCGATCGAGGCATATGCCTGATGTTCAGGGCTTGACGGTCGCGGCGGACTCGGGCGCCCGCGCCAGGTCGCGGGCACGGGCGATGCCTTGGGCCAACGTGGCGCGGGCGGGATCCTGGTCGGGCAGGGCGGCTGCCAGGCGCTGCCAGTAATCGGCCGCGGCCTGGTAGCGGCCGGTCTCGAACGCGGCCAGGCCCGCCAGCGTCAGGCTGGATGCCTCTGCAGGGTCGGCCGCCAGCGCTTCTTCTATCAACGATTGCACTTGCGGCGTCCATTGCTGCTGGTGGGCGAAGTACAGGGCTTGCGCCCACAGCCCCAGCAGTGCTGGCGCGCGCCCCGCCAGCATGGAGGCGCGTTCGAAAGCCTTTGCCGCATCGGCATGGCGATCTTGCGCCTGGTAGGTGCGGCCCAGCAGAATCCAGCCCTCCACTGAATCGGGGGCGGATTCCAACGACGCTTCCAGTCGCGCCGTCATTTGCGGGATGCCGTGTCCGGCGCCGCCGCCCTGGCTACGCGACAGCAGTATTTCGTCCAGCGAACCCCAATGCATATACAGGACCGCGCCCACAATGGGTACCGACAGCGCGGCAACCAGGCCAAGACCGACGCCGCGCTTGCCGGTTGAAGCAGGCTGCGTGGCGCGGCCAGTGTTTTCCAGCAGTTCGCGGGCGGCTTCCGTTCGCCCCGCCGCCAACTGGCTGGCCGTGAGTGTCCTGGCGCCATACTGTGTTTCAAGATCGCGCAGGCGCTCGTGATAAAGCGCCGCGTTGACAGCGGCGCGGTCGGCATCGCCAGCGGCATCTGCGGCAGGCCTGCGCAGCAGCGGCACCAGTACGCATGCCAGGGCCACGGCCAGCAGCACGGTGGCGGGCAACCAGAATTCCATCATGAGGCGTCTTCACGCCGCGGCGTGCCTTCGAGCAATCGGCTCAGGCGCTGCTGTTCGGAAGCGGACAGCGGGCCGCTTGCCTGGCCAGCCCGGCGCCTGCGCAGGATGATGCCCGCTAGTACGGCGGCGCCCGCCAGCAACAATAGCGGAGGGCCATACCACAGCAGCAGGGTCCGGTTGTTCAGTGGCGGCTGGTAAAGCACGAATTCACCGTAGCGGGCCACCATGAACTCGATGATCTGTTGATCAGTGTGTCCGGCATCCAGCAACCGATGGACCTCGTTGCGCAGGTCGTTGGCGATGGGCGAGTTGGAGTCGGCGATGTTCTGGTTCTGGCACTTCGGGCATCGCAAGGTTTCGGCCAGGTGGCGATATCGTGCTCGTTGCGCATCGTCGGAGAATTCGAAAGTATCTATGGCCGCCAGGCCGCTGCCCAACAGGGCCCAAAGCAGGGCGGCAGCCAGTACGCGTTTCATGGGCCGGCCTCGTTGAGCAGTTGCTGGTAAATGGGAGCCAGCTTGTCGCGCCAGGTGGCCTCGTCGATGACCCCGACGAATTTGTTGCGAATCACGCCCCGCGCGTCGATGAAGAAGGTTTCGGGGGCGCCGTATACGCCCAGGTCCAGGCCCAGGGTGCCGGCGGCGTCTTCGATGTTCAGGCGGTAGGGGTTATGCAAGGTGCGCAACCAGTGCCGGGCCTGGGCCCGGTCGTCTTTGTAGTTGATGCCGTAGATCAGCACTCCGCTTTCCGCCAGCCGATTCAGCACAGGATGTTCCTGCCGGCACGAGGGGCACCAGGTGGCCCATACATTCACCAGCGCGGGCCGGCCCAGGATGTCCCGCTGTGTCAGGTTGCGCTGCGGGTCGTCCAGTGCCGGCAGCGCAAAAGCGGGGAACGGCTGGCCTACCAGGGCCGATGGCAGGCGGGCGGGGTCCAGGAACAGCCCGCGGTACAGAAAGCCGGCAATTCCCAGGAACAAGGCCAGCGGCAACAGCAACAGCAAGCGTCTCATGCGGGTTCCTTGACTGGCGGCCTTGGGCGCACGCGCGATGGCAGCTTCGCCCAGGTGCGATAGCGGCGGTCGGACGCGGCCAGGAAAGCCCCCAGCGCCATCAGCAACGCGCCCAGCCAGATCCAGCGCACGAAGGGCTTGATATGCACCCGCAGCGCCCACGCCCCCCCTTCCAGGGGTTCGCCCAGGGCCACGAACAGGTCGCGCGTCAGGCCCGCGTCGATGCCCGCTTCGGTCATGCTGGCCTGCTGCACAGGGTAGTAGCGCTTTTCCGGGTAAAGGGTGCCGGCCGGGCGGCCATTGCGCAGTATCCGGACGGTGCCGCGTTCCGACGCAAAGTTGGGCCCTTGGTAAGGTATCGTGCCTTCGAAGACCAGGCGGTATCCGCCCAGTTCGACCGCATCGCCGGGGGCCATGCGCAGGTCGCGTTCCAGGCTGCCGGTGCTGGTCAACACCGCGCCCAGCGCGCACAGCGCGAAGCCCAGGTGTCCCAGATGCATGCCCCAGTAGCTGCGCCCCATGGCCGCCAGCCCTTGCGCCATGCCCCGGTGGCGGGTTTTGTCGAGTATGTCGCGCAGGCCGCCCAGTATGATCCAGCCGGCCAGCAGCCACACTGCCATTTGTTGCCAGCGCAGTTCGCCGCGCCATGCGGCGGCCAGCAATGCCAGGGTGATGCTGGCCGCCAGCACCGGGCCCAGCATGCGCAACAGCCAGCGCCATGGCGAGTTTTTCCAGCGCGCCGCCACGCCCAGCGCGGTGGCCGCCATCAGCAGCGCCATCAAGGGAGCGAACAGGGCATTGAAATAAGGCGGCCCCACCGACAGCTTGGCGCCCGTCAGGGCATCCAGGACCAAGGGGTATAGCGTGCCCAGCAGTATGGTGGCTGCAGCCACGGAAAGCAGCAGGTTGTTCACCAGCAGCAGGGCCTCGCGCGACCAGGCGCCGAACCGCACGGGCGGCGCGGATCCGGGTGCGCGCAAGGCGAACAGCGTCAGCGACCCGCCCACCACCAGCAGCAGGAAGCACAGGATGAATATGCCGCGTGCCGGGTCAGTGGCAAACGCGTGCACGGAAGTGAGCACGCCCGAGCGCACCAGGAACGTGCCCAGCAGGCTGAGCGAGAATGCCGCGATCGCCAGCAGCAAGGTCCAGCTTTTGAATACCCCGCGTTTTTCGGTGGCCGCCAGCGTGTGCATCAGGGCGGTGCCCACCAGCCACGGCATGAGCGACGCGTTTTCCACCGGATCCCAGAACCACCAGCCGCCCCAGCCCAGTTCGTAGTAGGCCCACCACGACCCCAAGGCAATTCCCAGGCCCAAGAACCCCCAGGCTGCTGCCGTCCAGGGCCGGGCCCACCGTGCCCAGGCGGCATCGAGCCTGCCCTCGAGCAACGCGGCAATGGCGAAGGCAAACACCACCGAGAACCCCACGTAGCCCATATAAAGCAAGGGGGGGTGCAGAATCAGGCCCAGGTCTTGCAGCAGGGGATTCAGATCGCGGCCGTCGGCGGGCGTATCCAGCAGCAGGCGGTCAAAGGGGTTCGAGGTGGATATCAGGAAGAGCAGGAATCCGATACTGACCAGGCCCATGACTGCCAGTACGCGGGCCATCATGGGGGCGGGCAATTGCCTGGAGGCGAGCGAGACGGCGCACGTCCAACCCGCCAGCATCAATGCCCACAGCAGCAGAGAGCCTTCATGCGCCCCCCAGACGGCGCTGAGCTTGTAGTACCAGGGCAGGGCGCTGTTGGAGTGGTGCGCCACGTATGCCACCGAGAAATCATCGGCCAGGAACGCGTGCGCCAGGCATGTGAATGCCAGGGCCAGAAAGCCCAGCTGCCCCCAGGCCGCGGGCCTGGCCAGCCGCATCCAGGTAACGTTGCCGTGCCGGGCGCCCGCCAGCGGCAGACTGGCTTGCACCATGGCCAGGCACAAGGCCAGGATCAACGACAGCAGGCCCAGTTCGGGAATCATGGGGCGGCCCCAGGCCCAGCCGTGCGCGGGGGCGAGGCGCCGGCTTGCTCCAACGCGTGCATGGCCTCCGGCGGCATGTAGTTCTGGTCGTGCTTGGCCAATACTTCGTCGGCCTGCAATATGCCCTGGGAATCGAGCTTGCCCAGGGCGACGATGCCCTGGCCTTCGCGGAACAGGTCGGGCAGGATGCCCCGGTACTGCACGGCCACGCGCCGCGCCCCATCGGTAACCGAGAACTGCACGACCAGGCTGTCTGGAGAACGCTGCAGCGAACCTTCTTGTACCAAGCCTCCCGCGCGGATACGCGTGTGCGCGGGTGCCTCGCCAGCGGCGATCTGGCTGGGCGTGTAGAAAAGGTTGATGTTCTGCCGCAGGGCGGCCAATGCCAGCGCCGCGGCCAGGCTGGCGCCGCAGGCCAGGGCCAGGACCACGGCCAGGCGCTTCTTGCGCTGCGGGGTCATGGCCGCACCTGGCGGCCCGTACGGCGCGCCATCGCCTTCAGGCACAGGCGGCGGGCCAGCAGCGGCGCCAGAGCCATCCAGCACAGCAGCGCCAGGCTGAATGCGTAGGCGGTCCAGACATAGACACCATGGCTGCCCATGGCCAGGAATTCGGCAAACGAGGAAAAGCGGTTCATGAGGGGATCTTGAGCAGCCTGGCGATTTCGTTGCTGGCCCAGCGAGTGGCGGCTTCCCGCTTCAGTACTTCCAGCCGCATGCGCGCAAGCAGCACGGCGCCGAAGAAGGCGTAGAAACCTGCCGCCGCCAGCAGCAGGGGCAGCCACATTTGCGCAGGCATGGCCGGCTTCTGGGCCAGGGAGAAGGTGGCGGGCTGGTGTAGCGTGTTCCACCAGTCGACCGAGTATTTGATGATGGGAATGTTCACCACTCCCACGATGGCCAGCACCGCGCAGGCCTTGGCCGCTGCCTGGCGCCGCGCAATGGCCTGGCCCAGCGCGATGATGCCCAGGTACAGGAACAGCAGGATAAGCATGGATGTCAGGCGTGCGTCCCATATCCAGTACGTGCCCCAGGTGGGCTTGCCCCACAGCGCGCCGGAGACCAGCGCGATAAGCGTCATCCAGGCCCCGATGGGCGCGGCCTGCTGCAGGGCTACGTCGGCCAGCTTTATTTTCCAGACCAGGCCAATGGCGCCCGCCACGGCCAGCATGATGTAGATGGACTGGGCCAGCATGGCCGCCGGCACGTGAACGTAAATGATGCGGAAGCTGTGGCCTTGCTGGTAATCGGCCGGCGCGAACGCCAGGCCCCAGCCCAGGCCCGCGGCGATGAGCAACAAGCTGGCCGCTGCCAGCCAGGGCAGGCAGCGGCCGCTCATTTCATAGAACCACCTGGGGGATGCCCATCGGTGCAGCCGGGTCCAGTTCATGCCGTACGCTCGCCTGGGGCCAAGGGGGCACCGGTAGTCAGTCGCCCACACTGAGGGATACCCCTGCCGCGATGGAAAATGGGGCCAGCGTAAGCGCCAGCACCGCCAGCGACGCCAGCCACAGCAAATGAGCAGCGGCGGGCAAGCCTTGCTGGGCGGCCTGCACGGCGCCGCCGCCCAGTATGAGCACAGGGATGTACAGCGGCAGGATCAGCAGGGCCAGCAACAGGCCGCTGCGCCGCAGGCCGACAGTCAGCGAAGCGCCTACCGCGCCCAGCAGGCTCAGCACCGGGGTGCCCAACAGCAGCGACAGCATCAGTACCGGAACGCAATGCGCCGGCAGGCCCAGCACCAGCGCCAGCACGGGTGCCATGGCAACTAGCGCCAGCCCGCTGCATGCCCAGTGTGCCAGCACTTTGGCCAAGGCCAGCACTGCAAGGGGGTGGGGGGAAAGCAGCCATTGTTCCAGGGACCCATCTTCCAGGTCGCTGCGGAACAGGCCGTCGAGGGAGAGCAGCACCGCCAGCAGGGCTGCCACCCAGACCAGGCCCGGCGCGACGCTTTGCAGCAATTGCGACTGCGGGCCCACAGCCAGCGGAAACAAGGCAATGACCAGGCAGAAGAACAGCAGGGGGGTGGCAAGTTCCGCAGGACGGCGGCATAGCAATTTCAACTCACGAATGAGCAACAGGATAAGCACCTTGATCATGGCAAGCACTGTCCCAGATCAAGTTCGCGATACTCTGATGCACGGAGCAGTATCTTGTGATGGCTCGTTAGCACCACGGCCCCCCCGTGCGCGCAATGGCGGGCCAGATGGTGTTCCAGATCGTTGATGCCCTGCTGGTCCAGTGCCGTATAGGGTTCGTCCAGTATCCACAACAGGGGCGTGCCCGGCAGGTGCAGGCGGGCCAGCGCCACCCGCCGCTGCTGGCCGGCCGACAGTGCATGGCAGGGCACATCTTCGGTGCCGCGCAGGCCAACCGCCGCCAGCGCCCGCCGCACGCAGGCGTCGGATACCGGCGTGTGCAGGGTACCCAGCCAGGACAGGTTCTCGAAGGGAGTCAGCAGGTTTTTGATGCCGGGCGCATGGCCTATCCATAGGGGAGGCCGGGATGCGCCGGGCGAGGGCGGGGGATACCGCTCGACGCGCCCCTGCGTGGGTTGCGCCAACCCCGCCAGCAGGCGCAGCAGGC
This sequence comes from Bordetella petrii, assembly GCF_020991325.1. Classification (GTDB taxonomy): domain Bacteria; phylum Pseudomonadota; class Gammaproteobacteria; order Burkholderiales; family Burkholderiaceae_B; genus Bordetella_A; species Bordetella_A petrii_E. The sequence goes on along the minus strand of NZ_JAJMLX010000001.1, from coordinate 16,624 downwards.
TGGTCTTGCCGCAACCATTGGGCCCCTTGACATGCAGCATGCCGCCGGCGCCCAACGAAAAATACAACTGGCGGAACAGTGTGCGTTCGTCGCGCTCGCACCCCAGCGCCACCGTCCGCAGCAGCGGCGGGGCTGGGAAGCCATGCGCCAGCAGCGCGCAGGAAGTGTCAGTCATGGTGCCGGATCAGTGCGAGGTACCCTCGGCGTACTCGATCTTGTTGCCCACGTTGTACTTGCCTGAGGGCTTGTTCATGGGAATGCGCTTGATCTCTTGCAGCGTGTTGCTGTCGTAGACGATCAGCGCGCCGTCGGTGTCCCAGACGCTCAGCAGCAGGTGTCGGCCGTCGCGCGTGAACTCGACATGGGCCGCGTTCTTGCCTGGCATGGGGCGCAGCGTATGGGCAATTTCCAGTGTCTGCTTGTCGATCAGGTGTACGGCGTCGTTGTTCGGCCCGAAGAACACATCTGTCCAGGCATAGCGGGAATGCCGATGGCTGCGCATGAAGAACCCCGGGCCTTCGGTGGCGATTTCTTTGATGGGGCGCCAAGTGTGCACGTCCAGCACGGATATCAACCCCTGGCTGATGTTGGGTGTAGCGAATACCCAATGGCGTCCGCGTTTCCAGTAAATACCTGACCCCAGGTGCGGCATGCCCGGCAGGGCAATATCACGGATAGACACACCCTGGTCCAGATCGATGACCTGGCCGCCCTGCGCCTTGCGGGATGTGGCCAGCAAATAGCGGTGGTCTGGCGTGAAGGAGAAATCGTCGAGCAGGTCGGTGGCCGGGATGACCCGGGGTACGAAATCGGGCTGGCCTTGGTAGGAAAATTCCCAGACTTCGGGTACGTCTTTCAACGCCACGATGAAGCTGTGGCGGGATGGCGCGGTATAGACTGCGCTGACGCGCGAAGGCGACCCCTGTGCCCTGGGCGTGCGGATGGTGCCCACCAGCGTAAGGTCGCGCGCGTTCAGCAGCACCAGCCCACCGGGCAAGTAGTTGCCCACCATGACCCACCGGCCATCGCCGCTGACCGCGAGGTTGCGGGTGTTCAGGCCCGCGCGGATCTCGGCCACCATGGTCAGGTTGTGCAGGTCGTAAAGGCTTACCCAGCCATCGCGCGATGCAAAGTATACGAACCGCCCGTCGGGCGAGAACTTCGGCCCGCCATGCAGGGCGAAATGCGAGGGAAAGCGTGCCAGCTGGGTGAACCTGTCACCGTCCAGGATGACGACGTGATGATTGCCCGCCTCGACCACCACGAACAGGTTGAGCGGATCGGCGCCGTGCTGGGGGGTGGCCGGCAAGCGGGTCAGGTTCGCCAGTTGCCGGTGACTGGCGCGGATGTCGTCTTCGGCCCATGTTGGTGGAACGGTTGGTGGCTGATACAGGAAATCGAGCAGCGCGTCGATCTGTGGTTCGTCCAGTGTGCCGGAAAAGCCCGCCATCTGGGTGGCGGGGCGGCCCTGGCTGATGGCTTCACGGACCTCCGCGCGCTTGATGCGGGCCAGGCTTTCCGGCAACAGGGCAGGGCCGGTTCCACCCAGGCGGCCTGCACCATGGCAGCTTTGGCAATGCTGTTCGTACAGCTGCTGCGTGGAGTTCGCGGCGGAGGCCCCGGCGGACAGCAACAGGGCCAGAGCGCACCACCAGGCCGTCAGCCGCATAATTGCTCCCGGGGCGCAGGCTCGGCCATGGGTATGCGGCCGGCGTGGAACCTGGCGGGATGCTCGGCTACGCGGTCGTCCAGCAGGCCGACCACCCTGCCGATGACGATCAGCGTGGGGACGCCCTGATGGTGCTGGCGGACCAGGCCTTCCAGACCGGAAAGTGTTGATCGGACAATGTATTGGTCGTGTCGCGTGCCGTTGCCCACCAGCATGGCCGGGGTGTCGGGGGGCAGTCCGGCAGATATCAGGTTGCTGGATATTTCCTCCAGGCTGGCCTGCCCCATGTAGAACACCAGGGTACAGCCGGGGTCGGCCATGGTGTGCCAAGGCAGGTCGAGCGCGCCATTGTGCTGCAGATGACCGGTAATGAACCGGCATGAGTGAGCCAGGTCGCGGTGGGTGAGGGGGATGCCGGCGTAGGCGGTGCAGCCGGACGCCGCCGTGATGCCCGGCGCCACCTGGCAGTCGACACCATGGTGAAGCAGGAACTCGAGCTCTTCGCCGCCGCGCCCGAAAATGAACGGGTCGCCACCTTTCAGGCGGGCCACGCGCATGCCTTGCCGGGCCAGCAGTAATAGCAGCTGATTGATTTCGTCCTGCGGCAGGCTGTGGCGTCCGCTGGACTTGCCAACGTAATACTGGCGGCACGCAGTGGGGAGAAGGTCCAGTAGAGACGGGCTGACGAGCCTGTCGTAGACCAACGCGTCGGCTTGCAGCAACAGGCTCCAGGCTGCCACGGTAAGCAGGCCGGGGTCGCCCGGCCCCGCGCCGATCAGGGCGACTTCGCCTGGCCGGAAAAGGCGCCGCAGCCTGGCGGGCAGTGTGATGGGTTGGTTTAGAGAGTGATCAGGCAGGTTCATGGTCGGGGGAGCATTCGGCTCCTGCTTCGGGGAGGCTGCGCAGGGGCAGCGCGGGGGTAGAGAACTGCCGCGGCGGCCGGCTGATTTCTTCGTCAGTCAGATAGCAGCCTGGATCTTCGCCCCAAAGATCGCCCCGTGCCCAGGCGCGTGTGCGCGTGTTGCCGTTGCAGATGGACAGCCACCGACAGGAGGCGCAGCGCCCGCCAATGGCTCGAGGGTGGTGGCGCAATTGCGCCAGCAAGGGTTGGGGCTGGTCGAACCAGATGTCGCGAAATGCCTGGCGTCGCACATTTCCGACCTGGTGCTGCCACCAATAGGTGTCGGGATGCACGTCGCCTGTGTTGTCGACATTGGCGATGCCGTCGCCCGACGAATTTCCGCCCCAGTCGCGCAACAGGTATTCGAGCTTTTTTCCATGCTGCGGCATGTGGCGGCGCACCCATTGCAGCAGCAGAATGGCGTCGGCATCGTTGTTGCCCGTGACGAAATCGGTGTCCAGCCCGGCGCCGATATCGGCCCAGGCGCGCTCGAACAGCTGAAGCACGGCATCACGCGTCATGGAGTGGTGCGCATCGAACCTGCTGCTGCGCTTGCCGCGGCCGCTGTAGTTCAGGTGGGAAAGGTAGAACTTCTGCACCCCGTGATGACGCATCAAGGCCAGAATGGCCGGCAGCTGCGAGGCATTCTGCTGCGTGAGCGTGGTGCGCAACCCCACGCGGATGCCCTGCCGTTGGCACAGGTCGACCGCGTGCAGCGCAGCCGCGTAGCTGCCCGGTTTCTGGCGCCAGGTATCGTGCACTTCCCGCATGCCGTCGATACTGATGCCCACATAATCGAATTCGGCGGCGGCGATGTGGTCGATATTGTGTTCGGTAATGAGGGTGCCGTTGGTGGAAAGCGCGACGTAGAAGCCTTGTTGCCGCGCGTAGCCCGCCAGTTGGAAGATGTCGGGCCGCAGCAGCGGTTCGCCGCCCGACAGGATCAGTACGCGTACACCGGCGGCGTGCAGGTCGTCGATGACGCGCAAGGCTTCGGTAGTGCTGAGTTCGTCGCGGAAGGTGCTGTCGGCCGAGGTGGCATAGCAATGCTTGCAGGTGAGGTTGCAGCGCCGCAGCAGGTTCCAGATCACCACGGGCGGGCGCTGACTTGAAGTGCCGCGGGCCCTGGGAACTGGTGCGCTATCCGATTGGACCAGGGCGCGCAGGTAATGGCTGATTCTCAACATGGGGTTCTCTCGGCGTAACCCGCCGGCAATCGGCCCGGCGGGAGCATGACCGCCAGCATTCCCGAGGCTGGCCGCGCACGCCTTGACGGCAAACAATAAGATTTGATGAAGCGCAGTGTTACCGGGATGGCGGCAAGCGCAGGCCGGTTTTCTTCAGGATGCGCGTGCTGATGAGCATGTCGTCGGCCAACGACCAACGTCCCAGTACAAGGCGAATCTGTGCGCGGTAGCGTTCGATTTCTTCGGCGTGGCGGCCGTGGATCATGGCAAACAGGTTGTAGCGCCAGCGCCGCCTGCGGGGCCGGCGGTAGCAATGGCTGACGAACGGCAGCGCGCCCACCAGCGGGCCGAGCGCATCGATCTTGTCGTCATCGACATCCCATACCGTCATGCCGTTGTGCTGATAGCCTAGCCGATAATGATTGGGCACGGCCGCCACGCGGCGGATAACGCCTTGGCTCTGCAGGCGTTGCAACAAGGCCAGGGCGGCGCCCGGGCTCAGGCCGAGCTGGTCGCCCACCCAGGCCCAGGGGTCGGCCACCAGGGGAAGGCCGGCTTCGGTCAGGCGGATCAGCCTGTCGGCCAACAGCGCGTCAGACGGCGAAATGGAGTCCGACATGGTAAGTCCGTTCTCTGGGCAGGTTGAGGACAGCCAGCCCGGTGAGCTGTTCGATGTGTTCGATGGCCACGGCTACTTTGCGTGGTGACGTGCATGCCAGCACGAACCACATGTTCCAGGTGTGATTGCGTTCGTAGTTGTGAGCCACTTCGGGCATGGCGGCGAGTATGCCGGCCACCTGCTCGATACGCGCGTGCGGTACGCACAGCGCCGCCAGGGTAAAGGATCCGCCCAGTGGCTCTACGTCGAACATGGGGCCGAAGCGCGTCAGGGTGCCGTCTTCCAGCCATGCCCGAACCCGCCTGCGCAGCTCGCGTGGCGAGGCGTGCAGTTGCGCCGCCAGGGTTTCCCATGGCCGGGGCTCCAGCGGCAGGCCATGCTGCAGCAAGTTCAGCAAGCGACGGTCGAGCTCATCCATGTGGGCTTCCCTGGGTATAGCGGCCGCCGCATTGCTTGAATGCATGCGTGCTGAACAGCAATTGGTGGGGCAGATGCGCGAGTTCAAGTTCGCGCAGCAGCGTTTCCGCCCGCAGGCGCACCGCGTCGCGCTGGCGGCCGTGCATCATGCAGAACAGGTTGTAAGGCCAATGCGGGGGGCGCCGCGGCCGCTGGTAGCAGAGGCTGATCCCTTGCGACTGCCCCAGCTGCCGGCCGGCCAGGTCCACCTGGACATCGGGCACGTCCAGCACCAGCATGGCATTGGCCTGGTACCCCAAGGCCCGATGATTGAGCACCAACCCAATGCGGCGGAACAGGTTTTCGCGATTCCAGCGCTGCATCTGCGCCAGCACGACTTCCTGGTGGACGCCGATTTGCCGTGCCAGTAGCGCGTAGGGCTGTTCGGCCAGAGGCAGGCCGCTTTCGAGCAGGCGGCGCAGGTGCAGCGCCTGGGATGGCGACAGCCCGCGGCTTGTGCTCATGTTGACTCCAGGGGAAAGCCCAGGTCGATGCGATAGCCGCGCACCATGGGAAGATCCAGGGGATCCAGGCCCGTATGGGCGACGATCTCGGCCAGGATGTCGTCGATGCGGCTGCGATGCGCGGCCGTCAGCACAAACCACAGGTTGTAGGGGTGATCACGCAGATAATTGTGATTGACCTCGGGGTACTGGCTGATGTGCAGCGCAACCGAATCGATCCGGTGCGCGGGCACCGACAGGGCCGCCAGGGTGCTGGCACCCGCGAGGCGGTGCTCGAACACGGGGCCGATGCGCCCCAATATGCCGGTTTCATGCATGTGCCGCAGGCAGTCCAGCAGTTCGTGCTCTTGGCAGCCCAGCGTGCGCGCCATGACCTGGTAAGGCCGTGCGCAGATGGGCATGCCGTGCTGATAGGTATTCGCCACCCGCAAGGCCAGGGGATTCAGGTCAGAGTCCGGTGGCATGGGCCCTGCTGCTGAAGAATATGCCGCTGGGGCTGCTGGCGGGCAGGCTGCCGATGCGTTGCAGGCGATAGGGATTCCAGACCTGGATTTCGCCGCCGTCGCGTACCGACAGCCACAATTGGTCGCCGCGCGAGGTGAATTCCATGTGCAGCACCGCGGGCCCCGGTTCAAGGGTGGCGACGACTTGCAGGGTTTCGGTGTCGATGACCTGTACCAACTGGTTGTCGGGGTAGGCGAAGTTCACCCACACCTGTCGGCCATCGGGGCGTGCCATGACGAACACCGGCTGCCCGGCGACATTGATGGCCCCTGTCTGTTGCCAGGTTCCGGTGGACATCACAAGCACCTGGTGGCGGCCTACCGCGGGCACGAAAGTCTGGGTGCCGGCAACGGCCCAGCCTTCCAGATGCGGCATCTTGTACACCGGCAGTTTGCGCTCACCCCGGCCATAATGTTGCAACACCCGTTGCACACCGCGTTCGGGGTGCCAAAGGTCGAGGCGCGCCATGCCGTCTTCGCCGAACAGACCGGCCAGGTAGTAGCGCCCGTCGGGGGTAAGCAGGGCATCGTAGGGCTGAATGCCTATGTCCGTATGGCGGCTGACAAAGGGGGTGTTGCCCTGGCTGAAGTCGGCCACCCAGATTTCGCCGGTGTCGAACAGGCTGTATACGAAGCGCCGGCCCGGTGCATCGACCACTCCGACGACGCGCGAGCGGCGGCCGGTGGGCAGCGGCGTGGCGGGAATGTCGGCCACTTGCTCCAGGGTGGCGGCATCGAACACCTTGATGCCACCGGGATCATAGTTGCCCACTGCGATCAACGTGCCGTCCTGGCTGATGGCGCCGCCGATGCTGTTGCCGCCCTGCATGATGCGCTTGGCTACGCGGCGCGCCAGTAGATCGACTTTGGTCAGGCCCCCGTCGCGCCCGAAGACATAGGCATGGCGCTGGTCGCGCGAGAACACCACCGATGCGTGCGACAAATCGCCCAGCCCATGCACACGGCCCAGGCTGGTGCGGCCAGTGCTTTCAATGATCTGTATGCTGCCGGCATCGCGTTCGATCACGAGGCCGAGGTCTCCGGTGCCGCGCATGGGCAACGGAGTGCAGCCGAGCAGCGCCAGGCAAGTCAGGCAGGCCAGCAGGGTACGCATCATGGAGGGAATCCTTGCAGTAGCCGGTCGGCCAGCCAGGCGATGTCTTGCGGGCTGAGCAATGCTTCCCAGCCGGGCATGGCTGTGCCCGGCCGCCCCAGCGCAATGGTGGATATCAGCAGTTCGCGCGGCCGGGTGGCCAGGGCCTGGCGTGTCAGGGGCGGCCCCAGGCCGCCCGTCATGCGCAGACCGTGGCAAGAGCCGCAGTCTTGCCGCAGCAGGTGGTCGAGCTGAGCCTGCCGCCTGGGGGTAGGGTCGGCCTGCGCGGACGGCGCGCCTGGGCCCGCCGCCAACAGCCCGGCCAGTACGATGCCTTGCCAGATGCCTGCCATGTTTGCCCCGGTGTGCTCTGGCCGGGCCTACTGGCGGGCCGCGGTAATGTCGGCAACCGTGTCTATGCCCAACTGGTAGCCCAGCGAAACATGGTGGTAGCGGCCTGTAGCGTGGTCATCGTGGATAGCCAGGCCAAAGGGGTAGGTGTGGCCGGATTCCAGGGTGACGTCTCCGCTGCCACCTTGCAGCTTGCGGGTGAAATCGACTGTCCAGGTGTCGCCGTCGCGCTTGCCGCTTGCGCCCAGCAGTGCCGTACCGCCCTCCATGACGCGCTGGTCGGCCACGTAGCCGTCATAGGCGTTGCCGCTACCGCTGCGCCACTGGTTCAAGTCGTAGAAGACGCCTTGATCCAGCGAGCCGTTCTTGACGTACTTGGTTTTGTTGGCGTCGGCACCCGGCATGGTGCGTGCGTCGCCATGGCAGGCTCCCCAGCAGCCGCCCGGCTGGGCCAGTTCAACCTTGCCTCCGGCTTCCAGCATGTAGGCGATCTTGACGGGGTTGTCGGCGTCCATTTTTGGCGCCCCCGAGGCCTTGGGTTGTGTCCAACTGAAGCGCAGGTACAGGTTTTCTGTGTCGTGCGCCGCCTGTACTTTGACGGTGATGGCCGGGGCCTTTCCCGATATGGGCGCCGGCTCGAGCTTCTTTCCGCTGGCGATCAACTGGCCCATGTTGGCGACTTCTTCAGAGTGGCAATCGGCGCAGGTTTCGCCCTTTTTCAAGGCCCGGGCGCCGCCATGCTCGGTGCCCTTGGTGATCCATTCAACGGGAGAAACTCCGGGGTAGAACAGAACCAGGTCGACAGCCTTGACCTTGTTCCAGTCGGCGGGTGGCGCCGCATGGACGGCAGCGGCCGACAGGGTGAATAAGATACTGGCGACGCCAGCCAACTGGGTTTTCTTCATGCCGGATTCCTTTCTTTGGGATGGTGCGAGCGGCGGGGCGGCTATTCGTCGTCGTCGGTCATGCCTTCGGGCTTGTGGTGGGCAATGCCCTTGTGGCAATCGATGCAGGTCATGCCGTCTTCGGTTGCCATTTGGTGCTGCTTGCGGGCTCGTTGTTTCTGCAGTTCCGGATTCATGCTTTCCAGGCCATGGCAGTTGCGGCATTCGCGGGAATCGGACGCCTTCATGCGCTGCCATTCATGGCGGGCCAGCTCCAGGCGCTTGGCCTCGAACTTCTCGCGGGTATCGATGGTTCCTGCCAGTTTTCCCCAGAGCTCTTTCGACGCCTGGACCTTGCGGATCATTTTGTAAGTCCAGTCTTTGGGAACGTGGCAGTCGGGGCAGGTGGCCCTGACACCGGTGCGGTTGCTGTAATGAACGGTTTCCTTGTATTCGGGATAGACGTTGTCGCGCATTTCATGGCACGAAATACAGAAAGCCTCGGTGTTGGTGGCCTCAAGCGCGGTATTGAAACCACCCCAGAAGAATATGCCCAGGGCGATGCCGGCAAGCAGCAACCCGCCCAGCGAGATGCTTGCGCTGGGGCGGCGCAACCAGGCCCAGATACCCTTCTTGCCATGGTGTAGTGTCATGATTCAAATGGGCGGTTCCCGTGGGAACCGCCTTCCGGTGATGAGGAGTAGGGCTCAGTAAACGTCGTGCATGGTGTTGTAGACGTTGAACTTGCCGGTGGGTGTGACCACAGCCGGATCGGTAATGACGCGCTTGAGCTTCAGGGTCTTGTCGTCGTAGATCACGATGGCGGATTGGTCTGTCTTGCCGCCCCACAACGAGATCCAGACCTCATCGCCAGCGTGGTTGTATTCCGGCTGCACGGCCCGGCGTATGGCTTTGCCTTGCGGCAGGCCGGAGTCTTTGGCGACGTCGAGCCGGGTTGGAGGCTTGGCCAGGTCGTCCAGCTGGAACACGTAAACCGACTCGGCGATTTCACGCTCGGGGTTCATGGGGGCGTCGGCCCAGAAGTGTTTGGACTTGGGGTGAGTTTTGACGAACAGGTTGCCCGCGCCCGGCATCTTGAGTTCTTGAACCACCTTCCAGTTGTGTTGCTTGTACTGGGCGTTTCCGGGTTTGTCGGATGCGGTGGAAATCAGGGAAACCACGTCGTCGCCCAAGTGGCCGGTTGCCCAGACCGGGCCGAACTGCTTGTGCTGGAAGTTGGCGCCGCGCCCCGGATGGGGAATCTTGGCGGTGTCGACCAGCGCGGCCAGCTTGCCCGTCTTGGTGTCCACCGCGGCGACCTTGTTGGACGCGTTGGCGGCAACCATGAAATAGCGTCCCGAGGCATCCCAGCCGCCATCGTGCAGGAACTTGGCGGATTCGATGGTGGTCGTTTTCAGGTTTTTAAGGTCGGAGTAGTCCACCAGCAGGATTTGGCCGGTTTCCTTCACGTTGACCACCCATTCGGGTTTCTGCAGCGAGGCCACGATGGAGGCCACGCGCGGTTCCGGATGGTATTCGCCATCGACTGTCTGGCCCCGCGTGGAGACGATCTTGATCGGTTCCAGGGTTTCGCCGTCCATGATGGAATACTGAGGAGGCCAGTAGGTGCCGCCGACCAGGTATTTGTCTTCGTAGCCCTTGAACTTGGACACGTCCACCGAGCGGGCGTCTGAGCCCAGGCGCACGGTGGCTACGGTGGTGGGTTCTTCGAACCACATGTCGATGACAGTGGTCAGGCCGTCGCGCCCCACGGTGTATACATACCGGCCCGAGGCCGACAGGCGCGAGATATGCACCGCATAGCCGGTGTCGAGGATTTTCCAGATCTTGTGGGTGTCGCCGTCTACCAGGGCCAGCTTGCCTGCGTCGCGCAGCGTGATGGCGAACACATTCTTCAGGTTGATTTTGTTTAGTTGCTTGGTTGGCCGATCGGCAACCGGAACGATGAGTTTCCAGCTGTCTTTCATGTCTTGCAGCGAGAACTCGGGCGGCACGTCGGGGGTTTGCTGGATATAGCGCGCCATCAGGTTGATTTCGGCGTCGCTGAGGATGTCGTCGTAGTTGACCATGCCGCCCTCGGTACCGTAGGCGATGATGTTTTCCAGCCGCTTGGTACCCAACTGCAGCGTGCCGCCTTCGAGCTTGGCGCCGTCGGCCTGGGTGCGCGTCCAGTGCGGCTCGAGGTTCTTGCCTGTGGCCCCCTTGCGCAGCACGCCGTGACAGCCGGCGCAGCGTTCGAAGTAGATCTGCTTGGCCGTGTCTCTTTCGGCGTCGGTCATGGCGGGCGCGCCGGGCTGGGCGCTTGCCACGCCGGCCAGCCATAGGCTGGCCGTCAGGCTTGCCAGCAGGGTTTTTTGAAGACTGCTCATGGACTTCTCCTTAGGTATCGCATGCCGCGATTCCGGTTCAAGGCACTGGGACGATTGCGCAACTGCACTCTGTGGCCGGATGCTACTGAAAGGCCCCTGCGGTTGTGCTTGACTGCGGTCAATCGCGATGTTGCAACGTTGATCGCGGTCAAGCGTAAGGGGCGGATCGCCTTGAGGAGCCCGGATGCTTGCAGGTAACGTGCCCGGGTCTTCTCGATGAAAAGGAACCGTCATGACTGCAGGCGCGGCGATCAAGGCACCGGTCGATGCCTCGAATGCGCCCTATTACCACCCATCGGACAACGAAGTGCCGCTGTTCGAACAGGCTTGGCGGTACGGGATGCCGGTGCTTATCAAGGGGCCTACCGGCTGCGGCAAGACCCGTTTCGTGCAGTACATGGCCCACAGGCTGGGCCTGCCGCTGTACACCGTGGCCTGCCATGACGACCTCAGCGCCACCGACTTGGTGGGACGGCACTTGTTAGGCGAGGCGGGCACATGGTGGCAGGACGGGCCGCTGACGCGGGCGGTGCGCGAAGGCGGCATTTGCTACCTGGATGAGATTGTCGAGGCAAGGCAGGACACCGCCGTGGTATTGCACCCGCTGGCGGACGACAGGCGCGAACTTTATATCGAACGCACCGGCGAAACCCTGCGCGCGCCGCCGGGTTTCATGCTGGTGGTGTCATACAACCCGGGCTACCAGAACCTGCTCAAGGGGATGAAACCCAGCACGCGCCAACGTTTCGTGGCATTACGCTTTGCGTACCCGTCCACCGAACAAGAGTGCCGCATCGTAGCCGCCGAGGCGAAAGTCGACGCCGGCCTCGCGGCCCGCGTGGTGGCGCTGGGCCAGGGATTGCGGCGCCTGGAGAATCACGATCTCGAAGAGGTGGCATCCACACGGCTGCTGATCTTCGCGGCACGCATGATGGCTGGCGGCATGTCGCCGCGGCAGGCGTGCCTGGCCTGCCTGGCCGAGCCCCTTACCGATGACCCGCAAACCGTGGGTGCCCTGATGGACGTGGTGGATGTCCATTTCGGGTAAGGCGGCGATACCTGCCAGCCGGCGCCTGCCAGGCGACTTGGCGATGTGGTTCTTTATCCTGGCCGAGCTCACCGTGTTCGGCATCCTGATCCTGGCCTTCGCCGTGGCCCAGGCCATGCAGCCAGCCGTGTTCCGCGCGGGCCGCCGGCTGCTGGACACATCATTGGGTTGGACGCTGACACTAAGCCTGCTGACGGCTGGCCTGTTCGCCGCGCTGGCATTGGCGCGCACCCGTCAGGGGCGTTCCGGCACGGCCAGGCTATTGGGTGCGGCGCTGGCGGCCGCCGGCGGCTATGTGGTGTTGAAGTTTGGCGAATATGCCCACCTGGCGCGATCGGGCCTGGGCCTGGAGCGCGACACGTTCTTCACGCTTTACTGGATCCTGACGGGCTTCCACTTCCTGCACGTGCTGCTGGGCATGGTGATACTGGGCTGGATGGCCTGGCGCAGCCGGCAGGGCTGCTACGGGCCTGCACAGCATGCGGGCATGGAGTCCGGCACTTTGTACTGGCACATGGTGGACCTGGTGTGGGTGGTGCTGTTCCCTCTGGTGTATTTGCTGGACTGAGGCTGCTGCCATGACACGATTGTTCTGGTGCTGGGTGGGCCTGGTTCTGCTGACGGCGGCTACCGTGGCGGTGGCGGGCGGCGCCGGGGGTGAACCGGCGCGTGCGGTCATCGCCGTGCTGGCCGTGGTGAAAGCGTGGCTGATCATCGACGGGTTCATGGAGTTGCGGCACGCGCCACGCGGGTGGTACCTGTTGCTGCTGGCCTGGCCTGTTGCGATAGCCCTGGGGATAGGGTTGGCGGCCGCGCTTGGGCCCTAGCGAGTTTGCGCGGCGGCATGTCCGGGCCAACATTTTTCCTGAATTGATTGCAGTCAAGCTGGTCTGGCGAAGTCGGTTCCTAGAATGGTGCCCACCTATAGCCACAGGGGCGATCATGCCGGAAACCTTTACCAAAGGCATGGCCAGGAACATCTATTTCGGGGGAAGTGTTTTCTTCATCCTGATATTCCTGGCTCTTACCTTCCACACCGAAAAACACTTCCCGGAAAGTACCAACGAATCCGAAATGACCCAGGCCGTCGTGCGCGGCAAGCTGGTCTGGGAACAGAACAACTGCGTGGGCTGCCACACCCTGCTGGGCGAGGGGGCTTATTTTGCGCCCGAGCTGGGCAACGTGTACGAGCGCCGCGGCGGCGAACAAGATTTCAAGTCGTTCCTGCGCGCCTGGATGAGCGCCCAACCCCTCGGGGTGCCGGGTCGCCGCACCATGCCTCAATTCCACCTTTCCGACCAGGAAGTGGACGACATGGCCGAGTTCCTGGAATGGACTTCCAAGATCAACAACTACAACTGGCCTCCCAACCGCGAGGGCTGATCCATGACTACCCCCAATCCGCATTTGAAGTTTGCTTCCCAGGCCGTTGCGAAGCCGTACTTCGTGTTTGCCTTGATTCTTTTCGTGGGGCAGGTGCTGTTCGGGCTCATCATGGGCTTGCAGTACGTGGTGGGAGACTTCCTGTTCCCCCTGATCCCGTTCAACGTGGCCCGCATGGTCCATACCAACCTGCTCATCGTCTGGCTGTTGTTCGGGTTCATGGGCGCCGCGTACTACCTGATACCCGAAGAGGCCGAACGCGAACTGCACAGCCCCAGGCTGGCATTGGTCTTGTTCTGGGTGTTCGCCATAGCCGGCGTACTGACCATCCTGGGCTACCTGCTGGTGCCTTACGCCGGGTTGGCGGCCCTGACGCACAACGATGTCCTGCCCACCATGGGACGCGAATTCCTGGAACAGCCCACCATCACCAAGGCCGGTATTGTCGTGGTGGCACTGGGCTTCCTGTATAACATCGGCATGACCCTGCTCAAGGGTCGTAAAACCGCGGTCAGCATGGTGATGATGACAGGCCTCATCGGCCTGGCGGTGCTGTTCCTGTTCTCGTTCTACAACCCCGAAAACCTTGCTCGCGACAAGTATTACTGGTGGTGGGTGGTTCACCTGTGGGTCGAAGGCGTGTGGGAACTCATCATGGGGTCCATCCTGGCTTTCGTGCTCATCAAGATCACCGGCGTCGACCGCGAAGTCGTCGAGAAGTGGCTGTACGTCATCATCGGCATGGCGCTGATCACCGGTATCATCGGCACGGGGCACCACTATTTCTGGATAGGCGCGCCAGGGGTCTGGCTGTGGTTGGGGTCGATATTCTCGGCGCTGGAACCGTTGCCGTTCTTAGCCATGGTGCTGTTCGCCTGGAACATGGTGGGCAAGCGCCGCAGGCAGCACCCGAACCGCGCCGCTTCGTACTGGGCCATCGGCACCACGGTAACCGCGTTCCTGGGCGCGGGGGTGTGGGGTTTCATCCATACCCTGGCTCCTGTCAACTACTATACCCACGGCACCCAACTGACCGCCGCGCACGGCCACCTGGCGTTCTACGGCGCCTACGTCATGATCGTGCTGACCATCATCTCGTATGCCATGCCGCGCCTGCGCGGCCTGGGCGAAGCCCCCGGCGCGGCGGCGCAACGCATGGAACTCTGGGCCTTCTGGCTGATGACCATCTCCATGCTGGCCATTACCTTGCTGCTGACTGCGGCCGGCATGGTGCAGGTATGGCTGCAACGCCTGCCGGCGGATGCCGCCGCCATGTCGTTCATGAACACCATGGAACAACTGTCGGTGTTCTTCTGGCTGCGCCTGGGGGCTGGCGTGTTCTTCCTGATAGGCCTGGTCTGCTATCTGTTGAGCTTCCGGCAGCGTGGCCATTCTACGGGCCCGCACGCCGCAGCCCATTCGGCCTGAAGCGGGCGGCAATCCGCGCCTGTAGCGGCCCGGCATGTACTGCGGGCCGCTGCCGTTTGCGCGGCCTTACAAGGGTATCGACTTGGGATTCGAGGTAGAAGAGTGGGTCGGGGGCTGGTGGCACCGGTTCATCATGCGCCGGGCTCGCCTGGATTTTCCGGATGCGGGTGCGGCGCTGGAAGACTTGCGGCAATCGCTAGGTATCCTGTTTCGCGCCATGGGTGGCGATGGCGGCATCGCCCTGGAAACAACCGACAGCCGACGCCTGGTATTGCGCCGCAAGTTGTTGCAGCAGGTTGCGGGCGCGGGGCGGTATAGCCCGGTTGCCTGGCGTGACACCGATACCCTGCGCTTGCCCGAACGGCTGGCAGCGTATCCCCAACCGGCGCTGAATGCGGAACTGTATCGCTGGCTGGCCCTGCTGGCCGCCCATGCGGGCCCCATGCTGCATTGGGGACGCGACAACCAACGCTGGGTCGGCGTCTTGTTGCGGCGCTATCCGGCATTGCGCGGCAGGTATCGCCGGCTGGTCGACGCTCACCTGCCGTGGCGGCCCGATCCGGCCAGGCTGCGGCCCGCCGAAGCCGAGCTGGAGCGCGCTCTGCGGCAAGCGCTGCGCGAACCAGGCAGTGTCGCCGAGTTCCCACGTTGCGAATACGCGCCGTGTCCTGTCCCCTTGTGGCTGTATCCGGCCCGGCGTTTGGGGGCCGCGCAATGCGCCGAACCGGAAGATGACGCCGGTGTCGTCCCTGCCGCCCCGCAGCAACGGAAGGCGGGGCGCAAGCGGGCCTCGCGGGTGGCCGATTCCACCAGCAAGGGCGGGCTGTTGTTGATCCGCCTGGAGAACCTGTTCAGTTGGTCCGAGCACATCGACCTGGACCGGCAGGGCGACGATGGCGAGAACGCCGATGCCGCGCGGGCGGCGGACGACCTGGACGAACTGGCCATTTCGCGCAAGCGCATGCGCCAGGGCGGCGGGCTGAAGCTGGACCTGGACCTGCCGCCCGCCGAAGCCGACGACCTGCCCTTGGGTGAAACCCAGGCCTTGCCCGAATGGGATTACCGCCAACAACGGTTGCAGAACCATTTCGTGTGGGTACAGATGCTGGCCCCTCGACCCTCGGCCGCTCAGGGCCTGCCCTCGCGCCTGGCGCCGCTGGCCACGCGCCTGCGCCGCCAGTTCGAGCATCTGCGCAGCGAACGCCAGTGGCTGCGGCAGCAACCGGTGGGCAGCGAACTGGACATGCAGGCCTGGATAGATTTCCAGGCCGAGCGGCGCCATGGCCCTTGCGCCGAGCAGGGCTGGTTCATGGAACGCCGGCCCGCCCGCCGCGACCTTGCCTGCCTGCTGCTGGCCGACTTGTCCATGTCCACCGAGGCGCATCTGGACGACCAGTACCGGGTGATAGACGTCATTGGCGATAGCCTGATGCTGTTCGCCGAGGCGTTGTCGGCCGTGGGCGATCCTTTTGCGTTGTACGGGTTTTCGTCGCTGCGCCGACAGCAGGTGCGCGTGCTGGAAATCAAGAGCTTCCGGCAGCGCTACACAGACGAGGTGCGTGGAAGCCTGCAGGCCCTGCGCCCCGGCTATTACACGCGCATGGGGGCGGCGATCCGCCAGGCCGCGCGGATGCTGGACGGCCAGCCATGCCGCCGCAAGCTGCTGCTGCTGGTTACCGACGGCAAGCCGAATGATCTAGACCGCTACGAAGGCCGTTATGGCGTCGAAGATACACGCCAGGCGGTGATCGAGGCGCGCCGGCAGGGCTTGCTGCCGTTCTGCATCACCATAGACCGCGAGGCGGGCAGCTATTTGCCGTATATGTTCGGGGCGCATGGGTACACACTAATCCGCCAGCCACGGCAGTTGCCGCTGCGCCTGCCCCAGCTGTACCGCCAGCTTACGCAGCCTTGACCCCGCCATCGCGGGGCAGGTTGGTTTCAGGGCGGGCCTGCCCTAGGCCAGGCTGCGCGGCAGCCAGTAGATCATGGCCGCGCAAAACAGGGCCAGCGCCAGGCAGAACCACTGGAAACGCCGCAAGCGCCGCTTGCGGGCGCGCTCGGTGGCCGCGGGCAGCGGCATGCCGCAGTGCCCGCAGTGGGCGTGGCCAGCCGGCATGGTGTGTAAGCAGTACAAGCAATCGGGCATGGTGGTGGCTATTCGAATTGTTCCAGGCGCTGGACATTCAGCACGCAAACCCGGCTGCCTTGCTGGGTGATGACCCCTTCATCGACCAGGTGGCGGATG